>JAICWX010000530.1 GCA_025934635.1 Streptosporangiaceae bacterium | reverse complement strand
CGTCTAGCCGGCTAGAGCGTGAAGACGACCTTGCCGAACAGGTCGCCGGCCGCCATGGCGGCGAAACCGTCACGGGCCTGGGCCATGGGCAGCACCCGGTCGATCACCGGGCGGGCCCCCCGCCGGCGGGGCACGCGCCCGCGGGCGCCGGGCCAGCCGGCGCCGAATCGGATCCGCGCTTGCCCGCTGCCTCGCGGCCGGGACCGAAGATCTCGGACTTGACCCGGTCGAGCGCGTCCTCCAGGATCCCGCGCAGGTCGCTGATCACGTTCTCGCCGCCCGACGTGGACTGCATGGCCAGCTTGCGCAGGTCCGAGGTGAACTGGATCGCCACCCGTTCCAGGTCGCGCAGGGTGCCGAAGTCGAGCGCGCCGGGCCAGCCACCGCGACCGCGCATCCGCGCCCAGTCTTCCCAGCCGCGCCGGCCGGGCCAGTCCGTCCAGCCCGGTCCGCCGGGTCCGCCCGCTCCCTGGCCCCAGCCGGAACCGTCCCAGTCGCCCGCACCCGAGCCGAACCGGGCTCCCGCTCCGGCGGGCTCGCTGAACGCCGCCGCCCCGGCCCCCATGGCCTCGTCGCTGGCCCGCCGGGCTTCCTCGCGCAGGCGCCGGGCCTGCTCATGGACCCGCCGGGCGGCCTCCGGACCGCGTCCGGCGCCGGCCGTCTCCTGGCCGCGCCCCTCGCCAGCCGGCTTCGCACCAGGCGGGTCGCCGGCATCCGCCGGCCGCGGGCGCTGTCCGGGAGCCCCGTCGCGCGGCCCAGCCGCCCCGCCGGGCGGCCCAGCCGCCTCGTCTGGCTGCCCGGGAGCGCCGTCGCCCGGACCGCGGACCTCGTCCCGGACCTGCCGGGCCTGCTCCTTGGCCTCTTCCTTAGCCTGCCGGGCCTGCTCACGGGCCTCGTCGCGGGCCTGCCGGGCCTGCTCGCGCGCTTCGTCGCGGGCCTGCCGGGCCTGCTCGCGGACGTCGGAGGCCATCTCCTTGCCCATCCGGCGCGATTCGCGGGCCGCCCAGGTCAGCTCCTCGCGCAGGCTGCGCACGGTCTGCCTGACGTCTTCCCTGACCTCGCGCACGATGTCGCTGACCGAGGCGGACAGCTCCTCCTCGAGCTCGTCGAGCTCGTCGCTGCGGCTGCGCAGCTCATCGCGGCCGGCCTCGGTGATGCGGTAGACCTTGCGGCCGTCGACCTCGTCGTGCGTGACCAGGCCCTCTTCCTCGAGCCGGGCCAGCCGCGGGTAGATCGTGCCGGGCGAGGGCGAGTACACGCCCATGAACCGGTCGCGCAGCAGCCGGATGACCTCGTAGCCGTGCCTGGGCTCCTCGTCGAGAAGCCGCAGCAGGTACAGCCGGAGGCTGCCATGGCGGAATACCGGACTCAACTGGCCTCGCCTTCCATCTCATTCTCATTATCAGGCCGCTGATCAGCTCCCGGGCCAGCTGACCCGGCGCGTCGCAGCAGCATGACCCGGCCGGACATGGTAGCGACGGAGACATGTCCTGAGCCGGCGCCAAGGCTACCGCTAACGCTACGAGACGCCGGAGCCGAGGACCGCTTTAGCTCCGCGAATTCGCTCCGCACGTCACCGGACACCGAGTGCAGGTTTACCTGAGCGTCGGCCTCGGCCGGAAGCCTGAGCACGACCTCCCCTGACACCGTGTTCACGTTCATCCCGCCCAGCGGGTCGAGGTCGACGTCCGCGGTCACGTCGCCGCTGACCGCGTTCGCGTCCAGGCGCTCCAGCCAGCCGTCCGCCAGCGTCAGGTCACCGGACACCGTGGTGAAGTTGAGCCGGCCGTTGATCCCCTGCGCCTCCAGCGGCCCGGACACGGTGTTGGCGTCCACCTCGCCGGCCACGCCGTCCAGGGTGATCCCCCCGGAGACGCTCTTGACCGAAGTCCGCGCGCCGATGCCGGACACCACCGCGGCCGCGTTGACCACGCCGACCTGCGCCGGGCACTTGCGCGGGACGCTCACCGTCACCGTGGCGGCGTGCCGCTGCGGCCGGAGCCACTTCAGCAGGCCCTCCCAGCTCAGGTTCTCGTGCGCGATGGTCAGCATGCCGTCCTGGAAGGTCACCTGCAGCGGGTCGCCCTCGAGGCTGGACACCTCAAGCGAGGACGTCCCCTCGGCGGCGAGCACCGCGACCGAGCCGCCGACGAGCCGGACCCGCAGCGCGGTTACGCCGTCGAATTCCATCGTCGTGGGAGCGTCGATCTTCCACTGCGACATGTCGCCCATCGGCATTCCACCCGTCTTCCCGTAAGCCCGTCCAGTACACCTAACGATATATCTCATTTTCCCAAAGTCAAGATGTATCGCGACTGAGGGGCGCGGGGGCGGGGACGACGGCTGGGGGACGGGCGTGGTGGGTGCCGGAGCGGGAACGGCACCCGTTCGGGGTAAAGGTCTTGGTGTTTAGTCCTCTTCGTCGTCGAGCCGGGCCAGCCAGGTGGCCAGCCGCTCGATGGGCGTCTCGAACTCGGGGTTGAGGTCGACGAAGTCGCGGAGCCGGGCGGCGAGCCAGGCCATCGCGACCTGGTCCTCGCCGCGCCGCTCCTCGAGCTCCTCGATGCCGCGGTC
The DNA here is from genome assembly GCA_025934635.1 of Streptosporangiaceae bacterium. The sequence continues at coordinate 1,849 of JAICWX010000530.1, read as the reverse complement.
GGTGAAGTACATCTAGCGCTCCGCGGGGATGGCCGTCTCGATGATCTCCCGGTGGCTGGCGGCATGCGCCTTGGCCGATCCGGCCGCCGGGGCCGAACTAGCCGGCAGCGACACCACGCCGACCTCGCGACCCAGCACCCGCGGGAGCTTCAGCGCGAAGGCAGGCCAGGCGCCCATGTTGGCCGGCTCCTCCTGAACCCAGATCACCGACTCGGCCTGCGGGTAGCGGGCCAGCTCGGCCTTCAGCTCGGAGACCGGCAGCGGGTACAGCCGCTCGACCCGGGCGATCGCGGTATCGGTCGCGCCGCCCTGCTCGCGCCGGGCGATCAGGTCGTAGTAGATCTTCCCCGAGCACAGCAGGACCCGGCGGACCGCGGCGTCCGATTCCTGCCCCGACCCGATCAGCGGCCGGAACGACCCGGTGGTGAAGGCGCTCACCGGGGAGGCGGCCGCCTTCAGCCGCAGCATGGACTTCGGGGTGAACACGATCAGCGGCTTGTGCCGGCCGGACAGGCCCTGCCAGCGCAGCAGGTGGAAGTAGTTCCCCGGCGACGTCGGGTAGGCCACGGTCATGTTGTCCTGCGCGCACAGCGACAGGAACCGCTCGATCCGGGCCGAGGAGTGGTCCGGGCCCTGGCCGTCGTAGCCGTGCGGCAGCAGCAGCACCACGCCGGAACGCTGGCCCCACTTCTGCTCGCCGGAGCTGATGAACTCGTCGATGATCGTCTGCGCGCCGTTGAGGAAGTCGCCGAACTGGGCTTCCCAGCAGACCAGGGCGTCCGGGCGGGCCAGCGAGTAGCCGTACTCGAAGCCCATCGCGGCGAACTCGGACAGCAGGGAGTCGTGCACGAAGAACTTCGCGGCGCCCGACTCGAGCTGCTTCAGCGGCGTGTAGTCCTCGCCGGTGTGCCGGTCCACCAGCACCGCGTGCCGCTGGCCGAAGGTGCCGCGCCTGGTGTCCTGGCCGACCAGCCGCACCGGGTGCCCGTCCAGGATCAGGGCGCCCATCGCCAGCAGCTCGCCGGTGGCCCAGTCGATCGCGTCTTCCTCGCGCATCGTCGAACGCTTGTCGAGCAGCGGCTTGAGCCGCGGATGCGGGGTGAAGTCGGCCGGCAGGTTGACCTGGGTGTCGATGATCCGCTTGACCGCCTCGGGGGATACCGCGGTCGGCACCGCCTCGTGGTTGACCGGGCGGTCCTCGGGCTCGGCCGGCAGCACGCTGCCCGGCTCGGCCGGGCGGTCCGCCGCGTCCCTGGTCTCGGTGAAGACCCGCTCGAGCTGCTGCTGGTAGTCGCGCAGCGCCGCCTCGGCCTCCTCCATGGTGATGTCGCCCCGGGCGATCAGCGACTCGGTGTAGACCTTCCTGGTCGAGCGCTTGGCCTCGACCTGGTCGTACATGAGCGGCTGGGTGAACGACGGGTTGTCGGTCTCGTTGTGCCCCCGCTTGCGGTAGCACATCATGTCGATGACGACGTCCTTCTTGAACGCCTGCCGGTAGTCGAAGGCCAGCCGGGCGATCCGCACCACGGCCTCGGGGTCGTCGCCGTTGACGTGGAAGATCGGCGCCTGGATCATCCGGGCCACGTCGGTCGCGTACACGCTCGACCGCGAGTACTGCGGCGCGGTGGTGAAGCCCACCTGGTTGTTCACGATGACATGCACGGTGCCGCCGGTGCGGTAGCCGCGCAGCTGTGACAGGTTGAGCGTCTCGGCCACGACGCCCTGGCCGGCGAAGGCGGCGTCACCGTGGATCAGGATAGGAAGCGCGACGGCCGCATCGTGCGTCGCGGCGCCGCGCGAGCGGTCGGTCTGCGCGGCGCGAGCCCGCCCCTCGACCACCGGATCGACG
>JAICWX010000400.1 GCA_025934635.1 Streptosporangiaceae bacterium | reverse complement strand
CTACCAGGTGATGATCGAGTCGTCGTTCCCCAGCGAGCTGAACGGGATGTTCAAGAACCTGGAGAACAAGGGCAACCCGTGGGGCATGGGCGGGGACAAGCGGCTGGAGTGGATCTCCGAGCTGGACTTCGAGGTCCCGGTGGTGGACGGCCAGATCGGCGACACCGAGTACCTGTTCTGGGTCGGCTGCGCCGGCGCCCTGGAGGACCGGGCCAAGAAAACCACTAAGGCCATCGCCCAGCTCCTGCACACCGCCGGGGTGTCGTTCGCGGTGCTCGGCCCGGCCGAGACCTGCACCGGCGACCCGGCCCGCCGGATGGGCAACGAGTTCGTCTACAGCATGCTGGCCCAGCAGAACGTGGAGACGCTCAACGAGGCCGGGCTCGGCCAGCCCGGCAAGAAGATCGTCGCCTCCTGCCCGCACTGCTTCAACACCATCGCCAACGAGTACCCGCAGCTCGGCGGCAATTACGAGGTCATACACCACACCCAGCTGCTGGCCCGCCTGGTCTCCGAGGGCAAGCTGACCCCGGTCAACCCGATCGAGGAGAAGATCACCTACCACGACCCCTGCTTCCTGGGCCGGCACAACCGGGTATTCACCCCGCCGCGGGAGATCATGGAGCAGGTGCCCGGCGTCCAGGCCCAGGAGATGCACCGGTGCAAGGAGCGCGGCTTCTGCTGCGGCGCGGGCGGGGCCCGGATGTGGATGGAAGAGCGGATCGGCAAGCGGATCAACACCGAGCGCATCGAGGAGGCGCTCGGCACCGACCCGGACACCATCTCCACCGGCTGCCCGTACTGCATGGTCATGCTGGGTGACGCCATCGCGGCCAAGAAGAGCTCGGGCGAGGCCAAGGAGTCGCTCGAGGTCATCGACGTGGCCCAGCTGCTGGTCCGCTCGGTGGCCACCGACCCCCAGGCGAGCGAGAGCGAGGCTCAGCCGCCGGCCGTGTAGGCCGTCGGCTGGCCGCGCTCGCGCGGCTCGCCGGCGGTCCGGACGGGCAGCCAGACCCGGACCTTGGTGCCGCGGCCGGGCCAGGACTCCAGGGTGGCCCGGCCGCCGTGGGCCCTGGCGATGGCCTGGACGATGGACAGGCCCAGCCCGCTGCCGCCGCTGCGCTCCGTGCCCGGGGAACTGACCGGGTCGGGCGCGCCCTCCCGGCCGTCCCGGCCCGCGGCCCGGTGGAAGCGGTCGAAGGCCCGGGCCGCGTCCTGCGGCGACATGCCCGGCCCGGCGTCGGCCACCTCGATCAGCACCCCGCCCGTGATCGCGCCCAGGCGGACGGCGACCGCGGTGCTGACCGGCGTGTGCGCCCGCACGTTGCCCAGCAGGTTGGCCAGCACCTGGCGGATCCGCGGCTCGTCCACCACCGCGACCAGGCGGGGCGGGGCCTCGGCGCGCACCGGCCGGGCCGGCTCCACCGCCACCGCGTCGGCGACCGCGTCCCTGACCACCCCGGCCAGGTCGGTCTCGGCCAGGTCCAGCGACGACGTCCGGTCCAGCCGGGCCAGCTCGAGCAGCTCAGCGACCAGCGTGCTCATCCGGTCCGCTTCCTGCTCGATCCGGCGCATCGCGCTCGGCAGCTGATCCGGCCCCAGCGCGCCCTGCCGGTACAGCTCGGCGTAGCCGCGGATCGTGGTCAGCGGGGTGCGCAGCTCGTGCGAGGCGTCGGCGGCGAACTCGCGCACCTTCTGCTCCGACCGCAGCCGGGCGCCGAACGCCTGCTGGATCCGGTCGAGCATGGTGTTGATGGCCGAGCCCAGCATGCCGACCTCGGTCTGCAGGTCGGCGTCCGGCATCCGGGCGGTGAGGTCGCCCCGCGAGGTGATGTCGCTGGCCGTGCTGGCCATCTGGCCCAGCGGGTCCAGGCCCCTGGCGATGAGCCATTCGCCGCCCAGCGCCAGCAGCCCGATCAGCGCGCCGCCGGTGATCAGCTCGGCGATGATGAACCGCCACACCTTGGCCGTGGCCACGCTGGCCGGCTGGGCCACCACCAGCACCTCGGCCGGATCCGGCCGGCTCACCACCCGGACCACCGCCAGCAGCTGGAGCCCGCTGGGCGTGGTCAGCTTGAACGGCGGGCTGGTGCCGGACTTGGCCCGGACCCGGCTGGTGAGGTCATGCTGCGCGATCAGGGTGCGCACCGCCGCCTCCAGCTGGGGCGTGGACGGCGCGCCGGTGAGCTGCTGGATGGCCGGCGCGCTCGGCCTGGGCTGGATCTTGACCAGCACCGCCGGGTAGCTCTGCAGCCGGCTCATGATGTCCTGCGGCCGGTAGTCGGCCGCCGTGATCAGGTTGCCCTCGAACTGGCTGGTCACGTTGCGGGCCAGGATGACCGTGCTGACGATCCCGTTGATGAGCAAGAACATGGTCGTCACGCCGATCAGCACCACGAGCATCCGGGCGCGCAGCGACAGCCGGCGGGAACCGCGGGAACCGGTCATGCGGTGCTCACCAGCGCAGCGCTCACTCAGGGCCCGGCGGCCCGGCCTGCTCCCGATGCCGGGGCCGGAAGCTGTAGCCCACCCCGCGCTGGGTGTAGATGACCGGCGGGCCCAGCGGGTCCAGCTTGCGGCGCAGGTAGCTCACGTAGGTCTCGACGATCTGGGACTCGCCCGAGTAGTCCCAGCCCCAGACGTTCTCCAGTAGCTGGGCCCGGGTCAGCACCCGGCCCTCGTGCTTCATCAGATAGGCCAGCAGGCGGAACTCGGTCGGCGACAGCTCGACCGGCACGCCCGCCCGGTGCACCGTCCACCGGTCCTCGTCCAGCTCCACGTCCCCGGCCCGCAGCGGCTCGCCCGACCGGGCCCGCTCCGGCTCCGGCGCCGACCTCGACGCCCGGCGCAGCACCGCCCGCACCCTGGCCACGAGCGCCTCGACCGAGAACGGCTTGGTCACATAGTCGTCGCCGCCGATGGCCAGGCCGGTGACCGTGTCCGAGGAGGTGTCCCGCGCGGTCAGGAAGATCACCGGCACCTCGTTGCCCGCCGCGCGCAGCCGGCGGCACACCTCGAACCCGTCCATGTCCGGCAGCATCACGTCGAGCACGATGAGATCCGGCTGGCTGGCCTCCGCTCGCCGCAGGGCCTCCTTGCCGGTGGCCGCGGTGGTCACCGAACAGCCGTGGAACTTGAGCGCGACCTGAACCAGCTCGCGGATGTTCGGCTCATCATCGACGACGAGCACCTGGGGAATGCGGTCACTGTCAGTCATCGGATCTCGGGTCATTCTCCGTGAGCAGGCCAACACGGCGCGATGCGGTCAAACAGGAAGGGCCAGGCTGAGAGCGTACCCTCAGGTGAGCCGCTCTGGCTGGCCTCGCGTGACCTGGCTGGCCGGCGTGTGATCCTCTCCGGTGGCTAGGTGATCCTCTCCGGTGGCTGGGTGATCCTTATCTGTTGCGGTCCGTCAGTTCAACGCGTGCAGTTCCCTCATCCCGGCCGGTAGGTGCCAGATTCAGGCCGGTGGAGCCGCTGGAGTCAAGACTGGCCGGAGGCCACCCCGCAGGGGCGTGGTCTTGACGCTGGCGGCGGCCGGCGCACACTAGGCGCTCGGCACGGGTGAGGTCGCGGGTCAGGTCATGGGCTCCTCCGGGAAAGGCTCGGGGATCGGCGTGTGCGGGTGGCGCGGGCGCCCGGCCTTATCTCGGTGCGCGAGACCGGTGCTGGCTGGTCCCGGCGACATGATGATCGATGGGGTGGTCCCGCTGGATGTGTGGCCGCGCCGGTCTCTCGAGGCCGTCCAGCCCGTGCGGTGGCGCGGGGTGGCGGCAGGAACCCTCAGGGGCGTCGGCCAGGGGGGTAGCCACGGTGCATCGGTTTTATGAAGGGCCGCCGCGTTCACCCGCATATGCACCTCACCAGCCCGGCACAGGGGCGTAGGCGGCGTCGCCGAGGCGGCGCAGGATGTGATGGGAGCGGCGGGCCAGCTTGCGGGCGACCGACAGCGCGGCCCGGTTCGCGTCGATGCGCGCGGCGACGTCGGTGTAATAGCGGTGGTCGGGGGAGCTGGCGCGCGAGCCCTGGTGGCCGGCCTCGAACAGCGCCCAGCGCAAGATCGGCGGGCCCTGGTGCGACAGGTGCCCGGGGGTGCGCTTGTCATCGGAGGAGTACACGGTGACATCCAGCCCGGTGTGCCGGACGGCCTGCGCGGAGGAGGAGAACCGGCGGGTGTCGCCGAGGAACGCCCACACGATCGCCGCGACCAGCGGCCCGACCCCGTACAGCTCGCCGGCCAGCGCCTGGCAGCCGGCCTGGCGGCGGGCGAACCCGGCGATCCGGGCGTGCACCGGCGCCAGCGCGGCCTCCAGGTCATCCATCCGGGCCAGCGCGACCGCGGCGGCCTGCGCGCTGGCCGGGGACAGGCCGATGTCCTGGCCGTGCGCCAGCACGGCGCGCGCCCGCGGCTCGGACAGCCGCCCGGCCAGGCCGGGCACGCCCTGATGGAACAGCGTGGCGTGGATCCGCTGGGCCCACGCGGTGTGCTCCTCGCGCAGGTCCCGGTACAGCTGCAGCAGCACCCGCAGCTCCCTGGCCTGCTCCGGCGGGATCCACGACACCGGCACCCGGCCCTCAGCTACCAGCGTGCGCAGGTGCCGGGCATCGGCCTTATCGGTCTTGGCCCGCTTCTTCGGGCCCCGCTGATGAGCGGTCTCGGCCGGCTCAGCCAGCAGCGCAGTAATCCCCGCCCGCTGCAGCTCCTCCACCACGAACCGCCACCCGGTACAGCCCTCCACCGCGAACGTCACATCATCGCGGTCCGCGAACCGCTCCAGCCACGCGCGCAGTGTCGCCCGGCACGCCGGATCGATCCGGCCCCGCCGCACCTGCCCGGTGCCCGTGTCCAGATAGTCGAACGTGACCTGTCGACGATGGATGTCAAACCCTCCTACGATGGCCATTACAGGGACCTCCTCACGCTCCTGACATGTGCTGACGCACCTAGCGTGCGCTGAGCTGAGGGGGTCCCGCATTCATGTCATCTCTCTGCTGTCCAAATCCGTGCTGTCCAGGGCTGTCCAGGTCGTGCACCGACAGCCTCGGGGCGGCCACGGGGGAAAGGCCGGGGGCCCGAGGGGAAACGCAGGGGAATGGCGGCGCGCTGGCTGACCAGGCCGGGGACGGCGCCGTGAGTCAGGCTGGCGCATCCAGGCTGTGGTGCTACGACCCGACCCGGCTACCGAGGCGACCGTTATTCATTCGTTATCAAGTTCCTGCTGTTAATCCGGGCGCTCGCGCCTCCTGCTGACGAAGGCCGGACGTCGCCGCGGGCGACTCGGCACCAACGATGGCGGGAGGAAGCATGGCGGGCGCTGAGGACCAGGAGACGCGTGTGGGCAGCCATTACGAGAGTTACGGATTTGTAACCGCGATGACAATGTCCGATCGGCCCGCTCAGGGGTCTTACAAGGAGACGTGTGCGGGGACTGCGCACGCCGGTCATTCCGCCGCATGCCTGGGAGGGCACATGCCAAGCAGCACTCCGGACTGGAGCGCCCTGGCGAGCAAGAACGAGCGACTCGCGGACGATGTCACGCGAGGGGGGACGCCGGACGCCGCGCAGCGGGAGACCCGGCACGGGGACACGCAGATCATGAGCGCGGTGCCGTGGACCGCGGTCGTCGCCGCAGGCGCAACGGTCGCCGGGGGCGCGGCCGTCGCCGGGGGCGCGCCGCGCCGGTCACGACTGCGGCGCCCCAGCCGCCGGGCCGCGGTCGGGACCGCCGCCGTGCTGGCCATCGCCGGGGCCACCTCGGTGTCGGCCGTGGCCGCGCAGGCCTCGGTCGGGCCCGCGGCGGGATCGTCCTGGAGGATCGTCAAGCAGGTCCACGCGGGCGGCTTCGGCCAGTTCACCGCCGTGGCCACGCTCGGCCGCTCGGCGGGCTGGGCGTTCCTCGGAGAGGCCACGCCGACCGCATGGAAGCGCAGCGGGTCCAGCTGGACCAAGGTCGCGTTCCCCGGCAAGAACGGCCAGGAGATCGTTGCGGCCGGCGCCACGTCAGCCTCCGACGCGTGGGCCTTCGGCCAGGACGGGCAGGCCGCGCACTGGAATGGCCGCGGCTGGTCCACCCAGCACACCTTCCGCGGGATGATCAGCTCGGCCGTCGTGGCCGGTCCCAGCAACGTCTGGGTCTTCGGCATGACCGGCATCCCCGGCGCGCTCGGCACCTGGCACTACAACGGCCACGGCTGGGCCAAGGTGGCCTCCGGGCGCGGCCTGACCGGCGGCAGCGCCGCCGGCGCTAGTGACTGGGCGTTCGGCGGCACCAATGTCGCTCGGTGGAACGGCCACACCTGGGTCAAGACCTCGGTCAAGAAGCTGCTGCCGGCCAAGCAGGAGCTCAACGGCCCGTCGGTGACGTCGATGTTCGCGCAGTCCAAGAGCAGCGTCTGGGCGGTCGGCGACGGCAACCTCCAGGACGAGGGCGGCCCGGTGGTGGTCCTGCACTACAACGGGCACTCCTGGGCCAAGGTCGCTTCCTCCAAGACCGGCGGCTACCAGGCCTTCGCGTCGGTGGCACCGGACGGCCGGGGCGGCCTGTGGATTCCGCTGAGCACGCCGGCCGGCGGTACCATCGCATCGTTCATGCATTACGCCGGCGGGCACCTGAGCGTGACCCGGCTGCCCGTCGCCTCCGACAAGATCGACCTGCAGGCAGTGGCCGGCATCCCCGGAACCGCCGGGGCGATCGCCGTCGGCTTCACCCACTCGACCAGTAGCCTCGGCTCGGCCGTGGTGGGCGTGATCCTCCAGCAAGGAGGCTCGGCCGGCTGACACTTGGTGCTCATTGCCTGATAGCAAAGCCGCAGGTCAGCGCCGCCTGGATTGAGGTTTACTCCGGTAAACCTAGCATCCCTGCGGAAAGATGGAAAATGCCAGGCGGCCGGTTCTGCTGGTCATGTATAAACCGG
>JAICWX010000490.1 GCA_025934635.1 Streptosporangiaceae bacterium | reverse complement strand
GTGGCTCCGACCCCGTACAACGGGCCGGGCCGGACCGAACGGCCCGACGTCCGGGCGCCCGGGATCCTGCGCGAGGACCGCGTCGCCCCGCGCAAGCTCGGGCACGCCGTGATGGGCTCCACCGACCCGCAGGCGACCGAGGCGTTCTTCACCTCCGGGCTCGGCTTCAGGATCAGCGACCGGATCAAGGGCGCCGGCACGTTCATGCGCTGCTCCACCGACCACCACAACGTGCTGGTCCTGGGCGCGCCGGTCTCCTTCCTGCACCACACGTCGTGGCAGGTCGACGACGTCGACGACGTCGGCCGGGGGGCCGCCACCATGCTCGCGGACCACCCCGAGCGGCACGTCTGGGGCCTCGGCCGGCACTACGGCGGGTCGAACTTCTTCTGGTACCTCAAGGACCCGGCCGGCAACTTCAGCGAGTACTACAGCGACATGGACTGCATCGTCGACGACCAGCTGTGGACGCCGCAGGACCTCGAGGGCGCCCGCGGCCTGTTCTCCTGGGGCCCGCCCCCGCCCCCCTCCTTCATCCACCCCGACGACCTGGCCGCCATGATGACCGGCGCCCACACCGGCCCTTGAGCCCTCGTTGCCTGTTATCACATATATTTGTTAACGTTCGGGAAAGCGCCCGGGAGGTAGCGATCTGCCGGGAGCACGGCTACGAGATCTGGCGCGACATCAACGACCACGCCCGGGTGCAGGACGACATCCCCGCCACCGCCGCCGTCCAGGTCTTCGGCTAGCGCGCCCGGCCCGCCATGACCGTTCTCGTCGTGGGCGCGACCGGCACCGTCGGCCCCCATGTCATCCGCGCGCTGGCCGCGCTCGGGGAGCCGGCCCGGGCGCTGGCCCGCGACGCCGATCGCGCGCGGGCCGTCCTCCCGGCCGGCACCGATATCCGTCCCGGCGACGCGATCGGCGCCGCCGGCATCAGCTTCATCAACGCCCGCGACGTGGGCGAATGCGCCGCCCGGGTCCTCACCAGCCGGGAATGGGACGGGCAGACCCTGGTGCTCACCGGTCCGCGCGCCGTCACCTTCGCCGAGATCGCGGACATGGTCAGCGCGCAGACCGGCCAGCCGGCCGTCACCCGTGAGATCACGCCGGCCGACGTCCGGATCCAGCTCGAGCAGCGCGGGATGGCGCGCTGGGAAGCCGAGCACTTCGAGGAGATGTACCAGCTGTTCCGCGACGGCCGGTCGGAATTCGTCAGCGATGACGTCGAGCGCCTGCTGGGACGGCCGCCGGGCACGGTCGAGGACCACCTGGCCGCCCATCCCGGCCTGGCCGTCACGCCGGCGGACGCGTCGTGACGGTCGGCTGCCTGCTGTGCGACATGGAAACAGCGGCCCCGGACGCGGTGGTGTTCCGCGACGAGCGGTGGGCCGCCGAGGTCGCGCCCGGCTACGAGGTGCCGGGCTGGTTCTTCCTCCGGGTGCGCCGCCACGCCGAGCTGCTGACCGGCCTGGACGACACCGAGCTGTCCGCCCTCGGCCACCGGGCCCGGGACCTGGTCGCCGCGGTGACCGAGGCCACCGGCGCGCCCGCCACCTACCTGCTGCACTTCGGCGAGAACTACCGGCACTTCCACGCCCTGGTCGCCGCGCGCGGCGCGGACGTCCCGGTCGCGCAGCGCGGCGGCAACATCCTCGGGCTGCGTCCCGGCCACGTCGACCCGGTCGCCGCCGTGGCCGTGGTGCCGGGCGTGCGAGCCGCCTACGAAAAAGCAATCAGCCGAACGAGTTCCGACCCCGCCATCGCCGAGGCCCGGGACGCCCAGCTCAGCTGACGCCCGCCGGTTCACCCGGGTCAGTGGTGGTCGTCGCCCAGCCGGGTGGCTTCGAGGTCCAGGCTGCGCTGCAGGCTCTGCCGGGTGGCCTGGCTGATGGCGGCCTCGTCGTAGAGGCGGGCCAGTTCGGCGTGCTCAGCGGCGTTCAGGGCGCGGCGCAGCTCCCGGTCGGTCAGGCGTCCCGGCTCCGGGGCCTGGCGGTCACCGGACCGGTCGTCGCCGACGCCGACGCGGGCACGGGCCCGGTCGATCCGGGCCTCCAGGGTGGCGCGGGCCCGGTCGATCGCGTCATCGGCGACCTGATCATCGGCGACGACAGCCTCCTCGGCCAGCTCGTCCAGCCGGGCCAGGGCAGCCTGGGCCAGGCGCAGCCGGGCGGTGGCCTCTTCCTGGCGCGCGTCGTCGGGCTGGGCGATGCCGGCCAGCCGGACCAGCGGCCCCAGGGTGAGTCCCTGGACGACGAGCGAGATCACGATGGCGGCGATGGCGAGCACCAGGATCAGGTCCCGGTGCGGCAGCGGGGCGCCGGCTGCGTTGGTCAGCGGGATGGACAGCGCCGCGGCCAGCGGCACCACCCCGCGGGTGCCGGCCCACGACACGACGGCGGGGACCGGCCAGGACGGGCGCTGGGCGCCGCCGCGCCGCTGGGCGACGGCCGACAGCGGGAATACCCACAGGATCCGGATCACGATCAGCGTCGCGCTCACCGCCAGCGCCTCCGGTAGCCAGGCCCCGCCGCCGGACAGGGCCCGGATCAGCGTCGGGAGCTGGAGGCCGATGAGGCTGAATACCACGCTCTCCAGCAGGAAGATGATCGTCTGGTAGACCGAGTGCAGTTGGAGCCGGCTTTGCGAGCTGGTGATCCGGTCCCGCCGCCCGCCGGTGACCAGCCCGGTGACGATCACTGCCAGCACCGGGGATACGTGCACCGCCGCGCCCAGCACGTACGCCGCGTACGGAGTGACCAGCGCGACCACGGTATCCAGCACTGGATCGGTGACGCGCCTGCGCAGCAGCACCACCCCGGCGCCGACCGCGCCGCCGACCGCCGCCCCGCCCGCCGTCAGCACCGCGAACTGCCCGGTGCCGTGCAGCAGCACGCTGCCTGCTCCCGCCGACCCGGCCGTGCCCGCGACCGCGAAGGACACCGCGATCTGGAACAGGACCAGGCTGGTCCCGTCGTTGAACAGGCTCTCCGCCTGCACCAGCGCCTGCACCCGGGGCGGGAGCGAGAGCCGCCGCCCCAGCGCGCTCACTGCCACCGGATCGGTGCTGGCCAGCACCGATCCGAGGACAAAGGCCAGGCTGGCGGGGATCCCGGCCGCCGCCCCGGCCACGACGGCGACCACGGCGGCCGAGGCCAGCACCAGGCCGACCGCCAGGATGACCACCGGCCGCCACACCGCCCGCAGTTCCCGCCACGGCAACTCCTCGCTCGCCGCGTACAGCAGCGGCGGCAGTACCACCAGGCTCACCAGGTCGGGTGTCACCCGGACGGCGGGAACGCCCGGCAGCAGGCCGATCACCAGCCCGGCGATCACCAGCAGCGAGGGGGCCGGGATCCGGAGCCGGCCCGCGAAGGCCGCGACCACCGTGCCCAGCACGACCAGGAACAGGATGGTTTCTACGTCACGCACGCCGCTGGCCGTCCTCTCGGTTGCCGAACCCAGTGCCGACCAGACTTCCCGGCGCGCCTCCTGCCAGGCTATACGTGAGCTGGGCCGGGCGCCAGGACGTGGTTAGTGGGTGCCGGGCTCGTGGCTGGCGTGCGCGGCCGCCTCGAGCTGGAAGGTGGAATGCTCGACGTCGAAGTGCCCGGCGAGGCAGGCTTGCAGCTGGTCGAGCAGGCGGGGGACACAGCCTTCGGTGAAGCAGGCGTCGTCGATGACGATGTGCGCGGACAGCGCGGGCAGCGACGAGGTGACCGTCCAGGCGTGCAGGTCGTGCAGGTCGCGGACGTGCTCGGTGGCCAGCAGGTGGGCTCGCACGTCGTCCAGGTCCATGGTCGCGGGCGCGGCCTCCAGCAGGATCCGGCCGGAGGCGGCCAGCAGCTCCCAGGCGGCCTTGAGCATCAGCGCCACCACGACCAGGGAGGCGACGGCATCGGCGCGGGTCCAGCCGGTGGCCAGGATGACGATCCCGGCGATGACCGTGCCGATGAACCCGTAGAGGTCGGTGAGGACGTGCCGGAACGCGCCCTGGACGTTCAGGCTGGACCGGCTGGCCCGGGCCAGCACCCAGGCGGCGGCGATGTTGACCGCGATCCCGGCCGCGGCCACCGCCACCACCGGGCCGCCGTCGACCCGGGGCGGGTGGATCAGCCGGCCGATCGCCTCCACGCCGACGATCCCGCTGACCACGAGCAGCGTGATGCCGTTTCCCGCGGCGGACAGGATCTCGGCGCGCTTCCAGCCGAACGTCCACGCCCCCGCCGCCGGGCGGGCCGCCAGCCGGATGGCCCACAGCGCCGCGCCGATCGCGCCGACGTCGGACAGCATGTGCCCGGCGTCGGACAGCAGCGCCAGCGACCCGGAGGCCACCGCCACGATGACCTCGGCGACCATGAACGCCGTCAGCAGGCCCAGCGCGGCCAGCAGGTACCGGCGGTCGGCGCCGGCGTCGAGGCCGTGCGCGTGACCGCTTCCGTTGTCGTGGGCGTGCTGGTGGTCCGTGCTCATCTGCTCATCTGCGGTCCGGGCGGGCGAGGATCATAATCGTTTTCATTATCGTTTTCCGATATCATCGGTACATGTCGATGATACAGGACGGGCCGTCCCCCGTGCTGGGGCCGGCCGCCGCGCTGTTCCGGGCCCTGGGTGACCCGGTCCGGCTGGCCATCGTGCATCGCCTGGCGGATGGTCCGGCCCGGGTGGTGGACCTGACCCGGGCGCTGGGGCTGGCCCAGTCCACCGTCTCCGGCCACCTGGCCTGCCTGCGCGACTGCGGCCTGGCCGCCGCCCGCCCGCAAGGCCGCGCCTCCGTCTGGTCCCTGACCCAGCCCGCCCTGCTCGACCTGCTCACCACCGCCGAAGCAGTGCTGGCGGCCACGGCTAGCCGGGATACAGCACCGGATCGCAGCTGACCGGCACCGGCCGGAACCCCTTCACCAAGAGCCAGACGCCGAGCGACGCCTCCGGCAGGTCACGATCGTGACCGACGGCTACGCGCCTGCCTTGACCTGGTTCGCGAACCTGCGCCAGGCGGCCGGGCTGAAGCGCAGTGCCGGACCGGGACGGTCCTTGGTGTCACGGACGATGATCATGGCCGCGGCGTCGCCGACTTCGACGCAGTTGCCGCCGCCGTTGCCGGTGTAGCTGGATGTCCGCCACCCCGGCTCTATGTTGTCTTCCATTGCTCCGCAGCTTCCAGGATGAGATCTCGTGACGCGTCGC
>JAICWX010000230.1 GCA_025934635.1 Streptosporangiaceae bacterium | reverse complement strand
GGTCTTGAAAACCATTGTGGCGGTAACGTCACCGTGGGTTCGAATCCCACGCCCTCCGCTTTGTGACCAGGTATGACGCTCGATCCGGGCCTCGCCGCTAGCTGGCTTCGCGGCTGGTGGGGCCCGGAATGGGCAGGATGAGGCCCGGAATGGGCGAGATAGGCCCGCCGTCCCGGTCGTCGGCCTGCCCGCTTGATCAGCTGCCGCATCCGTGCCGTAGCTCACGCCCGTCACCGGTCCGGTCCTGATCCGCTCCCGGCAAACGACATGAATGCTCCATCAATGTCGCGGCGGCGGCATCGATGCTCCATCAATGTCGTTGGGGCGCCTGGCGGAGTACCCCGGGATACGGCGAACTGGCACCAGGGGCAGCACAGGTACCATCCGCCCCACGAGGCTGGCGCGGCGGCTGTGCCGCGCCGGGACGGACACAGAACGGACACACCTGGTCATTGCGTGAAACCCCGGCTGCGCTTCGCCAGTAACGTGATCCGCGATCCTGGCCTGCCGCCGAAGGAGATGAGCCGGATGATCCTGACGGGAAGACTGCGGGTGATCGCCGCGGGCCTGGCCGGCGTCGGCTGCGTCCTGCTGGCGAGCGGGTGCGGGAACAGCTCATCGGGGCTCGCGTCGGTCGGCAGCACCGCCACGGCATCGCCGTCCGGCGCGACCGCGGCGTCGGCGGCGCCGCTGAAGCTCGCCGACTTCCCGTCCAGCCAGGACGGCGACCTGGCCCGCACCGTCTGCCAGGCGTGGTCCGGCCTGCGGGGCGAGTACTACAGCCGGGTGAAGACCGACACCCGCAGCCAGCTCAGCCAGTGGTTCGCCGGGGCGGACTGGACCGCCATCCGCGCCGAGACCCTCCAGCTCGGCGCCGATCCCGCGTACAGCCATCTCAACGCGGCGCTCGGCGTGGCCATGGCGGGGAAGGTCGCCAGCGCCAAGACCGGGCAGGCGGTCGACCGGGCCTGCACCGCGGGCAACTAGCGGCGGGCAACTAAGGCCCAGCGCCGCGGCCTGACCTCGGAAGGGTAGTCTCGGCGGCATGGAACTGCCCCCCCTTCACCGTGGCCGAGGTCGTCACCCGGTGGCAGTTCGCGCCGGTGATCACGGCCTTCGTCGCGGTGGCGGCGGGACTGTACCTGTGGGGCGCGCTGCGGGTGCGGCGGCGTCATCCGGCCCGGCCGTGGCCGCTGTACCGGACCGGGCTGTTCCTGGCCGGGCTGGCCGTCATCGTGATCGCCACCCAGAGCGGCATCGGCCGCTATGACGACGTGCTGTTCTACGATCACATGGTGCAGCACCTGCTGCTGCTCATGGTCGCGCCGCCGCTGCTCGTGGTCGGCCAGCCGGCCACGCTGCTGCTGCACGCGAGCCGGAACCCGCTGCACACCTGGTCCAAGCAGGTGCTGCGCTCCCGGGTGCTGGCCGCGATCACCTGGCCGCCATTCGGTGTCGCGCTTTACGTCGGGGTCATCGTCGGCACCCACCTGACCGGCTTCATGAACCTGGTGGAGACCAATTCCGTCGTGCACGACGGCGAGCACGCGCTCTACCTGATCTCCGGCTACCTGTACTTCCTGCCGCTGATCGGGCGCGAGCCGATCCGGTGGAAGGTGTCCTACCCGTCCCGGATCTTCCTGCTCTTCATCGCCATGCCGGTGGACGCGTTCACCGGTCTGGCGCTCGGCTCGGAGGGCCGCAACCCGTTCCCGGGGCTGGCCGACCAGCGCCCGGCGTGGGCCCCGGCGCCCCTGACTGACGTGCACATCGGCGGCGCGGTGATGTGGGTGGGCGGCGCCGGCATCATGTTCGGCCTGGTGATGGCGGTGTTCTTCGCCTGGAGCCGGGAAAAGCACGTCGACGGCGGCCTGGGCTGGCTCGAGACCGCCCGCCGCTCCAACTTCGCCACCCTGGTCAGCTCCCACCGGGAAGAAACCGAAAAAGATCCAGCCGAACGGGTGCCTGCTACCCGGTCCCGAGCCGCGGACTCAGTCGATGACGACGAAGCCCTGGCGGCGTACAACGCCTTCCTGACCCGGATCAACAAGCCCCAGGACGACTGACGCCGTTGCCCGGTCTTTTGCCCTGGCGCGCGGCACTTGGACCCGTCGTGCGGCCCCGTGCCCGTCGCGCGGGCCCTTTGTCCTGTCGCGCCGCCCTTTGACCCGTCCCGCGACACGCCGGTAGGGGTTTCTAGGCAAATCTAGGGTCTGAGCTAGATCAGGCCATAGAGTCCGATGCCATGGATCCGGTGCGCAATCCGTACGCCCCCGGCGCGGGGCAGCGTCCGCCCGAGCTCACCGGGCGCGACCGGGAGATCAGCCAGTTCGAGGTGGTGCTGGAACGGATCGCCCGGGGCCGGCCGGAGCGGAGCATGGTGCTGACCGGGCTGCGCGGGGTCGGCAAGACGGTGCTGCTGAACACGTTCCGCTCGATGGCCCTGCAGCGGCTGTGGGGCACCGGCAAGATCGAGGCCCGGCCGGACCAGTCGATCAGGCGGCCGGTCGCGGGCGCGCTGCACATGGCCGTGCGGGAGCTCGCCCCCCGGCACCGGGCCCCGGATCGGGTGGAGTACTTCCTCGGCGTGCTCAAGGCCTTCGCCCAGCGCGATCCCAAGCTGCCCAAGGGGACCTCGGTCACGGTCACGCTGGGCATCGACGCTCCCGCCCAGCGCGGCCGGGCCGATTCCGGCGACCTCGAGGTCGACCTGATGGAGCTGTTCGCCGAGGCCGCGTCGGTGGCCGGCGACCTCGGGGTCGGGATCGCCCTGTTCGTCGACGAGATGCAGGACATCCCCACGCCGGACGTGTCCGCCCTGTGCGCCGCCTGCCACGAGCTGTCGCAGACAGGCGGCCCGCTCATCGTGGTCGGCGCCGGCCTGCCGCACCTACCGGCCGTGCTCTCGGCCAGCAAGAGCTACTCCGAGCGCCTGTTCCGGTACGCGCGGATCGACCGCCTGGACCGGGAGGCGGCCGACCTGGCGCTGCTGGCCCCGGCCGAGCGGGAGGGCGTCACCTTCACTGAAGATGCGCTGGACGCGCTGTACGCGGCCGCCGACGGCTATCCCTACTTCGTCCAGGCCTACGGCAAGGTGACCTGGGACGTGGCCGCGGGGAGCCCGGTGACCGGCGCCGACGTCAGCGTGGCGGCGCCCGAGGCGGAGGGCGAGCTGGCGGTCGGGTTCTTCGGCAGCCGGTACGAGCGGGCCACGCTGGCCGAGCGGCAGTACATGCGGGCGATGGCCGCGACCGGGGACGACCCGGTGCTGACCTCGGTGGTGGCCGACGAGCTCGGGCGCAAGCCGTCCAGCCTGTCACCGGCCCGCGACGGCCTGATCAAGAAGGGCCTCATCTACAGCTCCGAACGCGGCCTGATCGCGTTCACCGTCCCGCACTTCGGCAAGTTCCTCCGCTCCCAGCCCGTCTAGCACCCGCGGCGTCTGGACAAGACACCCGCATGGGTCGCCGTAACCTCACGCGCCCCCTGTAACCCATGTGTCTCAGCAACCTCCCCGTGGCGCTTAATCTCCCTAATGCCGCCGCGCCGCGTTACCCCACATGCCGCATGACCCACGCACCGCGCGACCCACGCACCGCGCGACCCCACGCACCGCGCGACCCCACGCGCCGCGCGACCCCACGCGCCGCGCGACCCCACGCGCCGCGCGACCCCACGCGCCGCCGTGACCTCATCCGCCCCGCGCGCGAGGGCCGCGCCCATGATCACGAATGATTTACTACGTTTTCTGATATAAAACCCTTCGTGATCATGAAAATTGCCATGTGTGTTCGATTGCATATATTCATCTGAGTTGCTCATGGGAAAGATGTGACCGGAGTGATCGGCGTCAAGCTGGCCCGGATACTTGGCTGCTCTATATGAATATTGGGCTGTCTAGGATGAGTCTTAGAGACTGCTAGATATAGGCAGACTGGCGGCGGCCGGGCGGCCGAGGACCTCGTCGGTGTCGGCGTCGAGGACCGCGACGCGGACCGCGGGCCTGCGGTTCTGCAGGTAGATGGCGAAGACGATGTCGATGCGCCGCCCGCGCGCATACCCCGGGTACACCACGAACCGCCAGCAGCCTTCGCGCCAGACGTCGGAGGGGGATCCGGCGGTGACCTGGCTCGCGTACCGGCGCCACTGGGTGCTGGCGTGCAGGGCGGCCATAGTCCGCCCGACCGGCATCCGGCGCAGCTCGCATGGCTCGGAGTAGCCGAGCCGGACCATGATCTCGCCGAGCTCGGGCGACAGGAAGGCGAGCAGCGCCAGCTCGAAGGCCAGCACCGCGAGCCAGAGCTCGGCCACGGTGGTCGAGGACGGCATCCGCAGCGACGGCAGGCCGAAGCTGGCGACGGCGGACGCGCACAGCAAGCCCGCGCGGGCGATCGTCCGCAGCCCGATCGGCGTCGCGCTGAGCTCGCCGAAGCAGCCGCAGCCCGCATCCGGGCGCCGCTGCCTCATCTCGTGCAGGACCCCGACGGAGATCAGGAAGAACAGCGCGGTCCCGGCGCGTACCACCATCGCGGGCACGGCCAGCTCGGCGTCGGTGAAACCGGTGCCAGGAAGCCGCAGGGCGGTGCCGATGAGGCCGAGGCCGAGGCCGAGCTCGGCGGCGAACACCAGGACCGTGATCGGCCGCCGCAGGTGCGCCGGGAACAGCGCGGAGGGGTCGCTGTGGTCGGTCTCGGCGTGCGGCCGCAGCATCCGCCAGATCTTGGCGGCGCACGCACCGAGCAGCACGGCGGCCAGCAGCGGTAGCTGCGCCTCGCGGATGGCGGTGAGCATGAGCATGCCTCAGCCGCCGATCGTCATGGTGGCGTTGAAGCAGCCGACTTCCAGGGCCCCGCCGAGCTCGACGAACGCGGCCATGGTGAGGTCCGCGATCCGGCCCTTCCGCGAGGTCCCGCAGGTGACGCAGCGGTCGCAGAACAGCCGGGCGGTCGCCCCGCAGCTGGTGACCGGGACGACCCGGTCCCGTTCGGCGCAGTCGTTCCGCAGCCTGACCTGGCTGCCCACCGACAGGTAGGGGAGCCGGACGCAGCCAGGCCCGGTCGCGTGCGGGTCGACCGCGTACTCCTCGACCGTGTGCAGGCCGCCGGAGCACGCGGACAGCTCGGAGATGGTGTGCTCACAGCTGGTCTCCGGATCCAGCGCCGGATACGCCAGGCCCAGCAGGTTCTCCGCTTCCTCCCCGGGCTCGTGCCAGACCGCGGTGCCGCTCACCGGGTCCGGTACGTGGCCGCTGACCATGGGCGCGGCCGGCGGATGGCCGGCCCGGTAGGGCGGCTGGGATGTCGCCGGTATCAGGGCCTGCAGGTAGCCATCGTGCTTCAGCCCGATCACGTCGATCAGGTAGCCCGGCTCGAGCCGGGGGAACCGGACCTGGATCCGTCCGGCCGCCGTGGGGCCGATGAGCACGATCCGGCGGCCCTTGGCCGGTCCCTCGTCCACGAGCAGGCTGGCGGGCCCGTCCAGCTCGACGATCGTCCCGGTGACCCGACCGATTTCAGCCCAGATCCGGTCGATGACCGGCGCGCCCGGCTGCCGCCGGCGGACAATTGCGTGATCACCCTGCCTGAGCGCGGCGGGCGAAACCGGGCCGCCGCGCCAGGCTTCGGCGGCGGCGGAGAGCGGAAAGCGCTCTTCACCGCGCTGGGTGAGCAAAACCAGAATGTGCGGGCTGACGTCGAGGATTCGCCCGGTAATGGTATATACGAGAGATCTGTTTGCGGCTCCGCCGTTGCCAATTCCCTCCGGTATGCCGGTAATGTCCGATTCATCGCGTCGGCCGAGGACCGCTGCCTTAAACAGCGATCTGCGCGCGAATCGGGTCGGACTGGCTGAGTCCGTGACATCGTCGCACCAACGGGGAATGTCAGCCAAATGCCGCACTTGCCCTCCGTGGGATTGCATAGGCCTTAATAGGACCCTGCTTGGTCCCGGTCGGCCACGTCAAGTCATTCGCGCACCTTCCTTGCCGGAGACACACAGATACATCCCCGGTGGATAGCCGGGACCGGCCGGGCCGCACCGTGATGAGTACGGACTGTAGTGTCACTGACTACCTTAAGTAAGGTAGTCAGCATGAGCTGCGCCGGCCAGCACGATGAATCGCGAGCCAGCGATGAAGATGCCGCGTTCCGTGACTATGTTCTCACGCGTAGTACTGCGCTGCTGCGAATGGCGATCATGCTCACCGGGAACCGGGCCGACGCCGAGGACCTCCTCCAGGCGGCTCTGGTCAAGACCTACCGGTCGTGGGGCAGGATCAACGACCGGGCCGCGCTCGACGCGTACGTGCGGCGGGCGATGGTCAATACGCACATATCGTGGTGGCGCCGCCGCCGGGTCGATGAATACCCGACCGATGAACTGCCAGATCAGGTCGTAGCCGACCATTCGCGGGAAAGCGATACGGCTGAGGTCGTCCGGCGCGCGCTGGACCGGCTGCCGCAGCGGATGCGGGCTGCCGTCATGCTCAGGTACTTCGAGGACATGACCGAACCGGAGATAGCCGCCACGCTGGGCATCAGCCTGGGCACGGTGAAAAGCACGGTGTCACGGGCGGTGGCCAGGCTGCGCATTGACGCTGAACTCGGGAAAGATTCCGGCGCCTTATCCGTAACCTCGCGAATGCCGCAGAACCCCCTTTGCCGCACCATCCGCCCGGCCGTCAGGCCGGCCGGGACTACTGCCGGGTACCTGACTCATGGCACTATCAGGTATGCAGGTCAGGCGCCCAGAGGAGGTGGCTCGGTGCGGAGCACGATGATGGATGTCCCGCTGACGATCGCATCGATCTTGCGGTACGGAACGTCCGTATTCGGCGATCGGGAGGTTGTCACCTGGACCGGTGACGGGACCAGACGTCGTACCTACGCCGAAGCCGGGCGCCGGGCCGCCCAGCTGGCCAACGCCTTGCGCGGTCTCGGCGTCGACGCCGACCAGCGGGTTGGCACGTTCATGTGGAACAACGCCGAGCATCTCGAGGCGTACCTGGCGGTGCCCTCGATGGGCGCTGTCCTGCACACGCTGAACATCAGGCTCGCGGCGGCCGAGGTCGGCTACATCGCCACCCACGCGGACGACTATGCCGTCATCGTGGACGCGTCGCTGGTCTCCAAGTTCGCCGAGATCCTGCCGCAGGCGTCCACGGTCAAGCACGTGATCGTGACCGGCGGCCCGCTCAGCGAGACGCCAGGAACCGACCAGCTCACCGGCGTGAGCGTGCACAGCTACGAGGAGCTGCTCGCCGCCGAGCCCGACTCGTTCGACTGGCCCGAGCTGGACGAGAACTCGGCCGCGGCGATGTGCTACACCAGCGGCACCACCGGGAACCCGAAGGGCATCGTCTACAGCCACCGGTCCGCCTACCTGCACTCGATGGGCGCCTGCCTGGGGAACGCCTTCGGCCTGTCCGAGCAGGACCGGGTGCTGCCCGTGGTGCCCATGTTCCACGCCAACGCCTGGGGCCTGGCCTACGCCTGCCTGCTCTCCGGCGCCGCCTTGGTGATGCCCGACAAGGACCTGTCGCCGGGCACGCTGGTCCGGCTCATCGGCGACGAGAAGGTGACGCTGGCCGGCGGGGTGCCGACGATCTGGGCGGCCGTGCTGGGCTACATGCGGGCCGAGGGCGGCGACCTGTCCTCGCTGCGGGTGGTTCTCTGCGGCGGCTCCGCGGTGCCGCACGCCCTGCAGTACAACTTCGACACCGAGCTCGGCGTGCGGATCCTCCAGGCCTGGGGCATGACCGAGACCTCGCCGCTGGCCAGCGTGGCCAACCCGCCGCCCGGCGTGAGCGAGGAAGAGGAGTGGTCCTACCGGGACAGTCAGGGCCGGCTGTTCTGCACGGTGGAGGGCCGGCTGTCCGGGGACGGCGGCGCGCTGCTGCCGAGCGACGGCGAGGCGGTCGGCGAGATCGAGGTCCGCGGGCCCTGGATCACCGGCTCGTACTACAAGGACGACGACCCGTCCAAGTTCCACGACGGCTGGCTGCGCACCGGTGACGTGGGAACGATAGACGAGCACGGCTTCATCCGGCTGTCCGACCGGGCCAAGGACGTGATCAAGTCCGGCGGCGAGTGGATCTCCTCGATGGAGCTGGAGAACATCTTGATGGCGCACCCCGACGTGGCCGAGGCCGCGGTGTTCGGGGTTCCCGACGACAAGTGGGGGGAGCGGCCGCTCGCGGCGGTCGTGCTGCGCGCCGGGGCCGACGTGGCTGCGGACAAGCTGCGCGGCTTCCTGGCCGAGCAGATCCCGCGCTGGCAGCTCCCCGAGCGCTGGTGCTTCGTCGCCGAGGTACCCAAGACGAGCGTGGGCAAGTTCTCCAAGCGGCAGATGCGGGAGGCATACCAGCGCGGCGACTACGAGATCATCGAGGTGCGCTGACCCTTCCGGCGCGGACGCTTTGCCGAGGCACCGTCCGTGCCGGTACGCTATGGCCCACCGCACCGTGCGTGCGGGTGGAGGATTCGCCTAGTCCGGTCTATGGCGCCGCACTGCTAATGCGGTTTGGTGGCAACACCATCCGGGGTTCAAATCCCCGATCCTCCGCTCTGACCAGCAGTTTTGTCTGGAAATGTCGGTCCGGGCGGGCTGCTGCTCCCGGCTTGGCGTGTCCATTGCGTGTCCATCGCCGTCACAGGACCGTTCTCTGGCCCGGCCATGACCTGCGCTGTACCGGCCTCGGCCTTGCCCGGAAACCAGCCAGACCACCGCAAGCCAATGGCCGGCCGCAGTGCCAGAACACCGGTGGCTGGCCTGCGATCCCGGCTCTGGCTGGCGGGTGCCGGGGGCCCGCCCGGGGACGACTCGCCCGGGGCGTGCAGCCATGACCAGCGAGGGAGCGCCCGCTCGCCTGCCACTGGGCGGACCGGGTTCAGCTGGCGAGGTCGAGGGCGGCGCGGATGAATGCTGTCGGCGTCGGGGCCGTGGTGGCGGCAGTCATTCTCGGGTGAGCCAGGCTGTTCGGAGTGGGTCAGGCCCAGCGCGGTGGCCGGATGCGGTTGGGGTGGCAGGGATGCGGTTGGGGTATGCGGGTGGCCGCCGGGCATGGTGACCGGGCGGCTAGCGGGTCCAGGCCACGTTTGGCGCACCAGGCCAGGTAGCAGCGCAGGCCCGATTCGGTGTGCTCGCGGGAGGTGCCCTTGAAGCGGGCGAGGTAGGCGGCCACTGCCAGCCGTAGCCGGTCAGTGAACGGCTCAGGAGAATCCGACGGCGCTGGGGCCAACTGGGTGAAGGTCGTTATGCTCTGACGCTGCAGCGGCCTGCGGTCACCGTGAAGCTATCGAACATGCGACGGGCGGCATGAGCGGATCTCTGGTTCGGTCTGGTGGCTGTGACTGGCAATCCTAGGAAAGGATCGCCGCGAAGTGGCCGGATGTCTTGAGCGCGATAATGATGCTGCTGGTCTGGCGTCCGGTGTCCAGGGCGGGCCAGTCAGCGATGAGCACGCCGGTGAACGGGGTCGATCAGCCTGGGGTGGCCGAACAGGGCGAGAACGTGATCTGCCATGGCATGGAGCGTGCCGGCATGGCCGCCGTACTTGCTGCGCGCGATCCATCCCGCTGGCTCAGGGACCACACGCCGAGTTCTCCCGGGCTGAGCGCGCCATCGTTGTCGCCGCCGAGTGGTTCTTCGCCCGGATGGGTACTGATCACGATCTGGTCCGCGG
This sequence comes from Streptosporangiaceae bacterium, assembly GCA_025934635.1. Next base: position 4,330 of record JAICWX010000230.1, on the reverse strand, counting down.
TCAGCCAGCAGGCCGACTCCACCTCCGCGTCGATCGCCTGCCAGGGGATCAGGTCGCCGTTATCCAGTGCTGTCGGGTCCGACAGCGCCGCGGCCAGGTCATAGACGGCCACGACGCCAAGCGGGTGCCAGATCCATCCGGCGGTGAGCAGGTGCCTGCCGTCCGGGCTGATCTGCAGCCGGGACTCGAACATATCGCAGGCTCGCGCCGTGGCCGGGGCCAGGCGCCGGCCCTCGTGCAGCGTCTCGACCGCCAGGCGGTTATAGCCGTCCGGGCAGTGGATCAGCAGCTCGGCTCCGTTGAACAGCCTCCCGGCCGTGACGGGAAACTCGTACGCGTTCGCGTGGTAGTAGCTCCGGTCGATCTCCCGCACATCCCGGCGGTCCGGCGAAATGACCAGGCCCTTGGTCCTCGGTTCCGCGTAAATCGGTGCGCCTAGAGGTACCGATTGCGATTCTGGGCTGGGGAAACGGCAGGGTGGCGGGCTGCGGGGCGTGTCTCTAGGGCCGGGCGGCTGGAGGGTGCGGCCTTGGGGTCAGGTTCCGGTCGTCAGTTCGTGGATCTTGCGCGGCGGGTCGATGCCGAGCCCGGTGAGCAGGTCCCGGGCGGGTTTGGGCAGTTCGGTGCGCTGCCGGAAGGTCCCGGCGGGGCCGGTGAAGGTGCCCAGGTGGATCCGGTCGAGTTCACGGCGCATCTGCGGCCAGGTCTTCCCGGCCTGGTTCTCGGCGACGCGGACGAGCAGCAGCGCGAGCCAGCACAGCAGGACGTGGGCGCGGATCCGTTCTTCGAGCCGGTGGTAGACCGGGCGCAGGTCCAGGACGGATTTCATGTCCCGCCAGCCGCGCTCGACTTCGAGGAGCTGCTTGTATCCGGCCGCGATGTCCTCGGCGGGCAGCTGCGGGTCGGCGCAGCGCAGCAGGTACTTGCCGTCCAGGTTCTCCTCGGCTTTGGCCTTGGCCTGGTCGGTGCGCAGCAGGCCGCCGGGGGTGACGCGCAGAAACCGGTTCGGTCCCGGCATCGTCGAGATCTTCCCGCGCAGCTCGGCGCGTTTCGTGGCGGTCAGCTTGTCGGTGCCGGCGATGAGCTCCTCGAGCTTGCCGATCAGCTCGGCGCGGATCGCGGCGTCGCGTGCGGCGGCATCGGGATTGTAGCAGATCACGAGCCGGTCGGTCGCGTCCGGGATCCGGACTTCCTTGACCTGCATGTTCCCGGCCACCGCCCGGTAGCGGCCCTGCCGCGACAGCGCGGCCTTGACCAGCGGGGACTCCGACCGGAGCTTCTCCCCGATGATGTAGCCGCCGGCGCCCTGCTGCAGGAACCGGCGGTTGCGGGCGGAGGAGAACCCGCGGTCAGCGACCCAGATGACCTTGCCGAGCACCCAGTCCCGCATGTCGGTCTTGACCTGCCGGATCAGCGCCGAGTCGCTGGTGTTGCCGGGCCAGGACCAGACCCGGACGGGGATGCCGTCGCGGGTGACGGCCATGCCGGCCTTCTGCCGGGCCGCCGCCGACGCCGGCTTCCGCAACTGCCTGGTCCTGCCGCTGCGCACCGACCGGCAGCCCGCAGGCGCGACGGCGCTCTACGGACGAGAACCGGACGTGTTCCGCGGCGCCGCGCACGACATTGCGCTGCTCTTCGCGGCTCAGGGCGGCACAGCGATGCGTAACGCCGCGCTGTACCAGGCCTGTCGGCGGATGGTCAGCAACCTGCACGCGGGGCTGGAGTCCAGGGCCGTTATCGAGCAGGCCAAGGGCATCTTGCACGCCGAGCTCGGCGTTCCCCCGAGGCGGCTTTCGGCCTGCTGAGCCGCTACTCCCAGAACACGAACCAGCGGGCCCGGAGGATCTCCGCCCTGCTTGTCCAGGGGCGCATAGCAGCGGAGGCATTCCGCCCGCCAGCCGGCCCCGGGAGCAGCCCGGGCGCCGCGCCCGGGGATCACCGCTGAGCGGCCCGGTGCGTCCTGGAACGGGAGCCGCCTGGCTGCGGGTTCGCTACCTGCTTCTCGCGCTCGCCCACGGCATGGCGATTAGTATCGTAACACGATGTATATTTGCGTCCGTGCAGCTATTTGCCGTGCGCATACCTTTACCATACTGGAGTTTGCTTAACTAAGGGCTGGTGTTTACGCCGCCATCGGCCGGATAGATCGTGGTACGATATATTACGATCAGGCATTGGCGGATACGTAGCAGGAGGACGGAGCACCTCGCTGGCAGGCCGCAGCACGGGCCTGCTCATGTCACCGACCGCGGGTGCCTGGCCCGGCGCACTCCGTCCCCGGCCCCGTCGGCAGGGCCGCCGCCAAGATCACCGGAAGACTCCAGCGCAACGACCGGACCGACTTCTGAAACCCACCCCACTGGGAGGACACCATGTCGCACGACCGCCAGCCCGCCGCACCACTGCCGCCGGACACCGATGACCAGGAGGACGTCATCCGGGCGCAGCCGCCGGACCAGCACGCCGCGACCCCCGATGAGGAAGCCTCGCCGCTGCCGCCCGACCCGCGCGGCCGGGAGGACATCATGTCGGCGGACCCGCGGGACCGGACCACGCCGGCCGGGTAAGACCCGACCTCCTCCTACGCGGAGGATATCGTAGCTTCGCGATATAGCGGCCGCCGGGAACAAAACAGGAAATCCTGGCGAATTACCTGGACGACAATGTCGTAGCAGGATGGAAGGTGATAATGCCCCGGCTGACCCAGCGAGATTTCGAGAGACTGCTGGAGTTCCGCGTCACCTTGCGGCGCTTCCAGCGCTGGAGCGAGGACCAGGCGCAGGCAGCCGGCCTCACCCAGGTTCAGCACCAGCTGCTCGTCGCGATCAAGGGCCACCCGGGAGGCGCGCCTCCCGCCGCGGGCGAGCTCGCCGGCTACCTGCTCCAGCGCTCGCACAGCGCGGTGGAGCTGGTTGACCGCTGCGAGAGCGCCGCCTGGTCGAGCGGACACCCGACCAGGACGACGGCCGCGTGGTGCGCGTCCGCCTGACCGGGCAAGGCGATCGCATATTGCGCCAGCTGACCCCGGCTCACCTGGACCGCCTGCACGAGCTAGCGATCATCCTGGACGAGCTCGTGACCCGGCACGGTAATCACCCCAATTCCCGCACCTGAAGCGAAGTCCCTGGCAGGCCTGGCGACGGCTCCGCTGATTCGGGCGCTGCGCCGAATGTAGGTAAGAGCTGATGCCCACAGAGGGCCGGGGCTGCGGCAAGTGATCGAGGTATCAGGCGATGGGCTTGAGTGCACGCGAGCAGCGAGTCCTGCATTTCGATCGAAGGCGGACTCGCCGCCTCTTATCCCAGGCTGGCGTCCCGGCTGGCCATATTCACCCGGCTGACCGCGGGCGAGGCAATTCCCGCGGGCGAGAATATTCGCGCGCACCGGCTCCGCGGGTGCGTTCAGTGGCCACTGGCATGGCCTCTGCTCTGGCTCGTCATCAGCGTAGCGCTGATCTCCGTCGGCCTGGCTGTCGGTCACGGCGGCGGGGGAACGTGCGCCGTGCGGGGCCTCGTCGTGTGCGTGGCATACCGTCGGGTACGTCGCGTGGTAGATCGCGGGGACGCGGTGAGGCCCGCCTAGCGGTCAGATGAAGAGCCGCCGGGTGATGATGCCGTCCCCGACGGCGCTCTCGAGCCACAGGTCGAAGTGGGCCCGATGCTCAGGTAATTCGGTCCCGCCATCGCCCGTCAGCCGGAGCGCCGCCAGGAGGCGCGGGCAGCCCAGCCGGAACGGCTTCTCGTTGTCGCAGCGGACCAGCGCCGTGAAATCTGACTACGCCCGGACTCCTCGTTCCGGCCGCGTAGCACCATGCAGCGCGGCGGGGAACCCAGCGTCGCTCCCCGATCGCCGTCACGTTATCCAGCTCGCCCCACGTGATGGCCGCGTACGCCGCGGTGATGCGCTCGTACAACTCTCCGGGCCGGAGCTACAACTCTCCGGGCCGGAGCCTACCTCCGCGCAAGCGCCGCAGAGCGATTCCATGGCGTTCTCCCGACCCTGGTCAGACGCGCGCATCCGGCGGTCAGTGGTCATCGGCGGGCTCGGCGGCCGCGCGCGTGCAGATGGCGCTGACCCGTGTTCTGCTCCATCAGTGCTATCCGCGCCGGATAGCCTGTGTCACCCCCATGGGCATCCCCGGAGAGGTCCTCCTGGACGAGGCCAGCGACGTCGGCCTGCTGGTCCTTGGTGCTGCGGGGGCCGGTGCGGCCCGGGCGCCTGGCCGGACGGGCCGGTACTGCCTGCGGCGCGGGACCGGCCCGCTGGTGTTCGTGCCGGCCAGGCCCGCGCCGTAACGACTCCGGGGTCGTGCCGGGCCGCCGAGGTCACG
>JAICWX010000238.1 GCA_025934635.1 Streptosporangiaceae bacterium | reverse complement strand
GGCGTGTACGACTTCATGTACGCGTAGACCTCGGGGTCGTGCAGCGGGTCGCCCCACTCCTCCCACTCGGTCACGGTCAGCGGCAGCGACGGGTCCAGGATCGTGGTCAGCGCGTCGACGAACGGGACATGCGCCACGATCCCGGCGAACGCCTCCGGCGCCATGTTCGCCACCGCGCCCATCAGCAGGCCGCCGGCCGAGCCGCCCCGGGCGATGAGCCGGTCCGCCGACGTCCAGCCCGCCTGGGCCAGGTGCCGGGCGCACGCGATGAAGTCGGTGAACGTGTTCTTCTTGCGCAGCAGCTTGCCGTCGGTGTACCAGGACCGTCCCATCTCGCCGCCGCCGCGGATGTGCGCGATCGCGTACACGAAACCGCGGTCGAGCAGCGACAGCACCGGGATGGAGAAGGCCGGGTCGCGGGAGAGCTCGTAGCTGCCGTAGCCGTACAGCAGGCACGGCGCGCTGCCGTCCCGCGGCGTGCCCTTGCGGCAGACCAGCGAGATCGGCACCCGGGTCCCGTCCCCGGCCACCGCCCACTCCCGGTACTGCTCGTAGTCCTGCGGCCGGTAGGGGACGCCGGACGGCGACGGCAGCACCGGCTGGCGCTTGAGCAGGGTGAGCTCGCCGGTGGCCATGTCGCAGTCGTAGACCGAGCCCGGCGTGACCAGCGAGGTGAAGGAGAGCCGGAACCGGCTGGCCCCGAACTCGGGGTTCAGTCCCGGCCCGACCCGGTAGACGGGCTCGCCGAACGCGACCTCGTGCTCCCCGGCCCCGTCCTTAGGCAGGATCCGCAGCCCGGTCAGGCCGTCGCGGCGGAAGTACACCACCGTGTAATCGGCGAACGCGTCCACGCCGAGCAGCCGGGTATCGGCCCGGTGCGGGACCAGCGGGGTCCAGCGGGACGGGTCATCCAGCGGGGCGGCCGCGATCTCGAAGTTCTCCGCGCCGTCGTTGTGCAGGATGAGCAGCCGGTCCGCGGCGGCCTCGACGTCGTAGTCCACGCCCTGGCGGCGCGGCGCCACCACGGTGAACTCGCCGTCGGGCGCGGACGCGTCCAGCAGCCATACCTCGCTGGTCAGGACGCTGGACGACCTGATCATCAGGTGCTGCTCGCTGCGGCTCAGGCCCACGTAAACGTGGAACCGCTCGTCCGGCTCCTCGAACACCATGGTGTCCGAGGCGGCCGGGGTGCCGATCCGGTGCCGCCAGACCCGGTACGGCCGCCAGGCGTCGTCGACGGTCGTGTAGAACACGGCGGAGCCGTCCAGCGACCACGCGCAGCCGGCGTAGGTGCCCGGGATCTCGTCCGGCAGCGTGGTCCCGGTGGCCAGGTCCTTGACCCGGAGGGTGAACCGCTCGTTGCCGGAGAAGTCAGTGGAGTAGGCCAGCCAGCGCTGGTCCGGGCTGGTCCGGAACGCGCCCAGGCTGAAGAAGTCGTGGCCGGCGGCGAGCTCGTTGCCGTCGAGCAGTTCCTCCTCCCCGTCCAGCGGCTTGCCGTCCTCGGCCATGGGCGGGATGACCTCGCCGGGCCGGACCGCGCGCCGGCACCAGACCGGGTACTGCTTGCCCTCGACCGTCCGGGAGTAATGCCACCAGCCGCCCTTGCGCACCGGGACGGACAGGTCGCTCTCCTGGGTGCGCGCCTTGATCTCGGAGAAGATCTCCTCGCGCAGCGGGGCCAGGGCGGCGGTGGCCGCGTCGGTGTAGGCGTTCTCGGCCTCCAGGTAGCCGATGGTGTCCGGGTCTTCCCGGTCGGCCAGCCAGCCGAATTCGTCGGTGAAGGTGTCGCCGTGGAAGGTGCGCGGGCTCGGGATCTGCTTAGCCTGCGGCGGCTCGATGCTCATGACGGCCCAGTCTAGTAACGCCTCCGGTAACGACCTTCCGGCCGCCGCCGTCGCAGCCCCGGCGGGCCGGCGGTAGGGCGCGGGGCTAACCTTAGCCTCTGGGAAGCTTGGTGCCGACGGGAAAGGGGCATTGCGTGACGGAGTGGTCACAGGTTCCCGCGGTCGCGCGCCCGCTGCCCGAGCCGGAGCCGCAACCGGTGCTGGCACCGCTCACCGCCGCCGCGATCTTCCTGGTGCTGACGCTCGAGCCCGGCGGGGAGCGGGCCGTCCGGGACCTGCTCGCGGACTGGGCGGGCCTGCAGCGGGCCGTCGGGTTCCGGGTCCCCGAGGCCCCGCTGGGCTGCGTGGCCGGCATCGGCTCGGCCGCCTGGGACCGGCTGTTCTCCGGCCCGCGCCCGGCCGAGCTGCATCCGTTCCGCGAGCTCGCCGGCACCGTTCACCGCGCCGTCTCCACGCCCGGTGACCTGCTCTTCCACATCCGGCACGAGCGGATGGACGTGTGCTTCGAGTTCGCCAGCCAGGTCATGACGCGGCTGGACGGCGCCGTCACGGTGGCCGATGAGGTGCACGGGTTCCGCTACTGGGACGAGCGTGACCTGCTCGGCTTCGTCGACGGCACCGAGAACCCGGCGGGCGCCGCGGCCAGCGCGGCCGCGCTGGCCGGCGACGCCGATCCCGGCTTCGCCGGCGGCAGCTATGTCATCGTGCAGAAGTACCTGCACGACATGGCGGGGTGGAACGCGCTGACCGTCGAGGACCAGGAAAAGGTGATCGGGCGCAGCAAGCTGTCCGACATCGAGATGCCGGACGACGTCAAGCCGGCCAACTCGCACGTCGCGCTGAACACCATCGAGGACCCCGACGGCACCGAGCGGCAGATCCTGCGGGCCAACATGCCGTTCGGCGAGCTGGGGCGCGCGGAGTTCGGCACCTACTACATCGCGTACGCCGCCACCCCGAGCGTCACCGAGCAGATGCTGGCCAACATGTTTATCGGCGATCCGCCGGGCAACACCGACCGCATCCTCGATTTCTCCACCGCGGTCACCGGCAGCCTGTTCTTCGTGCCGTCGGCTGACTTCCTCGACGACCTCCCGGATCCGCCCGGCGCGGCGCCCGGACCGGATCCCGCGGACCCGCCTCCGGCGGATCCTGGTTCCCTCGGTATCGGCAGCCTGAAGAGGAGCACTTAAGCTTGACTACTCCCCGCCGTAGACGACGGGGATTCCGGCCCTCACGGGCCAGAGTTCCTGTTTCACTGGCACCCGCTCCCGGGAATGTCCGCTTCCGCGGTCCCCAGCCGAAGTCTTACAGCACCTCCGCAGGCATCGATGCCAGTTTCGGCACCTACGGCACGACCTGCCGCATCTTTCGTACGCGTCAATTCTACAGCGCCATACCCGGCGTTCCTCCCCGCCCTGAACGGTGGGGTTTCCGCACCGGAGGTTTTAGATGAACAACCTGTACCGCGAGCTCGCTCCGGTCTCCGACGCCGCCTGGGCGGACATCGAGCAGGAAGCCCGCCGGACGTTCGAGCAGCATGTCGCGGCCCGGCGGGTCGTCGACCTCACCGGGCCGGACGGGCCGCTGCTGGCCGCCGTGAACACCGGTCACCTGACGGAGGTAGCGGCCCCGTCGGACGGCGTCATCGCGCACGTGCGCGACTCGCGGCCGCTGGTGCGGCTGCGGGTCCCGTTCACGGTGAGCCGCGATGACGTCGATGCCGTCGAGCGCGGTGCGCAGGACGCCGACTGGCAGCCGGTCAAGGACGCCGCCAAGAAGATCGCCTTCGCCGAGGACCGGGCCGTCTTCGAGGGCTACCAGGCCGCGGGCATCGCCGGGATCAGGCAGAGCTCCTCCAATCCGGGACTGACCCTGCCCGCCGAGGTCAGGGACTACCCGGACGCGGTCAGCCAGGCGGTGAGCGCCCTGCGGCTGGCCGGCGTCGGCGGCCCGTTCTCGCTGCTGCTGTCGGCCGACGCCTACACGATGGTCAGCGAGACCTCCGATCACGGCTACCCGGTCCGCGAGCACATCGCCCGCGTCATCGACGGGGACATCATCTGGGCGCCCGCCATCGACGGCGCGTTCCTGCTCACCGGCCGCGGCGGCGACTACGAGCTGCGCCTGGGCCAGGACCTTTCGATCGGCTACCTCTCGCACGACGCCGAGACGGTCCAGCTGTACTTCCAGGAATCCCTGACGTTCCTGGTGTACACCACCGAGGCCATCGTCACGCTGGCCGCCGGGACCGCCCCCGCCTAGCAGCGATCCCGGGGCCTGCGGTCACTCGTACCGGGTCGGCGGGAACGGGTGGTGCTCGTTGATGTGGCCCAGCTCGTCCCGGTCCTCCTGGCGGGCGACCTCGGCCTGCTCCTCCTGGTAGTCCTCGTCCAGGCTGAGGTCCTGCTCCGGCGGCGCGTCGGTGGCCGGGGGCACCTCGTCCGGGTCGTAGGCGTCGAGCCCGGCGGCGACGCGCTCCTCCTCGGTGAGGCGGGCGAGCCGGTCGTCGTCGGGACGCTGCGACGCGCCGCCGTGCTCACGGCGGTCACGGCGGAACCGCTCGGGGAAGTCGTCCTGCTCTGACATGTGGTCCAAGGTACCCGCCGGGGCGGCGGATGACCCGGAAGGGGCTCGGATCGCCGGGTGCCCGCTTCCGGGCGGTCGCGGGCCGTCGACCGCGAACGACCTCGAGCGAGGCAATTGCCGGCTCATTTTGATGTTTCACGGAAACATCAAAATGGCTTCCTGCTTGCCGCGAAATGCCAGCCGGCCGCGTCCGGCGATCACTGTCCTGGTGCTCATTCAATAACGCTTTGTAGCGTGTGGAAGAGCTGTGCATAAGCCGGTGGATAACCACCGTAACATGCGGATAACCTGGCTTTTCCTGTGGATATCGCGGGACCCGCAAAAAATTCGGGATGAACAGCGGGAGACTCTTGCGCATCGGTGGGGAAAGCAGTAGAAATACTTTCACCGTTGGAAACGGGAACCGCCCGGGAGTGATCCCGGAACGCGGGAGGGACCGGGAGACCGGCACCTCAAGCGGGTACCTGGCCCCGGCGGGCGGCGGGGCCCCCTCCATCTCATACATGGAGGGGGCCTCGCCTTTTCCGTGCCGTCAGGGGCATTGTGCCAGGGCCGCATGGCGCTGGCACGGCTAGCCGTGTTCCCAGCGCACGCACAGGTCCGGCGGCTTGCGGAAGACCAGGCCGCGCGGGGCGCTCGGGTGCCGGGCGTCCAGCCGCAGCCCGGGCAGCCGGGCCAGGACCGTTTCCACCGCGACCTGTGCCTCCAGCCGGGCCAGGTGCGCGCCGAGGCAGAAATGCGGGCCGTGCGCGAAGGTCAGGTGCCGTCCGGCGTTGGGCCGGCCGACGTCGAACGCGTCCGGGTCGCCGAATACGGCCGGGTCCCGGTTGGCCCCGGCGATGGAGACCGTCACCTGGTCGCCAGCCCCGATCCGGGCGCTGCCGAGGCGCGTGCCGGCCGTCGCGTAGCGGTCGACGACGGCCGCCGCCGGCTCCAGCCGCAGCGACTCCTCGACCGCGGCGGGCACCAGGCCCGGATCGGCCAGGACCAGGGCGAGCTGGGCGGGGGAGGATAGCAGGTGCAGCAGGGCGTTGGCGATCATGCCCTCGGTGGTCTCGATCCCGCCGAACAGCAGCACCGCCGCGTTCGAGATGGCCTCCGCCGCGGTCAGCGGCCCGGCGGTCTCCGCCAGCAGCGAGCCGGGTCCCCGCGCCGCGATCACCTCGCCGAGGCTGGCGGCGAGCTCGGCGAACGCCGCCGTCCCGGCCGGGTCGCCCGCGGACCCGGCGGCCTCGGCCTGGACCGCCGACACGATCCCGTCGTACCAGGCCAGGACCCGCGCCGGGTCGACCTGGCCGAGCCCGAGCACCTCCGCCATGACCGTGACCGCGAGCGGCCCGGCCACCGCCCGGCGCAGCTCGGCCGTCCCGTCCGGCTCGACGGCCGTCACCAGCCGGGCGGCCTCGGCCCGGGTGAACGCGGCCAGCCGCGCGTGCACCTCATCGCGGCGGAAGGCCCGGTTGAACGGCCCCCGGTGCCGGGCGTGCTCGGCGCCGTCCAGCGAGAGCATGCTCGGCCCGACGACCCGGGCCGTGGAGAAACGAGGGTCGTCGACGGTGAACGTCCGCGCGTCGCGCAGCACCGCCACGGCCGCGTCGTACCCCGTCACCAGCCAGGCCCCCAGGGCCGGCACCCAGACGGCCGGCCCGGCGGCCCGCATCCGGGCCAGCGCCGGGTGCGGGTCGGTCTCGAGCTCGGCCACGGTGACCAGGTCGTGCGGGGCAGCCATCAGTCCCATCCTGCCATCACGGGTAAGTTGAGCCCGTGGCGGATGTGACGATCTTGCTCATCTCGGGCAGCACCAGGCCGGGGTCGGGCAACACGGCGGCCCTGCGCACCGTGCAGGCGCTCGCGCCGGACGGGGTCACCGCGGAACTGTACGACGGGCTCGCCGAGCTGCCCGCCTTCCGCCCGGACCAGGACGAACGGCCGCCCGGGGCGGCCGGCGACCTGCGGGCGCGGATCGCCGCCGCCGGCGCGCTGCTGTTCTGCACCCCCGAGTACGCGGGCACGCTGCCGGGGAGCCTGAAGAACCTGCTCGACTGGACGGTCGGCGGGGGCGAGATCTACGGCAAGCCCGTCGGCTGGATCAACGTCGCGGTGGGCGGCCGCGGCACCGGGGCCGCCGGGCACCTCGCGATGGTGCTGCGGTACGTCGGCGCCGTCGCGGTGGAGCCGGCCTGCGTCGCCGTCCCGGTCCCGCGCGAGGCCGTAGGCCCGGACGGGCTCATCGCGGACCCGGCGATCCGGGCCGCGCTCGGCGCCGCCCTGGCCGCCCTGGCCGAAGCCGCCCGCTGAGCGGACAGGGCCTTCCCGTCCGCCGGGTGGCTGCCTCCTGACCAGGGGGTGAACGGCGCCTATTGACCGCGCGAACGGGGCTTGGTAGAACACGTTCTACCGTGGCCCGAAGGAGTGCAGGATGGTCGTTCCCGCCCCGCGCGACCCCGACGTCACCCGCGACATCCTGACCCGATGGCTCGGCGACCCGGCGCGGCTGCCGGGGGCGCGGATCACGGACCTGAAGACCCCGGAGTTCACCGGCTTCTCCAGCGAGATCCTCATGCTCGACGTCGAGCACGACGGCGGCGCCGAGGCCCTGGCCGTGCGGGTGGCCCCGCTGCACTACCAGGTCTTCCCCGAACCCCGGTTCACCGAGCAGTACCGGCTGATGCGCATCCTGGACGCCGCGACCGACATCCCGGTACCGCCGGTGCGGTGGTACGAGCCCGATCCCGGCTACCTCGGCGCCGCCTTCCTGGTGATGCGCCGGATCGACGGCCGGGTGCCGACCGACGCGCCGCCGTACCACACCGGCGGCTGGGTCACCGAGATCAGCCCGGCCGAGCGGGCGGCCATGTGGTGGTCGGGCCTGGACATCGTGGCCCGGCTGCACCAGGTCGACGCCGGCGCCCTGGGCCTCGGCTTCCTCGATCAGCCGCACTGGGGCAAGCCGGGCCTGGAGCAGCGGCTCGCCTACTACGAGCACTACATGAACTGGGCCTACCCCGGGCCGAAGCCGACGGCGGCCCGGGCCCTGGCCTGGCTGAAGGGACACCGGCCGGACGAGCCGAACGACCCGGTGCTGCTGTGGGGCGACGCCCGGATCGGCAACATGATCTTCGCGCCCGGCGGGACGCCGCTCGCGGCCCTGGACTGGGAGACCGCGACGTTCGGGCAGGCCGAGGAGGACCTGGCCTGGTACCTGTTCCTGGACCGGCACCACAGCGAGGGCCTCGAGGTGCCGCCGCTCGAGGGCTTCCCGCCGGCCGCGGAGACGATCGCGCGCTATGAGGAACTGGCCGGCCGGCCGGTGCAGCACATGGGCTACTACGAGGTGCTGTCCGCCTTCAAGTTCACCGTGATCATGTCGCGGATCTCCCAGGCCATGATCGAATGGGGCTGGCTGGAGCCGGACAGCGATTTCCCCTACAACAACAACTGCTCGCGCTTGACCGACGTGATCCTGGAAGGGCTGGGGCAACCGTGACCCTGTCGCCGCTCGACGACTATCCCGTGCACCAGATCCCCGAGGTGATGCGGCACGTCGGGACGTCGGACCGCAACTTCTACGACCGCTACTACTTCAACGCGTTCCCGCTGAGCGCCGACACGATGCTGATCGTGGGCCTGGGGCAGTACCCGAACCTGGGGGTGACCGACGCGTTCGCGCTGCTGCGCCGCGGATCGCTGCACCGGGTCGTCCGCGCCTCCCGCGAGCTCGGCGCCGACCGGATGAACACGCAGGTCGGCCCGTTCGGTGTCGAGGTCCTTGAAGGCCTCAAGCGGCTCCGCGTCGTCCTGCGCCCGAACGAGTTCGGCCTGTCCTTCGACCTGACCTGGGACGGGACCATCCCGCCGCAGGTCGAGCCGCAGCATTTCATCCGCGCGCACGAGCGGGTGGTGTTCGACTCCAAGCGGATGGCGCAGACCGGCCGGTGGACCGGGTCGATCACGGCCGGCGCCGAGACCCTCGAGGTGACGCCGCGGGAGTGGTGGGGGATCAGGGACCGGTCCTGGGGCATCCGGCCGGTGGGGGAGGCCGAGCCGGCCGGCATCCAGTCCCGCGGCCCCGGCACCTTCTACTGGCTCTACGCCCCGGTGCAGTTCGAGGACCACGCGATCGTGTGCATCATCCAGGAGGACCAGGACGGGCGCCGGCTGCTGGAGGAGGCGGTGCGGGTCTGGCCGGACGGCACCCGCGAGTACCTGGGCCGGCCGGCCTACGAGCCGGCCTACGCCGACGGCACCCGGGACGTGGTCAGCGCGCGGATCGGCTTCTCGCCGCCGGGCGGCAAGCCGTTCGACCTGCACGCCACGCTGCCGCTGCCGGTGCACCTGATGGCCGGCACCGGCTACGGCCTGGAGCCGGACTGGCGGCACGGCATGTACCAGGGACCGGACCTGGTGGTGCAGGGCGTCAGCTACGACCTGTCCCGGCCGCCGGACGCGGCCCGCATGTGGGGCATGGTGGACGCGGTGGGCAAGTTCGAGTACGAGGGGCACACCGGGTACGGGCTGTACGAGTACTGGGCGCTGGGCGACCACCCCTCGTTCCGCTAGCGGGCCAGGCGGCCTGCGCCGGCGATCCCGGCCGCGGCCGGCGCGCTCCAGCGGCATCCGGGACGCCGGGCATGCCATGCTGGGCACCATGGAGACGGTGTACGAGGCCGCGGGGGGAGCGGCCGGCCTGCTGCGCCTGGCGCATGCCTGGCACGCCCGGGTCATGGCCGATGACGAGGTGAGCCATGCCTTCAGCCACGGCTACCACCCGGAACACACCGAGCGGCTCGCCGCCTACTGGGGACAGGCCCTCGGCGGTCCGGCGGCGTACACGGACGCGTACGGCGACGAGACCGCGGTGGTGCGGATGCACAGCGGCAACGGCCCGCACGAGGAGATGAACCGGCGCGCGATCGCGTGCTTCGACCAGGCACTGGCCGACGCGGGCCTGGCGGGCGACGAGCGGCTGCGGCGGGTCCTGCACGACTATTTCGCCTGGGCCACGGTGACCACGATGGACCGCTACCACGAGTCCGCGGACGACGTGCCGGACGGCCTGGCGATCCCGCGCTGGTCATGGGACGGGCTGGACGCCGGCCAGGACTGAGGCCGGCGCCAGCCGGGCGCGCGGTCACCGGCCCGGGTGATAGGAATTTCCCGAACGGGCCCGGTGGCGGCCTGGTGGCCGCTGTCACCCGCCGCGGGCAATATCCGTCAGCTGACCGATGTCTTGCATTGCAATTTGCAGCAGCATTTGCGATGCAAACAGGTATCGAGTGCATCAGCTGACGAACTGGATTGACGCGATGATGACCCTGACCCGCCCGGCCGGACTGCGCCAGTTCCGTGTCCGGCTGCCCCGGGAGCCGGCCGCGGCGGCGCAGGCCCGCGGTCATGTCCGCGCGGTCGTGGCCGGCTGGAAGATCCCCGTCGACCCCGATATCGCGGTCCTGCTCACCAGCGACCTGGTGACCAGCGTCATCGTGGGCGGGGCGGGCGAGACCGTCACGCTCGCCGTCCGGTGCTCACGCGGGCGGCTGCGCATCGACGTCTACGACGGGTCGCGTGACCGGCCGGCGGCGGGCGAGCCAGCCACCTGGCCGGCCGGGCCCGGGCTGGCGCTGGTCGCCGCGCTGTCGACCGCCTGGGGCTGCTTCCGCACCCCGGCGGGCCGGGCCGTCTATTTCACGCTCGCGTTCCCGTCAGCTTTTCCCGCCTAGGACAAACCCACCAACCAGCAAAGAGGAAATGTGAGAAGCATTACGCTCAGGAGCCCGCACGAACGGCCGGGTTCAGGTTCTTACTGGATCAAGAGCTCCCTGAGTTACGCCAACGGCAACTGCGTCGAGGTGACGAGCCTGCCCGGCGGCGAGATCGGCGTTCGCAACAGCAGGGATTCCTCAGGACCGGTCCTGAGCTTCACCTCCGATGAATGGCACGCTTTCCTCGGCGGGGTGAGAAAAGGGGAATTCGACGGTTTCGGCCGGTAGCAGCGCCTAGCCGCGGCTGACAGCCCCGGGAGCGCCGCTATCGCGGCCTCCCGGGCCTGGCCGTACAGGGCCTGCACGGTACACGATCATCCGATGCCACCGCACCAGCCCAAGGTCCCCGCGGCCGGCCCGCTGCTAGAGCGCCACCTCGACCAGGGCGGGACCCGGCCCGGCCAGGCCGGCCCGCACGTGCCGGGCGAGCTCGTCGGCGGTGGCGGCGCGGAACGCCGCCACGCCGAAGCTCCGGGCCAGCGATACCCAGTCGATATCCGGGCGGCCGAGGTCCATCAGTGCCTCGGCGCGGGGACCGCCGGCCGCCGCGCCCACGTTGCTCAGCTCCTGGCGCAGGATCTGGTACCGCCGGTTCGCGAACACGATGGTGAGGATGTCCAGCTGCTCCCGCGCGTGGGTCCACAGCGCCTGCGGCATGTACATCCCGCTGCCGTCGCTCTCCAGGGCGATGACCTTGCGGCCGGGGCAGGCGATCGCGGCGCCGGCCGCGCAGGGCAGCGCGTACCCGATCGAGCCGCCGGTCGGCAGGATCCAGTCGTGCGGGGCGGCACCCGCGGTATCGGCGAGGAACGCGCGCCCGGTCGTGATGGACTCGTCGATCACGACGGCGTCCGGCGGCAGCAGGGCCGCGATGACCGCGCCGATCTTGGCGGCCGTCAGCGTCCCGCCGGGGAGGGCGGGCGCGCTGGTCCCGGCCCGGCGGGGCGCCGCCCCGGCCGCGCCCAGCGCGTCGCGCAGCGCCGTCAGCGCGCCGGGGACGTCCTGGTCCGCCCGGGCCAGCTCGCAGATGCGCGTCCCGGGCGGGGCCAGGCCGCTGGGCTTGCCCGGGTAGGCGAAGAACGCCACCGGGGGCCGCGCGCCGACCAGGATGATGTTCTGCACGTCAGCCAGCAGCGCGGCCGCCGGGCCGACCGGGTACGGGATCCGCTGCACCGGCACCCGCCCCGCGCCCCGGGCGATCCGCGCGGTGTGCGTCGGCGCGTACAGGCGCGCCCCGGTGGCGGCGGCGATCTGCCCGGCCCGCTCCAGCGGCTCGCCCCAGGTCGCCTGCGGCCCGAGGAGCAGGGCCGTGGTCTCGCCGGACCGCAGGATGCGGGCGGCGGCGCCGACCGCCGGCTCGCCGGCCGGCGGCGGTCCGGGGACCACCGCCCGCACGGGGGACCAGGCGGCGGCCAGCGGCGTCCAGGCCGCGTCGGCCGGCACGATCAGCGACGCCACGCGGCCCGGGGCGGTGCGCGCGGCGGCGATGGCGGCCGCGGCGTCCGCGGCGACGGAGTCCGCGTCCGGCGTGGTCCGGACCCAGTGGCTGAACGGCCGGGCGGTGCCCTCGACATCGGAGGTCAGGGGCGCGTCGTAGCGCCGGTGGTAGGTGGCGTGATCGCCGATGACGTTGACGACCGGGGACTGGGCCCGCATCGCGTTGTGCAGGTTGGACAGGCCGTTGGCCAGGCCCGGCCCGAGGTGCAGCAGCGTCGCGGCCGGACGGCCGGTCATGCGGGCATAGCCGTCGGCGGCACCGGTGACGACGCCCTCGAAGAGCCCGAGAACGCACCGCAGGCCCGGCGCCTGGTCCAGGGCGGCGACGACGTGCATCTCGGAGGTCCCCGGGTTGGCGAAGCAGACGCCGATCCCGTTCCCGGTCAGCGTGGCCAGCAGGCTCTGGGCGCCGTTCATGTCAGCGCCCACGCTACTGGGCCGTTTTCCGGCTCACGGTACCGGGCTGATGTCAGCTGTCCACGCTGAAATCGGTGACCTGCAGGCCCTGGCCCCCCTTCCACAGTTCGAAGCCCGCGTCGATTCCCGTCCAGTACCAGGACGGCTTGAGCCACCCGTACGCCTCGGCGATACGGAAGAACGGGTTGAGCCACAGGTGCTTCACGCTGCTGACCGGGGTGGCGTGGGTGAAGATGATCAGGGGCCAGGTCAGGCCGTGGCCTTTGGTCTTCCACTCGTTCATGTACCAGTCGGTGCCGTCGACCCGTATTTTCTTGCCGCCCGCCAGGACATGCGGGTGGCTCAGCCAGATCATGATCTCCGCGCCGTTGGCCTGCGTGGTCGTGTTGGGGTAGGTGGAGAACCACAGGTCCAGCGACGCGTCGTAGGTCCCCTTCCACGTCTGGCGCACCGCGAAGTCAGCCCGGGGCATGCCGTCGTCGGCCACCCTGACCGGCCAGTTCCCGCTCGTGCCGACTCCCCACTGCCAGCCGCGGAAGATGTTCGGGTAGGCCGTCACCCGGGAACTGTCCGCCGTGCTCCTGGTGATCCTGAAACCTCGCTCGCCCTGGTTGCCGAGCCAGGTGAGGCTGCCGAAATTGTCACTGCGGACGCCGTAATCGCCGTCCGATACATATTTTGTCGAGTGCGGCTCTATCAGGTTTCCCGTCGTGATGGTCGCGCTCGCCGTACTGGCCAGGACGACGGTCACCGTAGAACAGGCGAGCGCGCCTGTCAGGAACCTCACGAGTTTCGGCATGCGGGAATATCCAATCCGGCCCATAGCGGCCGTATCATCGAGAGTTTTCAATATCCGCGGCCGGCTCCGGATCAGCCGCCCGGGGCTGAAACTGCCGATTGCAGCTAACTGGCTATTGGCTGCGGCATAGGCGGGCGCTGCGTCATTCAATGCACGGCATTAACGGGCGGTTTCCGGGCCGGGTTATCGGTGAGCAATTGAGGGGCATTGGCGCTAGCCGACTGTGGCAGCGGGGGCTGAAGCGCCCCTGAAGCAGCGGGGCAGCCGACGCTGAAGCGTCCCTGAAACCGCTGGACAGGGCGTCGCCTCGTGGCCCGCGAGAGGGATTCCGGGAGCCTGGCGGCCGGGTGATGGCGCATCCGGGCCGCCGGGCCGGGATCATGCCCGCCGGGCGCCCTCGCCTGGCACCTGAGGATAACAGCAAGAAGCGGGTCCCGGGCCGGGACGGATGCCGGGGCGGGGGAGCCCGGTCCCGGGCCGTCGCACGGACGCCGGCCCGC
>JAICWX010000515.1 GCA_025934635.1 Streptosporangiaceae bacterium | reverse complement strand
GCTAAGCGGCATTGCGCGGGAACAGCATCGATGCTCGATCAATGCCGTTAGCCACCCGCGCGATACCGCCACCCACCCCGCACCCGGGACACGCAGTGTCACCGGGCTAGGGATGACGCATGTCATGGATGGTTCCTGAGGGACGGCACTACCTGCGCCCGTGCCGCGAATGGTGATATTGAACCGCTGGGGGGTCCGGCCAGACCGACGCCAACTACAGGGGACTATTCCATGAGTCAGTATGAAACCGTCACCGCGACGGCCAGCGGCTACGGGAGCAGCCGCGCGCCAGTGGTCTCGTTCGAGAACGTGTCCAAGCATTACGGCCGCCTCAAGGCCGTTGACGGGCTGACCCTCGATTTGCGCCCGGGCGAGACCGTCGCCCTGCTGGGGCCGAACGGCGCGGGCAAGTCCACCTCGCTGGACATGCTGCTCGCGCTGCGCAAGCCCACCGGCGGGACGATCAAGATGTTCGGCTCCGACCCGTACCACGCGGTCAAGTCGGGCCGGGTCGGCGCGATGCTCCAGTCCGGCGGCCTGATGCCCGAGGTAACGGTGCGGGAACTGGTCGGGCTGATCACCACGCTGCACCCGGATCCCGAGCCGATAAACACCACGATCAAGCGAGCCGGCATCGCCCAGTTCATCGACCAGCGGGTGGACAAGCTGTCCGGCGGCCAGACCCAGCGGGTCCGGTTCGCGCTGGCCATCTGCGGCAAGTCCGAGCTGATCGTGCTGGACGAGCCCACCGCGGCCATGGACGTGGAGTCCCGCCGGCTGTTCTGGAACAGCATGAAGGAAGAGGTGGCCGCGGGGCGGACGCTCCTGTTCGCCACCCACTACCTGGAGGAGGCCGACCAGGCCGCGGACCGGATCCTGGTCATCAACCGGGGCCGGCTGCTCGCCGACGGCACGCCCGCCGAGATCAAGGCGCGGGCCGGCGCCCGGCGGCTGTCCTTCCGCCTGGACCGGGTGGACGAGCCCTTCCTGCTCGGGCTGCCCGGGCTGGTGAACCTCGATGTCCGGCACGACATCGTGCAGATCCAGACCAGCGACTCCGACGCCACGCTGTACGCCGTCCTCGACGCGGGTTACCGGCCGAGCGAGATCGAGGTCACCAGCCTCGGCCTCGAGCAGGCATTCCTCGCCATCACCGCGGAAGACGACGCCACTAACGGAACCACCCACGCAGGGGAGACGAACTGACATGGCCGGCACCCTGGCCCTCACCAAGGCCGAACTCATGCGACTGCTCCGCAACCGGCGCTATTTCATCTTCACGCTGGCCTTCCCGGTCATTCTCTATCTCCTGCTCGGCAAGCAGGTCACCGGGAACGCCAACGGCGTCGCGTTCGCCGCCTACTACATGATCGCCATGTCCACCTTCGGCGCGTTCAGCGGCGCGCTCAACGGCAACGCACAGCGGATCTCGCAGGAGAAGAAGGAAGGCTGGATCCGCCAGCTTCGGCTCACCCCGCTGCCGGCCAACGCCTACGTGGTCGCCAAGGTCCTCACCTCGCTCGCCACCACCGTGCCGTCGATCATCATCGTGCTGGTCCTCGGCCGCTTCTACGGCAACGTCCACTTGCCCGCCTGGGAATGGCCGGTCATCGCGGTCGTTGTCTGGTTCGGCTCGACGATCTTCGCCGCGCTGGCGGTGGCGATCGGCTACCGGTTCGCGCCGGAGCAGGTCCAGCCGGTCGCGTTCGTCGTCTACTTCGTCTTCGCGATCCTCGGCGGCCTGTGGTTCCCGCTGTCCGGCGTGCTCCACACCATCGGCAAGTTCACCCCGACCTACGAGGCCGTGAATATCGCCACCGACGTGATCCGGGGCGTCTCGGTGTCGGCCGGCCTGGCCATCGGCCTGGTGATCTGGCTCGGCGTCTTCGTTGCCCTGGCCACGGTCGCGGTCCGGTCCACCGCCGAGACGGTCTGACCCGGTAGCAGCGCTGCCCGGCCGGCCTTACGGGGGCCCGGCCGGGCGGCGCCGCCCGGCCGGGCGGCGCCGCGGGTAAGAACCCGGTGACCGGGCAGCATGGAAGAGAGGTGAGGCTGCGATGGCGACACGATCTACCGAAGCGGCCCTTGGACCGGCGGACCTGGCTGAGGACGCCCTGCTGACCGAGGCTCGCGAACAGGGCATCCCGGGGGCCGGCAGCCGGTGGCGCTGGTTCTTCTCCGGCATCTGGCTCGCCTACCTGATCCAGCCCATCTCGAACCTGTTCGACCGGCACGACCCGGCCTGGATCGCGGGCGGCCTGGTCCTCGCGGCCGCCTTCTGCGCCATCTACATGCCCGCCCTGATGTTCGTCGACGAACGCCCGCGATGGGCCGGGGCCGGGCTGGCGGCCCTGGCCGTGCTGTCCGCGGTGTCCTGCGTCATCTACGGCGAGCACTGGACGCCGCTGTGGATCTACGTGTCGGCCGCGGCCGGCCTGATCCTGACCGCGCTCTTCGACCGCCGCCTGGCCACCCTCGGCATCGCCGTCATCACCGTCCTGTACCTGCTGTTCTGCTGGACCACCCATCTGGACGGGCCCGACACGGTCGCCGTGCTGATACCGGTCGTGCTCATCGGCCTGGCCATGATCGGGTTCCGGATGCAGCTCGTCCTGATGCACGAACTGGCCCAGGCCCGCGAGACCGTGGCCAAGCTGGCCGCCAACGAGGAGCGGCTCCGGCTGGCCCGGGACATGCACGACCTGACCGGCCAGTCGCTGTCCATGATCACGCTCAAGTCCGAGCTGGCCGCCAAGCGCCTGACCCGGCTGCCCGCCTCGGCCGAGCGCGACGCGGTCCTGACCGAACTCGGCGACGTCAGCCGGGTCAGCCGGCAGACCCTGCATGACATCAGGGAGGCGGTCAGCGGCTACCGCCGGCCGACGCTCGCGATCGAGGTCATCACGGCCCGCAGCGCCCTCGAGGCGGCCGGCATCAGCCTGGACGACGACTCGGGGCTGACGATGCGGTCGGGCATGTTCGACCCGGAGGCCGAGGCGGTGCTGGCCTGGTGCCTGCGCGAGGCCGTGACCAACGTGATCAGGCACTCCCGCGCCCGGCACTGCCGGATCCGGCTCACCGAGCACGGGGACGAGGTGTCCCTCGAGGTCACCGACGACGGCCGCGGCTTCTCCGGCCCCACCGGGAACGGCTCAGCCGGGGACCGCCCAGCCGGGGACCGCCCAGCCGGGGACAGCCCAGTCGGGGACAGCGCCTCGGGCAGCGGGCTGCGCGGCATGTCCGAGCGGCTGTCCGCCGTCGACGGCCACCTGTCCCTCGGCCGCCCGGAAACCGGCCACGGCTTCCGCCTCACCGGCACCGTCCGCACCGGCACCGTCCGCACCGGTACCGTCCGCACCGGCACCGCGGGAACCGGCCATAATTGCCCTCCATGACGCCTAAGGAGCCGGTCCGGCTGCTGCTCGCCGAGGATCAGGTCATGATCAGGGAGGCACTGGCCGCCCTGCTCTCCTTCGAGGGCGACATCGAGGTCGTCGCCCAGGTCGGCCGGGGCGACGAGGTGCTCGCGGCCGCCCGGGACACTCATCCTGACGTGGCTGTGCTCGACATCGAGATGCCGGGCATGGACGGCCTGGCCGCCGCCGCCGAGCTGAAGAAGCACAACCCGGCCACCAAGATCGTGATCCTGACGACGTTCGGCCGTCCCGGGTTCCTGCGCCGGGCGATGGAGTCCGGGGTGTCCGCGTTCCTGGTCAAGGACTCCCCGGCCGACAAGCTCACCGACACCATCCGCCGGGTGCTGGCCGGGGAGCGCGTGATCGACCCCGACCTGGCCGCCGCCGCGCTGGCCGACGGGGTCAACCCGCTCACCCCGCGCGAGCGCGACGTGCTCGACGCGTCCGCGGACGGCCGGACCATCGCCGAGATCGCCGCCCAGCTCTTTCTCTCCGAGGGCACGGTACGCAATTACCTGTCCGCGTGCATCCAGAAAACCGGGGCCAGGAATCGCGCCGAAGCTCTCCGGATCGCCTCCGAGCGCGGCTGGCTCTAGACCATAGGATGAAGTGCGTGACTTCATCCGGATACCTGCGCTACCCGCATCTTCACGGTGACCTCCTCGTCTTCTCATCCGAAGACGACATCTGGCTCGCCCCGGCCGACGGCGGCCGGGCCTGGCGGCTGTCGGCCGACGGCGCCCCGGTGAGCTACCCCCGCTTCTCCCGCGACGGCGCCCGGATCGCCTGGACCAGCTGGCGGGACGGCAACCCGGAGGTCTACACGTCCGATCCGGACGGAAGCACGGCTCGCCGGCTCACCTACCTGAGCGACGTCAGGACCCGGGTGACCGGCTGGACCCAGCACGGCGAGGTGCTCGCGGTCTCCGCTACCGGCCAGCCCGCGGCGTACGAGACCTGGGCGTACGCCATCCCGCTGGAAGGCGCGCCGCCGCGGCGGCTGCCGTTCGGCCCGGTGGTGGACCTGGCCCTGGCGGAAACGGGCACGGCCCTGGCCACCGGCCGGATGAACAACGAGCCCGCGTACTGGAAGCGCTACCGGGGCGGCACCCGGGGCAAGCTCTGGCTCGCCACCGCCGAGGACCCCCTGTTCACCCGGATCCTCACCGACGTCGACGGCCAGCTGGCCAGCCCGATGCTGATCGGCGGGCGGCTGTTCTTCCTGTCCGACCACGAGGGCACCGGCAACATCTACTCGTGCGCGCTGGACGGCACCGGCCTGCGCCGGCACACCGACCACGAGGGGCTGTACGCGCG
>JAICWX010000085.1 GCA_025934635.1 Streptosporangiaceae bacterium | reverse complement strand
GTACCGATCGGGACGTTGAGGAAGAAGATGTACTGCCAGCCGGCGTAGCGGGTGAGCAGCCCGCCGGCCATCACCCCGACGGCCGCGCCGCTCGCCCCGATGGCCCCCCACACGCCCAGTGCCTTGTTGCGCTCGGCGCCCTCAGGGAACATGTTCATCACGATCGACAGCGCCGCTGGCAGCACGATCGCCGCGCCGAGCCCTTGCAGGAAACGCATCGCGATCAGGACGCCCTCCGCGGTTGCCAGCCCGCAGCCCAGCGAGGCCGCGGTGAACACCGCCAGGCCGGCCATCAGGATGCGGCGGCGCCCCAGCAGATCCGCGGCGCGGCCGCCGAGCAGCAGGAAACCGCCGAAGGTGAGCGCGTAGCCGGTGACGACCCACTGCAAGGCCGACTCCGGCATGTGCAGCTTGCGGCCGATGGTCGGCAATGCGACGTTGACGATCGCGAGGTCCGCGACCGTCATGAAGAACGAGACAGCTAGCACCGCGAACGCGCGCCAGCGGTGGACCTGATGCAAACCTTGACCCTCCGGGCGGCGGTAGCCGATCGCGCCGGAAAGCTGCTGTCTTGACATGCGGACTCCCTGATGGGTGCGAGGCGGCCCTAAGCCGCGTTCACCTCTACAGATCCGGGACACACGGAAAACTGACCCGGTAACCGCCGGAGCAGAAAATTCGCGGCCGGCCGGTTAGTTTCGCGGCCGGGGCGGATCCATACCAGTGATGGCGCAGCACGCCACGCCCGGAGGGAGCAGCCATGGCAGTCAGCGAGGATTTCGCGCGTCTCACCGACCCGTTCCGGCCTGAGTTGCTGGCGCACTGCTACCGCATGCTGGGCTCGGTCCACGATGCCGAAGACCAGGTGCAGGAGACCATGATCCGTGCCTGGCGGTCCTACGGCGAATTCGAGGGGCGGGCGTCGTTGCGGACCTGGCTGTACCGGATCGCGACCAACGCCTGCCTGCGCGCGCTGGAGAACGGCGGCCGGCGGCCGTTGCCGTCCGGCCTTGGCGCCCCGGGCGAATACCCCGAAGCTCCGCTGCCTGCGGCGCGGCCGGAGGTTCCGTGGTTGCAGCCCATTCCCGACGTGCTGGTGAACGCCGGGGCCGCCGATCCAGCCGAGATCGTCGCATCGCGGCAGAGCATGCGGCTGGCCCTGATCGCCGCCTTGCAGTACCTGCCCGCCCGGCAGCGCGCCGTGCTGATCCTGCGCGACGTGCTGCGCTGGCGGGCCGCTGAGGTCGCTGACCTGCTCGGCACCACCACCACCGCGGTGAACCGCATGCTGCAGCGCGCCCGGGCGCGGCTCGAGCAGGCGGCTCCCGACCAGAACGAGATCCACGAGCCCGCCCACCAGGCCGACCGCGACCTGCTCGACAAGTGGGCCATGGCGTTCCAGAACGCCGACATCCCAGCCGTCGTGCAACTGCTGCGCGAGGACGCCGTGTTCGAGATGCCGCCGGAGCCGACCTGGTTCACCGGCCGGGAGCTGATCGGGCGCTTCCTGCGGGCCCGGGTCCTGACCGAACCCGGCCGCTTCCAGATGATCCCGGTGGCCGCCAACGGCCAGCCCGCGTTCGCTGCCTACCTGCGCGGCCACGACGGCGGGTACGGCGCGCACTCCATTTGCGTGCTCACCATCGTCGCATCGCGCGTCGCCCGGGTCACCTCGTTCAACGATCCGGGCCTGTTCGCGGCCTTCGGCCTGCCGCAGCTCGTCCCGGCTGCCGCGGTCCCGGTACCAGGCCGATGACCCAGGCAGCCCCGACGGCATGGCCGGCCGAAGATGCCCGGCTGCTCGAACCGTCGATCAGCTACGCGCTCGGCGTGGCCCTGGCCGTCACGCCGGAACTCCTGTCCCGCCCGACGCCATGCGGGAAATGGGACCTGCGGATGCTGCTACGGCACGCCTGTGAATCACTAGCCGCGTTCGGTGAGGGCATCGAAGCCGGACGCGTTGGCCTGGACCCCGCCGCGGAGGACGGGGACCTGGCGGCTGACCCCGGCCGGGCGTTCCGCCGGCGCGCCGGCCAGCTACTGGACGCCTGGACCGGTCCCGGCCGCCAGCGCCAGGTCATCGACATCGCCGGCTGCCCGCTGGCGTCCGGCGCGCTGGCCGCCGCGGCCGCCCTCGAAGTCGCCGTCCACGGGTGGGACATATCCCGGGCGTGCGGGCAGCGCCAGCCGATCCCGCGCGTCCTGGCCGTCGACCTGCTGGCGATAGCCCCGGTGCTGGTCCCCCGCACCGGCCGCCACCCACTGTTCGCGGCGCCGGTCACCGTGGCGGCCGCGGCCGGCCCCAGCGACCGGCTCGCCGCCTTCCTCGGCCGCTCCCCCGCATAGCGCCTGCGCCAGCCCCCGCATCGGCCGCCCTGAGCGCAGCGCGTGCCTAGCGGGTGGTCACCGGACTGGCGCGTTCGGCGGTGCCGGATGCCGCTCGGCGGGCGTGCTACTAGCACTAGCCGTGCCGGCCTCCGGCGTGCCGGTAGCCGCCGGGCGGTTCCCGCGGCCAGGCAAGACAGTCCCGGCCGCGGCCCCGGCCAGCGCGAGGCCCGCCGCGGCGGCAAAGGCGGCGGCGAATCCGCGGCTGAAGGCGGCGGGGGTGGCATAGCTCCCGGCCGCGGCGAACACGGCACCGAGTACCGCGACGCCGAACGCGCCGCCGAGCTGGCGCATGGTGGTGAACGCACCGGATGCCGTGCCGATGTCCCCGGGCGGCACGGTGCTGGTGACGGACCTGGTAACCGCAGGAATGGCCAGCGCGAGCCCGGCTCCGACGATGGTCATCGGGGCGATCAGGGGAAGATAGCCACTCCCGGGGGCCGCCACGGCGGCGATCCAGGCCACCCCGGACGTCATGAGCAGCGCCCCGGTCACGACCAGCGCCCGTTCACCGATCCGGTCCGCCAGTGCGCCGGCCCGCGGGCCGACCAGGAACGGCGCGATTCCCCACGGCAGCAGCCGAACTCCGGCGCCGAGCGGATCCTGTCCGGCCACCACCTGCTGGAACTGCGGCATCAGGAATATCACTCCGGTGAGCGAGGCGTTGATGGCGAAGATCGCGGCGTTGCCTGCGGAAAACGCGGCCGACCGGAACAGTCGCATAGGCAGCATCGGATGCGCCGAATGGCGCTCCCACGCGGCGAACGCGACTGCCGCGCCGGCCCCGCCCGCTAGCGGGCCTGCCACCTCGGCGCTGCCCCAGCCAGCCGTGTTTCCCTGGACCAGCCCCCACACCAAGCCGAGCGCCGCGGCGGTGACCAGCATCAGGCCGGGCAGGTCAACCGCATCGCGCGGGCCGGTCGCCTCGCTGATCCGGGCGAGTACCAGCGGGATGGCCGCCAGCGCGATGGGCACGTTGAGCCAGAAGATCCACTGCCAGCCCAGCCCTTGGGTTACCGCGCCGCCGAGGACCGGCCCGGCCACCGCGGCCAGCGCAGTCACGCCGCCGTAGATCCCGATCGCCCAGCCCCGCCGGGCGGGCGGGAACGCGCCGTTCAGCAGGGCCAGTGCCATCGGCATGATGGTTGCCGCGCCCGCGCCCTGCACTGCCCGCGCGGCGATCAGCGCGGCGGCGTCCGGAGCCAGGGCACATCCGGCCGAGGACACCGCGAAAACCGCGAGCCCGACGGCGAAGAGCCGGCGGCGGCCAAGCCGCTCGCCGAGCGCCGCCGCGGTCATCAGCAGCACCGCGAAGCTGAGCGTATAAGCGCTGACCGTCCATTCCAGATCTGCCAGCGACGCGCCCAGGTGGCGCCGGATCGCTGTCAGCGCGGTGGTCACGACCATCACGTCGAGGATCACGATGAACGACGCTAGCGACGCCAGGCCTAGCGCCCACCGCTGCTCGCGTGTCGTCCCCGCTGGCCCGTCGCCATCGGCCGCCTGCATCCGCGTCACGTGCCTTCTCCTGTCTGCCGTTACCGCTTCCGATGTGTTAGGACCGCAGGCGGGCAGGAAACTGGCCGGCCGCAGGCCGGCCATTTCCCGGGTTAGCCGGGGTCACAACATGCGGATCAGATCCGGCAGAAGGGCGGTGGGAGGAACCGTGGATGCGACCGGGCCGCTGCTTGACCGGGCCCGCTCAGGTGACGGGGAGGCGTTCGCCGAGCTCACGGGAGTATTCCGGCGCGAGCTCCAGGTGCACTGCTACCGGATCCTCGGCTCGGCCGCCGACGCCGAGGACATGCTCCAGGAGACGCTGATGGCGGCCTGGCGCGGGCTTGACCGGTTCGAGGGCCGCGCGTCGCTGCGCACCTGGCTGCACGCGATCGCCACCAACAAGTGCCTGAACCACCTGCGCGCCACCCGCAGCCTGCCCGCGTACACGCCGGAGGTGCCGCTGCCCGAGCCCACCCGCAGCGGGGAGCCGCGGTGGCTCGAACCTTACCCCGATGCCCTGCTCAACGACCTGCCCGACGCCACCCCGGGACCGGAGGCGCGGTACGAGGCCCGCGAATCGGTGTCGCTGGCCTTCGTGGCCGGGTTGCAGCACCTCCCGCCCCGGCAGCGCGCCGTCCTGGTGCTCCGCGACGTACTCGGGTTCCGCGCCGCCGAAACCGCGGCCATCCTCGGCTGTACCGTGGATGCCGCGAACAACCTGCTGAAGCGGGCCCGGGCGACGGTCGCCCGCCACCTTCCGCCCGGCGGCCGGGACGAGGCGCCGCTGCCCGGATCCGCGCGTGAGCACCAGGTCACGGCGCGCTTCGCCGACGCGTTCGAACGCGGCGACGTCGGGGCTATCGTCGCCCTGCTCACGAGTGACGCATGGCTCACGATGCCGCCGCTGCCTTTCGAGTACCACGGCCGCGACGCGGTTGGGCACTTCCTGAACGACGTCTCGTTCCGCCACGGAACCAGACGGTCCAGGCTCGTCCCCACCCGGGCGAACGGTCAGCCCGCCTTCGCCCGCTACCTGCATGACGCGCACGCACCGGTCAGCCATGTGCACGGACTGCTCGTGCTTACCCTCGCGGGCGACCGCATCGGCGGCATCACCGGCTTCATCGACAACAGCATTCTCGGCCGGTTCGGCTTGCCCCGCACCCTTCCCGAATAGGCTGAGGCACGCGCTCCGCCCCGTTCGTCATAAAAGATTTGACCGAACGGAGCGGGTACCCGCCCTGGCCACCGTTCACCGCCTCGCCCGGCCGGCCTGGGTCAGGCCAGAGCCGTTCCGGTGATGTGCTCGAAGATCAGGCTGGTCTCCGTGACCGCCACGTCGCGGGAGGCGCTCAGGTTGGTGACGACGAAGTCCCGCAGGTCGTCGGGGGACCGCGCGGCCAGGTGCACCTGGAAGTCGCCTACGAGACCGTCCAGACTGCGGACGTGCGGTCACGAACTTCTGGAGCCGCGCCAGGCAGTGACAGCATTTGCGGCGTCACGTAACATATCGCTCGATTTATTTAATAATCCTGGCCGGCGGCAGGAGAAAAAAGCCATGCGCATCAGGCATCCACTGACCATGACCGTCACGGCGCTGGCTCTGGCCACCGTCGTCGCGGCGTGCGGCGGCTCAGGCACTAAGGTCGGCGGCGGCAGCGCCGTCAAGGGGCAGCCGCAGCACGGCGGCACGGTGACCGTCGCCGAGGTTTCCGGCGCGTCGCCCAACGACATTTTCCCGCTGACGCCCGCCACCAACGAAAACGGCTACAACGTCAACCTGACCGAGGGGGAATGGCCCACCCTGGTCTACATCGGTGACGGCGCGAACTCGGTCGTCAACACCAAGGAGAGCCTGTTCAGCTCGCTGACCTGGTCGGACAACAACTCGGTGATCACTGTAAAGCTGAAGCCGTGGAAGTGGTCCGACGGGGCGCCGATCACGTCACGTGACTTCACCTTCGTCTACAACCTGCTGAAGGCCAACTACAACGACTGGATCGACTACCTTCCCGGGCTCTTCCCAGCCGACGTGACCAAGGTGGAGACGCCCGATACGCACACCGTCGTCATCCACCTGAACCGGTCCTACAACCCCGACTTCTACGTCGACGACGTGCTGTACTACGTGCCGCTGCTGCCGCAGCACGCCTGGGACAAGACCTCGCTGACCGGCGCGGTCGGCAACGACGACCAGACCACCTCCGGCGCGAAGCAGGTGTGGAACTTCCTGCAGAAGCAGGGCGCGGACATGGCCACCTTCGCCACCAACCCGCTGTGGAAGGTCGTGGACGGCCCCTGGAAGCTGTCCCAGTTCCAGAGCGACGGCTACTACTCCTGGGTGCCGAACAAGAACTACTCCGGCTCCGCCAAGCCGTTCCTGTCCAAGGTCATCTTCACCCCGTTCACCACCGATGCCGCCGAGATGGACACGCTGCGCTCGGGGACCACCCTGACCGTGGCCGAGCTCCCGCTCAACGACGTCGGCCAGCTCGGCCAGCTGAAGCGCGAGGGCTACTCGGTCGCGTCCGTGCCCACTCCCGGCGTCGCCGAGATCGTGCCGAACCTGTGGAACGATAAGGCCGGCCCGCTGCTCAAGCAGCTGTACATCAGGCAGGCCCTGGAGTACATGATCAACCGGCCGCAGATCCAGTCGGCCGTCTTCCACGGCTACGCCGATCCCGGCAACGGGGCGGTTCCCACCGCCTACGGCCAGCAGTGGGTCTCCCCGCTGGAGAAGTCGGGCGGCCCGTATCCGTACTCGGTGAGCAAGGCCGAGGCGGTGCTCAAGGCGCACGGCTGGAAGGTCGTGCCCAACGGAACGGACACCTGCCAGCGGCCGGGCACCGGCGCGTCGGACTGCGGGGCCGGCATCACCGCGGGCGAGAAGCTGCAGTTCCAGCTCCTGTACGCGTCCGGCTCGGCCGACTACGACCAGATGAACGCGGCCATCCAGACCAGCGAGGCGCAGGGCGGCATTCACCTCACCCTGAAGGCCGAGCCGTTCAACACGCTGGTCGCCACGACCAGCACCTGCAACGGCCAGTCGCACCCGGCGTCGACCTGCAACAACTGGCAGCTGCAGCAGTTCGGCTACCAGCCGTACTCGGTGGACCCGAACGGGTCAGGCGTCTTCAACACCAACGCGATCAGCAACTACGGCGGCTATTCCAGCCCCAAGATGGACCAGCTCATCAACGAGACCGAGTACGGGTCGAGCCCGTCGGCGTTCTTCGCCTACGAGGACTACGTGGCGCAGCAACTGCCGTGGCTGTGGCTGCCGAACCAGTCCTCCGTCGTCCTCTACAAGAGCAACCTGGCCGGCGTCGCCCCGTCGAGCCCGTTCGACTTCACGCTGAATCCCGAGGTCTGGTATTACGTGAAATCGGCCTCGTGAGCCGGTACCTGATCCGCCGCGCCGGTCAGTCGGTCGTGGTCGTGATCGGCGTGATGATCCTGACGTTCCTCCTGCTGCACCTGGAGCCGGGCAGCGTGGCCAGGTCCGTGCTCGGGCTGAAGGCCACGCCCGCCCGGGTGGCGATCTTCGATAACCTGTACGGCCTGAACAAGCCGCTCTACCAGCAGTTCGCGATCTACGTAAAGCAGATCTTCGAGGGCAACCTGGGTGTCTCCTACCAGCTCCAGCAGCCGGTGGCCTCGCTCATCGCGCAGCGGCTGCCCCGGGACGCGATCCTGCTCGGCCTGTCCACGCTGCTGGCCCTGGTGATCGGCGTGCCGACCGGGATCTACCAGGCGGCGCGGCACAACCGGCTGGCCGACGACCTGCTCGCCGGATCCTGGTTCACGTTGTATTCGGCGCCGGACTTCATGGAGGCGCTGCTGCTCATCGCGCTGCTGAGCGTCCAGTTCCACGTCCTGCCGGCCGCCTTCCCCGGTAGCGTGAATTCGATCGGCGGGCTGTTCGCGGACTGGCCCGCACTGGTCCTCCCGGTCGCGGTGCTGTCGGTCAACAGCGTGGCCGGCTTCAGTCAGTACGTGCGGTCGACCGCCCTGCAGGCACTGGCCGAGGACTACATCCGGGTGGCCCGGGCTAAGGGCCTGTCGGAGCGGCTCGTGCTGACCCGGCACGTGCTGCGCAACTCACTGCTCCCGGTGATCACCATCCTCGGGCTCGCGCTGCCCGACATCGTGGCCGGCGCGGTCATCGCCGAGTCGGTGTTCAACTTCCCCGGCATGGGCCTGCTGTTCTGGCAGTCCGCGCTCAGCCACGATTTCCCGGTGATGCTCGGCGGGACCCTGATCATCGGAGTGGCGACCGTGGTCGGCAACCTGGCGGCCGATATCACCTACAGCACGCTCGACCCGAGGATCCGCTATGGCCGCACCTGAGACCGTGTCCGCGGGGGCCGGGCCGTCCCCGGCGGGCAGCAGCCTGGCGCCAGAAAGCGGCGAGATCAGCACCACCGCGACCGGAACCGAGCTCAGTCTGCGCGCGCTGCTGCAGAACAAGCGGATCCTGATCGGAACCGGCATCGTCGTGCTGCTCGCCCTGTTCTGCTTCGCGGGCCCGCTGCTCTACCACACCAACCAGACCAGGGTGGTCCTGGCCATCGAGAACAGCCCGCCCGGTCCCGGCCACCCGCTGGGCACCGACCAGTACGGGATCGACGTGCTCGGCCGGCTGATGACCGGCGGCCAGTCCTCGCTCGAGCTCGGCTTCGCCGTCGGCATCGCGACCACCCTGGTCGGCCTGCTGTACGGCGCGGTGTCCGGGATGGCCGGCGGGATCGTGGACGCGTTCATGATGCGCATCGTGGACACCGTGCTGGCGGTGCCCACCTTCATCCTGCTGATCATCGTGGCCAGCATGTTCTCGCTCAGCCTCTCGATCATCATCGTGATCCTGACCGTGCTGTCCTGGCCCTATACCGCCCGGTTGATCCGCGGTCAGGTGCTGGCGCTGCGGTCGCGGGAGTTCGTGCAGGCGGCCCAGACGATGGGCGCTAGCAGCCGGTGGATCCTGATCCGGCACATGGTGCCCAACACGCTCGGCATCAGCGTGGTCACGGCCACCTTTGCCATCGCCGACTCGATCTACGCCCTGTCGGCGCTGAGCTTCCTCGGGATCGGGCCGCCGCCGCCATTCACCGACTGGGGCACGATGCTGACCGACGGGGTCAACAACTTGTTCAACGGCTACTGGTGGCAGGTGTACACGCCGCTGATCGTGCTGGTCCTGATCATCGTGGCGTTCCGGCAGGTTGGCGACGCGCTGAACGACATCGTGAGCGGGCACCAGACCAACGTGCTGCGCCGCCGCCGGCGGTTCAGGCTGCTGCCGCTGTCCGCCCCCCGGGACGCGTAACAGCAGGTAGGGGGTGATGTTCCGGAACGCGCGGGCGACGTATTCTTCCTTCTCGCCGACCGGGGCGACGTAGTGCAGGGCGCCTTCGGCGGCTTCCCGGCCGCGCAGCCGGGCGATGAGCCAGGCGGCGAGATAGTGCGAGGCGAGACAGCCGCCGGCGGTGGCGATGGTGCCCCGGGCGAAGAATGGCTGGTTCAGGACCTCGACGCCGGCCGCGGCCACCCATGGCCTGGTGGTCAGGTCGGTGCAGGCCGGGATGCCGTCGAGCAATCCCAGCCGGGCGAGCACCAGCGCCCCGGAGCACTGGGCGGCGATCAGCTGACGGGACGGATCGAGGCGCCGCAGCTCCTGCATGATCATCCGGTCCTCGGTGACCTCCCGGGTCGCGATGCCGCTGCCGACGATCACGGCGTCGGCCCCGCACGCTTCCTCGAGGGTGGACATCTGCTCGATGACCACGCCGTTCATCGAGGTCACCTTCGCGGTGGGGGTGGCGATCGTGACCCGCCAGCCGTCGCCCTTGACGCGGTTGAGCACGCCCAGCGCGATCAGCGAGTCCAGCTCGTTGTAACCCTCGAACGTGAGGATGGCGATGTGCACGGCAGGTTCCTTTCGCTCCGGGACGCACCGACCGTAAGCCATCCAGACCATGACAGTCCAAAAATTGTCATGCATACACTCGGCGGGTGCCTGCCTCCCGCTACAAGGCGCTGGTGGATTCGCTCGCCGCCGGCATCCGGTCCGGCCGCCTGGCCGCCGGGACCCGGCTGCCGACCCACCGCGAGCTCGCCGCCCGCGAGCAGATCGCCGTCGTCACCGCCACCCGCGTCTACGCCGAACTCGAAGCGGCCGGCCTGGTCAGCCGTGAGCAAGGCCGCGGCACCTTCGTCCGCGACCTCGCGCTGCCCGCCGGGCACGGCATCGACCAGCAGGCTGTCGCCGGTGATCTCATCGACCTGAACTTCAACTACCCGTCCCTGCCCGGCCAGGCCGACCTGCTGCGGCACGCGCTGCGCGAGCTCGCCGGCTCCGGTGACATCGACGCCCTGCTGCGCTACCAGCCGCATCGCGGGCGGTCGCACGACCGGGCGTCGATCGCCCGGCACCTGACGCGCCGCGGCGTCCCCGCCGATCCCGGCCGCGTGCTGATCGTCAACGGCGCTCAGCACGGCCTGACCGTCATCCTCATGGCGACGCTCAGCCCCGGTGACGTCGTCGCCGTCGACGCGCTGACCTACCCCGGCTTCAAGATCCTCGCTCATGCCCTGCGTCTTGAGCTGGCGCCGGTGCCGGCCGGCGCACATGGCACCGATCTCGACGCGCTCGAGCGGCTCTGCGCGTCCCGGCCGGTCCGCGCCATCTACGCCATGCCGACCCTGCACAACCCGCTCGGCTCCGTCATGAGCGAAGCCGGCCGTGCCCGGCTGGCCGGCCTCGCCCGCCGCCACGGCCAGCTCATCATCGAAGACGCCTCCTACGCCTACCTCGCCGAGGACTCGCCGCCCCCGCTGGCCGCGCTCGCGCCGGACATCACCATCTGCCTGTCGAGCCTGTCCAAGAGCATCGCCGCCGGCCTGCGCGTCGGTTACCTCGCCGCGCCCGCCGCGCTGGTCCCGGCGCTTGAACGCGCCGTCCGCGCCACTGCCTGGAACACCCCCGCGCTCACCGTCGCGATCGCCTGCCGCTGGCTCGACGACGGCACCGTCGACCGGCTCGAAGCGGGTAAGCGCGACGATGCCCGGGCACGTCAGGGCATCGCCCGCGCTGCCCTGGCCGGGCTGACGCTGGTCAGCCACCCCGCGTCGTATTTCAGCTGGCTGCCGCTGCCCGAAGAAGCCCGGGCCGACCGCATCGCCGCCACCCTGGCCCGCCAGCGCATATCCGTGTCGACAGCAGAACCGTTCGCCACCACCAGCCACACCCCGCAAGCCATCCGGCTCGCGCTCGGCTCCGCCAGCCTCGGCAGCCTGCCCGTCACCCTGCGCGCCGTGGCCCGCGTCATCAGGCTCGACGCAACTCAGTAGGCAAAGCCGCAGTGGACGCTCGCGGGGTAGGGCATCATCGGCTCCGTGATTTTTACTCGATCTGAGCTACGGTCCATCGGCCTGACGGTGATCGTGATGGCCGCGGCAGCCGTCGCGTACTACGCGAAGGTGGGCGGGAGCATCGTCCCGTTCGTCATCTCCGGTGCCGCCCTGGCCCTGCTCGCCAGCCTGGTGGGGCGCAGCGTCGAGGCCCTGGGCGGCCGGCTGGGCGCCGGGGCGACCGGCGTGGTCCAGAGCGCGCTGGGCAACCTGCCCGAGCTCTTCGTGGTGCTCTTCGCGCTGAAGAGCAAGCTCTATGCGGTGGCGACGGCCACGATCGTCGGCTCGGTGCTGGCGAACGTGCTGCTGGTGCTCGGGCTGGCCTTCGTCGTCGGCGGGGCGCGGAACGGCGTCCAGCGCTTCGAGCCCCGGGGGGCGCGGCGCGTCTCGCTCATGCTGCTGCTCTCGGTGGGGGCGCTCGTCATCCCCGCGCTCACCGCCCTGCTGCACTCGCCTGCCTCGGGGCACGAGCGCGCCCTGTCCATCGCGGTGTCCATCCTGCTGCTCATCTTGTTCGCCGCGTCGCTGCCCGACTCGATCAGGAAGACCGAACCGGACGCAGGCGCCGAGATTAGCCACGACGAGGGCCATCAGGAGGAGCCCGGATGGCCGCTGTGGCTGGCGCTGACCATGCTCGCGGTCACCGGGGTCGCCGCCGCGTTCGTGTCCGACTGGTTCGTGGCCGGCCTGACGCCCGCCATCAGCACCCTGCACATCTCCCAGGCTTTCGCCGGCCTGGTCATCGTGGCGATCGCGGGCAACGCGGTGGAGAACGTCGTCGGCATCCAGCTCGCCTACCGCAACCAGCCAGACCACGCGCTGCAGGTGATCCTGCAGAGCCCGGTGCAGATCGTGATGATGGTCGCGCCCGCGCTGGTCCTGCTGTCCCCGGTCGTGGGTGCCTCGTTCACCCTGGTGCTGCCGCCCCTGCTGCTCGTGGCGCTGCTGGTGGCCGTGGTAGTGGCGGTGGTGGCCGTCCAGGACGGCGACTCAACCTGGCTGGAGGGCGGCGCGATGATCACCCTGTACGCGATGGTGGCGACCGCGTTCTGGTGGGGATAGCTACGCCGTGATGGCGATCTTGCCGCTGGGGTGATGCTCCAGCATGTGCGTGACGGCGCCCGCTGCCTGGTCGAGCGAGTAGGTCTTGTCGATGATCACCCTGACGCCGCCGGATTCGAGGAGCCTGAGCAGCGCGTCCAGGTTCTCCCGGTTCACGGCCGGGGATACGAGCCTCACGGTGGCGGAGCCGAGCCGGCCCATCAGGACTGCCCGTGCCATCCTGGGCAGGCCGGCGAAAAGGCCGCCGGTGTAGCCGATGCTGTTCGGGATGAGCATGCCGTTGGGTGCCAGCACCCGCGCGGTGGCCTTCGGCGGGTGGTTCAGCACGTTGTCGAGGATGACGTCGAAACGCTGCCGGCCCTGGGTGAAGTCCTCCTTCGTGTAGTCGATGACGTGGTCGGCTCCGAGGATGCGGACCAGCTCGATGTGGCCGGCGGTGCCGCACACGCCGGTGACCTCCGCGCCCAGCACCTTGGCGATCTGGACCGCCATGGTGCCGACCCCGCCCGAGGCGCCGTTGATCAGCACGCGCGTGCCGGCGCCCACTTGTGCCACGTCGCGCAGGGCGACCAGCGCGGCGAGCCCGGTCATGACCGACGCCGCGGCGTCGGTGAACGTGAGCCGGGCGGGCTTCTTGACGACCTGGGCCGCCGGCACGGTGGTGTACTGGGCGAATGCGCCCGCTAGGAGCCAGGTGGACCCGAGCACTTCATCGCCGGGCACCAGGTCGGTGACCCGCCCGCCAACGGCCTCCACCACGCCAGCGACATCGCTGCCGCGGACAGCGCGCTTCGGCCGGCGCAGCCCAGACGCCAGGCGGCCGATGTACGGCACTCCGGTGACGGTGGCCCAGTCCGGAGTGTTGACGCTGGTGGCCCGCATCCGGACCAGGACGTCGTCGGCGCCGACCGGCGGCACGGGGATCTCCTTCAGCCGCAGCACCCGCTCCGGCGCACCGTAGCCGTCCTGGATGACGGCCCGCATGATCAGTGGACTGTCAGGCCCGGCTGTGCTTCTCCGGCTGGCTGTCGTGCTGTTCGCCATGGCTTGCCCTTCCTGGTCCGGCGACGTGGGCGATGCGCTAAACTATCCTTACTATGTAAGGATAAATCTTTACGTCGTAAGGTTAAACTTTACGACGTAAGGATGTCAAGGGAGGTCTCTTGGGTGACACGAGCCGTGGTCGCGGGCGGGGGCTGGCGGTGTGAAACTCTCCGCGCTGCACCCCACGGGCCCTGAACGCCGCACCCAGCTGACCAGGGAGCGGGTGATGGCAGCGGCCATCGCGCTCGCCGACCGCGACGGCATCGAGTCCATCAGCATGCGCAGGCTCGCGCAGGAGCTGGGCGTCGAGGCGATGTCCCTCTACACGCACGTGCGCAACAAGGACGACCTGCTGGCCGGCATGGCCGATGCCGTGATCAGCCAGATCCCGGTCAGCGCCGAGGGCGCCGACTGGAAGGCGTCGCTGCGCCAGCTGGCGCTCGCCGCGCGCAGCGTCATGCTGCGCCACCCGTGGGCACCCCGCACGGTGGAGGCGCAGGCCGCACCGGGGCCCGCCGCGCTGAAATACGTCAACGCGGTGCTCGGCATCCTCCGCGAAGGCGGCTTCTCGATCGCGCAGACGCATCACGCCCTGCACATCCTCGGCAGCCACCTGCTCGGGTTCACCCAGGCCCTCTTCGACGATTCCGGCGACCTCGAGCCGGAGGCGGCCACCGCCCTCGCGAGCGCTCTCGGCGCCAGCCATCCCTACGTCGTGGAGATGGCCCTCGCGGTCACCCACGGCGGCGCCCTCGGCCGGTGCGATGACGACGCCGAGTTCAAGTTCGCACTCGACTTCATCCTCGACGGCCTCGCCCGGCTCCACGGCGGCTGACCGGTTCCGTCGCCGACAGCGGCATCCACATCGCGGCACAATACGAGAATGACGATCGACGAAGAACTCAGCGCGCTGATGGACCGGTTTTTCCTGGCGGTGTCGTTCGGTCCCGGCGGGACGCCGGCGTATGAGCGGCTGCCCGGCTTGTTCACCCCGGCGGGCCGGCTCATCAACGCGATCGGTGACGCTCCTGACGATACGACGGTGGCGGGGTTCACCGAGCCCCGCCGCGCGCTGGTCGACGCCGGCGTGCTGACGTCGTTCGAGGAGGTGGAGACGGGTGCGGTGACCGAGTCGTTCGGCAAGGTGGCGCACCGGTTCAGCACGTACGAGAAGCGGGGCGTGCGGGACGGTGCGTCGTTCGCCGCGCGCGGGCGGATCGCGACGCAGTTCGTCCGCACGCCTGACGGCTGGCGGATCACGTCGATGGCGTGGGACGACGAAGCATGAGCCGCCCATGACCGCTCCGCCGTAGCGGGGTCCGGCCCGCCCGGCTGGCCGGCGGGGTTGACCCGGCGGAGGTGGCGGGCATACGGTCTCTATCGTCAATTATCGTTGGCAGTAGAAGCCAGGTGGCCGTCGTGACCGGACAGCTCGCGTCGAAGGCGCTGGTGACGGCGACCCAGGCGGCCGCCATACGTCTGTCGAGGGTGACGAGGCTGTTCGACGGCCTGGCGGCCGTCAGCCAGGTCACCCTCGAGGTAGCGCCGGGCGAGACGGCCTGGCTGCGTGGCTGGAACGGCTCGGGAAAGACCACGCTCCTCCGGCTGATCGCCACGGCTATCTCGCCGACCTTCGGCGACGGAAGCGTGCTCGGCTTCGACCTGCGGACAGAGCAGAGCGCCATCCGCGCGCGGACCGATCTGCTGAGCCATGAGACACGCATGTACGGAGAGCTGACCGCGGCCGAGAACCTGCGGTTCGCCTGCCGCCTGTACGACATCGACCCCCGACTGGCCGGGCCTGCGCTCGAACGGGTCGGGCTCGAGGAAGTGGCGGCCGTGCGGGTCGACCGCTTCTCGCAGGGCATGCGCCAGCGCCTGACCCTGGCCCGGTGCCTCATGCGCGCCCCCGCGCTCATCTTGCTCGACGAGCCGTACGCCGCCCTGGACGTCGATGCCCGGGTCGTGGTCGACGGGCTGCTGGCCACCGCGCACGCCACCGGGCAGACCGTCGTGATGGCCAGCCACGAGGCGCCGCCCGCGCACCTCATCGACCGTGAAGTGACGATGGATGGCGGTCGCGTGGTCGCCCCTGGCGTGATCACCCCGCGCGGGGCCGCGCCGTGATGAGCCTGCGGGTCGCCCAGGCGATCGCCGCCAAGGACCTGCGGACGGAGCTGCGCAGCCGGTCCGCCATGGGCACCGTCCTTCCGTTCGCGGCCACGATGCTGCTCGCGTTCGGCTTCGCCCTGGGACCTGACCGGCTGCTGCTCGCCCAGACGGCGCCGGCGCTGCTGTGGCTGGCCGCGCTGTTCGCGTCGGTGGAATTGTGCCACCGGTCCTATCAGCACGAGGCGGCCAACGGTGCACTGGAGGGCCTGCTGCTCTCTCCGGTGGACAAGGGCGCGGTCTACCTCGGCAAGGCGGCCGCGGCGTTCGTGCAGCTGATCGTGCTCCTGCTGGTGACGACGGGCATCGTGATCGTGCTGTTCGGGCTGCCGGTCGGCTCCGCGCCTGCCCTGCTCCTGCTCGTCGGCGTGCTGGGCATCGCCGGGCTGAGCACGCTGGGCAGCCTGCTCGGCCTGCTCGCCGTGCGCAGCCGTACCCGGCAGGCCGCGCTGCCGGTCCTCGTTCTCCCTCTGGTCAGCCCGGTGATCATCGCGGCGACCCGGGCGACCGCGGACCTCACCCACGGCACCACCGCCGGGATCGGCGGGTGGCTGAGCCTGCTGGTGGCGTTCGACGTCGCCTTCCTGGCGGCCGGCTACATCGTGTTCGGCCATCTTCTCGAGGACTGAGGCGACTTGCCCGGCGGGCATTGACATCATCGCCGCCCGGCGAGCATTCTTCTAACATACATTTTCGTTGGCGATAGAAGGTGATTGGCGATGGGGCCTTCGTCCGACTCCAGCAGCGACACCGGCAGGCCTGGGAAGCCGCGATGGCGATCCGTTCTGACAGGTCATAGACGCGGCAAGTGGCTGCTGCCGGTCGCGGCCAGCCTGGTCAGCGCGCTCGTGGCGATGGGGCTGACCGCCGTGGCGAGCGCGCCACAGGTAAGCGCCCGGACGGGCGGCAGCGCGGCCGCCCAGGACCAGGGCACTACCGCCACCGCCGCCGCGCTGGTGAGCCAGGGCAAGCAGACCTTCCGCTTCGACACGTTCGGCGACCAGGCGTTCTGGGGCGGCATCTTGCACCTCAACCAGGCGATCGCCGGCGCGAAGAACGGCGGCGTGGGCCCCGGCCTCAGCCCGAAAGCCGCGCTGGGGGTGGGACTCAAGGTCGACGTGGACGCGCTGCCGCAGTCGGTGCGTCAGGGCATCGGTAACGGGACGGTCGACCTGAACGACCCGGCCACGACGCTGGCTCTCCTCAAGCTCAACGCGGTGGTCGGCGTCAAGGGCATCTTCGACAGCGGCGGCAAGCTCAATTCGGTCGGCATCGAGTGCGCGCTGTGCCACTCGACCGTCGACAACTCCCTGGCCCCGGGCATCGGCCACCGCCTGGACGGCTGGGCCAACCGCGACCTGAACGTGGGCGCCATCATCGGGCTCGCGCCGAACCTGCAGCCGGTCGCGACGCTGCTGCACACCAACGTGGCGACGGTGCACAAGGTCCTCGACGCCTGGGGACCGGGCAAGTTCGACGCGGAACTGTTCCTGGACGGCAAGGGGTTCCAGCCCGACGGGCGCTCGTCCGCGGCGCTGATCCCGCCCGCCTTCGGCCTGGCCGGCGTCAACCTGCACACCTACACCGGCTGGGGCTCGATCCCGTACTGGAACGCCTTCGTCGCGGTCCTGGAGATGCACGGCCAGGGTACGTTCATCGACCCGCGGCTCGACAACGCCAGCCAGTTCCCGATCGCCGCGGAGAACCACTTCGGGCACGTCGTGGCCAAGAATGACCTGGTTACGCCCAAGCTGCCAGGGCTGCAGGCTTACCAGCTGTCGCTCAGCGCGCCCACGCCGCCCAAGGGATCGTTCGACGCGGCGGCGGCGGCCCGCGGCAAGAAGCTGTTCGACGGGCAGGCGGAGTGCTCGACGTGCCACGTGCCGCCGATCTTCACCGAACCCGGGCAGAACCTGCACCCGGGCAAGCAGATCGGCATCGACAACTTCGACGCGGACCGCTCGCCGACGCATATGTACCGCACTACTCCGCTGGCCGGGCTCTGGACCCACGTGAAGGGCGGCTTCTACCACGACGGCCGGTTCCCGACCCTGCTGGCCGTGGTCAAGCACTACGACCAGGTGTTCCACCTGGGCCTGACGGCCGCCCAGGAGAACGACCTCGTGCAGTACCTCCTGTCGATATAGCGCGCGCCGAGATCGGAGCGGTCCAATGAAGTACCTGTACCGGGCGCTCACCGTGCTGGGTGGCTATCGGGCGCAGCGGATCATGGGCGTCGCGACGCTCGCCGGGCTGGTGGCGACGGCGGTCATCGGGTTGTTCGTGGTGCCGCCGGATGCCACCCAGGGTGACGTCCAGCGCCTGATGTACGTGCACGTCCCGGCCGCGTGGGTGACGTTCCTGGCCTTCGGCGTGGTGTTTGGAGCCAGCGTCGCCTACCTCAAGACCGGGCGCATCCAGTGGGACCGGGTGGCCGCCGCGTCGGCGGAGATCGGCATCCAGTTCTGCGTGCTGACCATCGTGCTCGGTTCGCTGTGGGGGCGCCCGGTATGGGGTACCTGGTGGACGTGGGATCCTCGGCTCACCACGACCGCCGTGCTGCTGCTGATCTACGTGGGCTATCTGTCGCTGCGCAAGGTGGCCGATAGCCCGACCCGGCGCGCCAAGTGGTCGGCGGTCATCGGCGTGATCGGATTCATCGACGTGCCGATCGTGCACGAGTCCGTCGTGTGGTGGCGGTCGCTGCACCAGCAGGCGACGGTGCTGCGGCTGGGGGCGCCGAC
The DNA here is from genome assembly GCA_025934635.1 of Streptosporangiaceae bacterium. The sequence continues at coordinate 9,706 of JAICWX010000085.1, read as the reverse complement.
CATCGCCGGCAGCATGCTGGCGGCGCTGCTGCTCGGGTTCGTGACCTTCTCGCTGGCCTACGGCTACCTGATGGCCGTGCGCATGCGGGTCGGCCGGCTGGAGGATCGCAGCTCCACGCCGGTCACCTCTCACCCGGCCCCGCGGGCGCGCCGCCCGCGGCCGGCCGACATCCCCGCCTCGGTCGCCCCTACCTCGGTTGCCCCTACCTCGGTTGGGAGCGACGGCCATGCATGACGTCGGCTACGTCGCCGCGGGCTATGCCCTCACGCTGGCAGTACTGGTCGGCTACCGGTGGCGGCTCGCGGTCCGGACGCGCCGGGCCCGGCAGTACGTATCCGCCGTCGCCCAGCGAGCGCGCGGCGGGCGGCGTCGGTCGTGAGCCAGGATCTCCTGGAGCTCTCTGGGCCGCCGGCCGATGCCGCCCGCCGCCGCGGCTGGCACGGACCCCGGCTGCGGATCGCCGCCTGCCTCGCCGTGATCGTGCTCGCGCTCGGCTGGATCACGATCCGCGGGCTGACCGGCAACTTCGTCTACTACCTCACCCCGGCCGATGTCGTGGCGCACCACCAGGCGGAGGTCGGGCAGCGGATCCGCCTCGGCGGCTACGTCGTGCCGGGCAGCGTCCGGCACGCGTCGTCGGTGCTGATGTTCACCGTGACGGACGGCACCGACTCGATGCCGATCTCCGACACCGGCGCGGTACCTGAACTGTTCAAGGCAGGCCAGGGCGTCGTCCTCGAGGGCGCTCTGGGCGCCGACGGGCGCTTCCACGCCGACACGCTGCTGGTGCGGCACAACGGCGACTACGCCCCGCCCAGACCCGGAGAATCGCCACCGCACCGAGCCGACCTGAAGTCCGGAGGGTGACGATGAGCCAGCTCGGGACCTACCTCCTGCTGTTCGGGCTCGCGGTGGCCGGCTACGGCCTGGTCGCCGCGGCGGCCGGGGCGGCGACCGGCCGCTCCGCACTGGTCGAAAGCGCCCGGCGGTGCGCGTTCGGCCTGTTCGCGACCGTCGCCGCGGCGAACGCCACGATGCTGGCCGCGCTGCTGACCAACGACTTCGCGATCCGCTACGTCGCCGACAACTCGTCGCGGGAGACTCCGGTCTTCTTCAAGGCGCTGTCCCTGTGGGCGGCCGATGACGGCTCGCTGCTGCTCTGGAACCTCATCCTGGCCGGCTACCTCGCCGTCGTCGCGCTGCGGTTCCGGCGGGACCGGCCGCCGACGTTCCCGTACGCGCTCGGCGTGCTGTTCGCGGTCCAGGTGTTCTACCTGATCCTGATCAACGGCCCCGCCCGGCCGTTCGGCGGCCTGGTCAAGCCGCCGGCGGACGGCCGCGGCCCGGCGCCGTTGCTGCAGAACCATCCGCTGATGGCGGTGCATCCGCCGTTCCTGTACCTCGGGTTCATCGGCTTCACCGTGCCCTTCGCCTTCGGCATCGCGGCGCTGCTGGCCGGGCAGGGCTCGGACCAGTGGGTCTCGCTGATCCGCCGGTGGACGCTGGTGGTGTGGTGCTTCCTGACCATCGGGCTGACGCTGGGAGCGCTCTGGTCGTATTCCGTGCTCGGCTGGGGAGGCTACTGGGCCTGGGATCCCGTCGAGAACGTCGCCCTCCTGCCCTGGCTGATGGCCACCGCGTTCCTGCACTCGGTCATGCTGCAGGAACGGCGCGGCATGGCCCGGCTGTGGAACATCGTCCTGGTCATCGGCGCGTTCTCGCTGATGACGTTCGGCACGTTCCTGACCCGCGGCAACGTGCTGTCCTCGGTGCACGCGTTCGCGCAGACGTCGGTCGGGCCGGCCTACCTGGCCTTCCTGGCGCTGGTGCTGCTGTCCGGCTTCGGCCTGGTGGCCTGGCGCCTGCCGGCGCTGCGCTCCTCACCCAGCCTGACCTCGGCGGTTTCCCGCGAAGGGGCGTTCGTCGCCAACAACATGCTGCTGCTCGCCGCCACCGCGATCATCTTGCTGGGCACGACGTTCCCGCTCGTCGTCGAGGCCGTCACGGGCCAGCAGGTGACCGTCGGCGGCCCCTACTTCCGCAGCTCGGTCACGCCGGTGTTCCTGCTGATCCTGCTGCTGGCCGGCACGGCTCCGCTGCTGCCCTGGCGCGCCACCAACCGGTCGCGGGCCCTGCGGCGGCTGCGGGCGCCCGCTTCCGCGGCCGCCCTGGTCATGATCGCCGCCGCCGCGGCGGGCGTCCGCCAGGTCACGGCCATCGCCGGGTTCGGGCTGGCCGCGCTGGTCTTCGTCACCAACGGCCAGGAGCTCCTCAGCGGGCTGGCGATCGGGCGGCGCGGTTCGCGCGGCGGCGCGCTGCGGGCCCTGGTCAGGGGACGGCGACGGCACGCGGGCCTGGCGGTGCACCTGGGACTCGCGCTGGTCGCCGTGGGCATCACCGCGTCATCCACCCTGGGCCAGCAGGCCCAGGTCACGCTGAAGACCGGCCAGAGCACCGTCTTCGGCGGGCAGGTGCTGCGGTACCAGGGCCTGCGTACGGACCAGCAGCCGCAGCGCATCGTGCTCACGGCGCCGGTGTCGGTCACGAGCCCGGCCGGTGGCCGGGCGGCCACGCTCACCCCGCGGATGAACCTGTACCCGGCGGCCACCGAGCCGATCGGCTCGCCGTCCATCCACCGGGGGATCATCTGGGACCTGTACGCGTCGGTGATCTCGCTGCAGAACGACGGCGGGTCGGCCACCTTCCGGTTCTACCGCAACCCCGGCGTGAACTGGCTGTGGCTCGGCGGCCTGGTGATGGCGCTCGGCGGCGCCGCGGCGGCGTGGCCCGGCCGGCGACGGAACTCCGGTGACAGCCAGGGCCGCACCGCGGCCCAGCGGCGTACCGCCGTCGAGGTAGGTGCCCCGTGAAGCGGATGACCAGCCGCCGGGCGAGGTTGCTGGCCGGCGTCGCCGCGGTCGTCGCGATCATCGTCGCGCTGCTGGCGAGCGGGCTGGGCCGGGACCCGTCGGTGATCGCCTCCCCGCTGGTCGGCCGCCTGGCGCCGAACTTCACCCTGGCTCAGCTGGACGGCCCGCCGGTCACGCTCTCCAAGCTGCGAGGACAGGTCGTCGTCATCAACTTCTGGGCCTCGTGGTGCGCGGAGTGCAAGACCGAGCAGGCGGCCCTCGACCAGGCCTGGCGGCGGTTCCAGGACTCCGGGGTGGTCGTGGTCGGCGTGAACTTCGAGGACGAGACCAGCGCCGCCCGCGGCTATGTCCGCACCGCCGACGTGACCTACCCGGTCGTCGAGGATGCCGATTCGAGCACGGCCCTGGCCTATGGCCTGCGGGGGGTCCCGGAGACGTTCATCGTGAACCGGTCCGGTCGCATCGTCAACCGGATCATCGGGTCGGTTGACGCGGCCGATCTCGCCAGCCAGATCAATGCGACGCTGACCGCGAGCCAGCCGTGAACGCAGCCGGGGCACTACGGCGGGGCCGGGCCGGCCTGCCCGGGCTCCTGGTCCTGATCGCGCTGGCGGCCGGCCTGGCCACCCTGGTCGTGGCGGCGGCGGCCGGTCATCGGCCGGCCAGCCGGGCCCAGCAGGTGCAGCAGCTCGCCGCCGGACTGCACTGCCCGATCTGCAAGGACCTGTCCGTCGCGGACTCGCCCGCTCCGCTCGCGCAGCAGATGCGGCTCCAGATCGCGCAGAAGCTCGGGGCGGGCGAGTCCGCCGATCAGATCCGCGCGGGTTTCGTCGCGGCCTACGGTGACTCGGTGCTCATGTCGCCGCCCCGGCACGGCGTGGCCGGAGCAGCGTATTACCTGCCCTTGCTCGTCTTCGCCGTCGGCCTGATCGCCGTGTTCACGGTCCTGCGCCGCTGGCGGCGCACGCCCCCGCCGGATCCGCCCGGGGCCGGGCTGCCGCAGCTGTCCGGGACGCAGCGGCGCGCTGTGGCCAAGGCCGTCGCCCGGCTGCGCGAGGAGGAGCCGGGATGACCGCCGTGCTCATCACCGGCGGGCTGACCTTCGTCGTCGGACTGCTGATCTTGCGCCCGTTCTCGGCCAAGGGCAGCCTGCGGCCGGTACGGGCCCACCACCCGGATGACGATCGCCGTCGCGAGCTGCTGCGCCAGCTGCGTGATCTCGACGACGACCTCGCCGCGGGCAAGCTGACGCCAGCCGATCACGTCCGCCTTCGTGATCCCGTCGAACGAGAAGCCGCCGCCGTCCTGCTCCGCAAGAACCGGGTCCCGGCGGGCGGCCCGGCCGCCGCCGGGTCCGGCCCCCGGTCCGGATCGGCCGCCCCCGGTTCGCCTGGCCGGCGAACCGGGGGCGGAACCAGGCGCTGGCGTGGCCGGACCGTGGCGCTGCTGGCGCTGGCCGGGGCCGCGGTCAGCGTCACCGCCCTGCTCGCGGGCACGGTTTCCCCGCGCCAGGCCGGGCAGGCGATCTCGGGTAACTCCGTTCCCGGGGCAGCCGCGGTGGCAGGCAGCCCGGCCGGCCAGGCACCGTCGTCGGCCGCTGCCCAGCAGTCGCCCGCCGCCCAGAAGTCGCCCACCGCCCAGCAGCTGGCCGCGGTAGCGGCGGCCGAGGCCGGCGTCACAAAGAACCCGAAGAGCGTGAGCGCGCATCTGGCGCTGGCGGATGCCTACGCCGCCGCCGGTGCCGATCAGCTCGCCGCGGTGGAATACCTGGCCGTCACCCGGCTTGATCCCGCGAACGCCGACGCGAACACCAACCTGGCCTTGCTCGCCTTCGAGGTCGGCCAGGCCGCGCAGGGCAAGACCATGGTCGACCACGTACTCGCAGCCGACCCGCGCTACCCGGAAGCGCTGTACGTGCGCGGCCTGATCAACCTGGTCGGCCTGCGGCAGCCCAAGGCCGCCGAACGCGATCTCCACGCCTACCTGGCCGTCGCGCCCTACGGCTCGCACCGCACGGCCGTGGTAACGCTCCTCGCGCTGGCCCAGAGTCAGGATCACTGATGACCGGGCTCAGCTGCCTGTCGATCACCGCTTGTCACGCATCGCTCGATGTGCTGGAAAAGCTGGCCTACTCGCGTGCGGACCTGGCCGGCCGCCTGGCCTCCTTGCGCGCCCGCAGCCAGGCCAGCGCCCTCGCCGTGCTGTCGACCTGTCAGCGCACCGAGGTCTACGCGACCTGGCCGGGCGAGCCCGATCACCCGGCGCTGCTGGCGGCGCTGGCCCGGGACCGGGGCGTTCCCAGCCGGGTGCTGGCCCCGCTGGCGAGGTTCTACCGGGGCGACGCGGCCGCCCGTCACCTGCTCCGGGTGGCCGGCGGCCTGGAGTCCTTCGTGCTCGGTGAGACCGAGATCGCCGGGCAGGTGCGGGCGGCCGCCGACATCAGCCGGGTGGCCGGCCCGGGCGATGCCGAACTCGAGCGCCTGCTGGACACCGCGATCAGCGCTTCCCGGAAGCGGCAGCGGCGAACGTCCATCCCGGCCGCCGCCCGGTCGGTCGCGGGGGTGGCGGTCGATGCGGTCACCACGTCCAGCGGCGGCACGATCGCCGGCCAGCGGCTGCTCGTGGTCGGAGCGGGGCAGGTCGCCTCGGTCGTGGTCGCGCGGGCCGTCGAGCGGCACGCGGTCGTTACTGTATGTAACCGCACTCGCCGGCATGCGAACCGGTTCGCCGCCGCCGGCGCGACGGTGGCCGACCTGGCCGACCTGGCCGGCTGCCTGGCGACGAGCGACATCGCGATCCTGGCCACCGCCGCCCCGCACCCGCTCATCGACGCCGGCGTCCTGCGATCGGCTCGCGGGGCCGGAGCCGGACCGGTGACCCTCGTCGACCTGTCGCTGCCGCGCAACGTCGATCCGGCCGTGCGGGCGCTGCCCTCGGTGCGGCTGATCGACCTGGCCGACCTCCGGTCCGGCGGGATCAGCGTGGCCGGCGACCTTGCCCGCGACCTCGCGGTCACCGAGGAGATCATCGAAGCCGAACTACAGCGCTACCGGCGCTGGATCGCAGGCAGGTCCGCGGCCGCCGCGCTGCAGCGCATGCGCGCCGGCGCCGAGGACATCGCCGGGGAAGAGCTGGCGCGCATGGCCGGCGACCTGCCAGCCGAGATCCGCCCGGCCATCGAACGGGTGCTGCTGAAGACCGTGCACCGGCTCGTGCACCAGCCGACCCTCGAATTGCGCGCCGCCGCCGCAGCCGGCGACCGTGACCTGGTGAACATGCTGGCCGGGCTGTTTGACGCGTCGCCGCGGGTCGCCGGCGGGACCGCCCTACCGGCTGGTGAGCTGGATGCAACAGCCCGGAGGGGCCGCTCGCCGCTCGACGCGAAGCGACGGGAGATGCGCGCCGTCGAGCAGGCCGGCCACGAACGCGGCGTTCATTCCGCAGACGAGCTCACGATGTGACATGGACAACGCGGAGAAAATGCAGTTGCGCATCGTCCACTCACCGGATTCCTGCACCTGCGGTTCATATCCCAGCTGCCTGAGCTTGCGCTGCACTGCTTCGAGCCGCCCGCGGTTCGTCCGCGTCTCCCGCCGGATTTCGTCGCCGAGACTTTCGCCGACCGCGGTCGCGACGTCCTGCAGCGACCCGGCGCCCTCAGCGGCGGAGCCGCCCTCCGACAGGGCAGTGGCCATCATCGAGGCGGCGAGCACGTACCGGGTCTGCGGAATCGCCACCGAAAAGGGCCGCGATGAGACCGAGTAGACCTTCGCCGGACGGCCGGCACCCGGGCCGACCCGGCCCGAGAGCCGGCGGTACTCGACATCGAGCAGCCCCGCCTCGACCATCTTGTCCAGGTGGAAGGCCGCGATCCGGGCCTTGACCCCGGCGTGCAGCGCGGCCTCCTCGCGCCCCACCGGCTCGCGGCGCTCGCGCAGGTACAGGTAAAGCCGCTGGCGGGTCGGCTCAGCGAGCAGCGCAACCGCCATCAGATCGTCAGCGGCATCCATCAGGCCCCCTGTCGGCGCCGACCCGGCCTCCAGATCCGAGTCAACCAGTCACTAGCGCCAGGGTATAACCAAAATCCACAGGTCAATCTGGGGCCGCACCGCCGGGGGACAGCGGCCAGCAGGCGGTCAGGCCGGCGAAGTGTCGGCGTCCGGGACGGAGGTCACGGCGGGGGCGGGCTGGACGGGCGGCGGCTGGCCGGGGCGGGTGAGCGGCCCGCTGCGGAACAGCGTGACGGCGACGATCGCGCCACCGGTCAAGATGGCGGCCGACCACCAGAAGACGGTGCTGTACCCGTGGATCAGCGCCTGCCCGGCCACCTGCGGGCTGGGACGGCCGTGGCCGGAGATATAGCTGGCCACGGAGCTCGCGAAGATCGTGTTGAGCAGCGAGGTGCCGATCGACCCGCCGAGCTGCTGCCCGGTGTTGACGGTGGCTGCGGCGACGCCCGCGTCCTGCGGCGGCACGCCGAAGGTGCCGGTGTTGAAGACCGGCGCGAATACCAGCCCCAGGCCCAGGCCCATCATCAGCAGCGACGGCAGCACGCCGCCCGCGTAGCCGGAGTGCACGCCGATCCGGGTCAGCAGGGCCAGGCCGCCGGCCGCCAGGATCATCCCGGTCGGCGCCAGCGGCCGGGGCCCGAAGCGGGGCATCAGCACGATGTTGCTCGAGATCGAGGCCGTCATGATGCCGGCCACCATCGGCAGGAACGCCAGCCCGGTGACCACGGGCGAGAATCCCAGCGTCTGCTGCAGGTAGTAGGTGAGGAACAAGAAGATGCCGAACATGCCCGCCGACGCGATCAGCATGGTCAGGTAGGCACCGCCCCGGTTCCGGTCGAGCACCACCCGGGGCGGCAGCAGCGGCTGCGGCGCGCGGGCCTGCCGGAAACCGAACATGATCAGCAGCACCACCCCGGCCGCCAGGAAACCCCAGGTGGAGGGCGCGTGCCAGCTGTGCAGGGCGGCGTTGGAGAAGCCGTAGACGATGCAGAACATGCCGGCCGAGACCAGCGCCGCGCCGGGCAGGTCCATCTTCGGGCGGCCCAGCGCGGGGTGGCGGGGCAGCAGGATCGCCGCGCCGGTGGCGGCCAGGCCGGCGAAGAACAGGTTCACGTACAGGCACCACCGCCAGGACAGGTACTCGGTCAGCACCCCGCCCAGCAGCAGCCCCACCGCGCCGCCCGCCCCGGCCACGGCGCCGTACACGCCGAACGCCCGGCCGCGCTCGGCCGGGTTGCTGAACGTCACGGCCAGCAGCGACAGCGCCGCCGGCGCGAGCAGCGCGCCGAACGCGCCCTGGGCGGCCCGCGCCGCCACCAGCATGCCGAAGTTCAGCGCGGCGCCGCCCACCGCGGACGCGGCGGCGAAGCCGATCAGGCCGGCCAGGAACGTCACCTTGCGGCCCAGCAGGTCGGACAGCTTGCCGCCGAGCAGCAGCAGGCTGCCGAACGCCAGCGCGTACGCGGTGACCACCCACTGCCGGTCCACGATGCTGAAATGAAGGGACCGCTGCGCCGACGGCAGCGCGATGTTCATGATCGTCGCATCCAGGACGATCATGAGCTGGGCGAGCGCGATGACCCCCAGGACCAGCCACCGCCTGGGGTCTGGCGCCCCGGTGCCGTCCGGCCCACCCGGCGCCCGTCCGGCCTGTCCGCCGTCTGACATATGACCCTGCCCGTCCTTATCCGGAGCTGATGTCTCCGCTTCGGAGCGTAACACGACCCCGGGATGCGCGCCGGGGCCAGCCGGCCCGTCCTTGCCCGCGGAAGGGCCCCGGCCGGCGCCGCGCCGGACGTTAGCTAGCCCGGAGGCCTCTTCACGGGTGATACTCCGAGGGTGGAAGCTGATATCCCGGTCCGGTGTTGTTCAGGCATCCGGGGTGCCCGGGATGGGTGAGGGCCTGGCCCGCGGCTGGTGGTCTCAGAGGCGAGGGGGATGAGCAGGCGTAACAACAGGCAAGGCAAAGCCCGGCGTCGCGCGGAGCGTAACCGCCGGCAGGTGACCGAGCGCGAGCCGAAGCGGCCCGTGAGCCCGGGCCAGGACCCCGTGAGCCCAGGCCAGGACCTGCGGGCGGCCGGGGATCAGACGGCTCCGCCGGCAGGCGATCCCGGCGAGCCAGGTCTCGGTGCTGATGTGGACCTGGAGAACGCGGATCCCGGCGACTTCGGCGATCTTGACCCCGCTGACGCCGACCTGCGGGCCGTGCTGGCCGAGGAGGACCTAGGCGAGGCCGACCTCGGTGATTTCGGCGATCTGGCTGGCGACGCCGACGTACCGGAAGAACCGGGGGATCCCGAGGACTCCCAGCCTGGCGAGCCGTCTGCGGACGCCAGGGCTGCGGGTCCCGTCGGGACAGGCACCCGCGTGGGCGAACCTTCGCCGAACGGCGCCGGTGAGAGCGAGGAGATCGTTGTCCTCGGCGATGATGACGACGATCTGCCGGCCGCGAAAGTCCTGGTGGCGGGGGCTACCGCGGATCCGGTCAAGGACTACCTGAAGCAGATCGGCAAGGTGCGGCTGCTCGACGCCGCCCAGGAGGTCGAGCTGGCCAAGCGGATCGAGGCGGGCCTGTTCGCCGAGGAGAAGCTGGCCGGGTCCGGCGGCAGCATGCAGGCCGGCGAGCGGAACGACCTGGAGTGGGTCGCCGAGGACGGGCGACGCGCCAAGGACCACCTGCTGGAGGCGAACCTGCGGCTGGTGGTCTCGCTGGCCAAGCGGTAGACCGGGCGGGGGATGCTGTTCCTGGACCTGATCCAGGAGGGGAACCTGGGGCTGATCCGGGCGGTGGAGAAGTTCGACTACACCAAGGGCTACAAGTTCTC
>JAICWX010000140.1 GCA_025934635.1 Streptosporangiaceae bacterium | reverse complement strand
TGGCAGTCGAGCGGCAGCGTGACGTGCTTGAGCAGCGACTGGACAACGGGCAGGCCGAGGGTGAGGTTCGGCACGAAGTGGTTGTCCATGACATCCACGTGCAGCCAGTCCGCGGTGGCGGCGACCGAGGCGGCCTCGTCGGCGAGCCGGGCGAAGTCGGCGGACAAGATGCTGGGCGAGATCTGAACGGCCATAGTGATGCCGAGTGTAGAGTGCCAGGACGTCCGGTAGCCAAGGGAGCCGGTGGCGCACCGGGTGCGCAAGAAAGTACCCAGGGGCACACCGACTCCGCAGCGCGCGGCAGGGCTCCCTCCCCGCGAGCCAAAGGGGCGCGTTCCCGTCTGGACTGAGGAGCGAGCGACGAGGGAAGACGGGAACTCTGAGCGCCCCGGAGACGAGCGGGGAGAGAAATTGTCGTATGGTGCGGGTAGGTTCGATGCTGAGTTCGATTGGATCGACCTGGAGGTCTGGTATGAGTTCGGATCCGCCCAGTGCCCTGCTCGACCGGGTACGCAAGCTGCTGGCGAAGGCCGAGGCGGAGGGGGTGACCCCGCCCGAGGCGGAGGCGCTCACCGCCAAGGCGGCGGAGCTGATGGCCAGGTACGGGATCGACCGGGCCCGGCTGGCCGCGTCGGATCCGGGGACCGACCGGCCGGGCAGCCGGATCATCGACATCGCCAACCCGTGGGCGCAGGTCCGGGCCCACCTGCTGGCCGGGCTGGCGGGCGCGATGCGCTGCCAGTGCGTCCTGCTCAGCACGGATAAGCCCGGCGCGCGCATCCACGTGTTCGGCTTCGCCTCGGACCTGGAGCGGGCCGACATCTTGTACACCTCGCTGCTGCTCCAGATGGCCCGGGGCCTGTCCGTCGCCGCGGTCCCGGCCGGGATCCGCAGCGTCCGGGCCTGGCGGCGGAGCTGGCTGCTCGGCTTCGTCACCGCCGTCATCACCCGGGTCAAGTCGGCCGAGGACCGCGCCGCCACGGCGGCCGAGGGCGAGACGCAGGCCGGGCCGAGCACCGCGCTGGTGCTGGCCGACCGGGCCGTGGTCATCCGGCAGCAGCTGGAGCAGGCCTATCCGGTGACGCGCCGGACGCGGATCACCTACAGCGGCCGCGGCTACAGCGCCGGGTACGCCCAGGGCCAGCAAGCCGATATCGGCAACGCCCGGCTGAAGTCGGCCCGGGCCCTTAACAGCGCCTGAGGAGCGAGCCAAAGGGCGCCGGCCCTGCCTGGACTGAGGAGCGAGGAGCTTGCGACGAGGGACGAGGGAAGGCAGGGCCTCAGGAGGCGCCCGGAGGCGAGCGACGGGCCAGCAGAGCCAGGAAGATCGCGTCGGTGCCGTGGCGGTGCGGCCAGAACTGGGCGAACCGGGAGTCCAGGGCGCGCAGGCCGGGAACCTCGGGGAGGACAGCGGGCGCATCGAGGATGGTGACGTCGCCCCGGGCCTGTACGACGTCCGTGACCACGTCGCTGGTCTCGGCCAGGTGCGGGGAGCAGGTGACATAGGCCACCACGCCGCCGGGGCGGGCCGAGTCGATGGCCGCGTTGAGCAGCTGGCGCTGCAGGACGGCGAGCTCCGTCACGTCGGCGGGGGTCTTGCGCCAGCGGGCCTCGGGGCGGCGGCGCAATGATCCCAGGCCGGAGCACGGGACGTCGGCCAGGACGCGGTCGAACGTGCCCGGCGCCCACGGGACGCGGCGGCCGTCCGCCGCGATGACGCCGTAGCCGGGGCCGTCAGGGCCGGGGCCGTCAGGGCCGGCAGCGGCGTGGCCGGGACCGCCGGCGCGGTCCAGGGCGTCCCGGACACGCCGGGCGCGGTGCGGGTGGACATCCGAGGCAATCAGGCGGGCGCCTCGGGTAGCGGCGAGCCCGGCCAGCAGCCGGGCCTTGCCGCCAGGGCCCGCGCACAGGTCGAGCCAGAGCCGGTCCGGGCGCGCAGCCTGGCCGGGGCGCGGATCGGGGCCTGGGCCGGTGCCCGGGTCGGTGCCGGGAGCTTCGGGAGTGGCCGGGGTCACGCCGACCCGGCTCAGGGCCAGCGCGGCCAGCTGGCTCGCCTCGTCCTGGACGGCCGCGCCCGCGGCGACCAGCGCGGCGGGGTCGCCGCCGGCCAGCCGGAAGCCGTACGGCGACCAGCGCGTCCGCTCACCGTCCGGAAGGGTGTTATCCGGGAGGGTGCTGTCCGGCTGGGTGCTGTCCGGCTGGGGAGCGGATGCCTCGGCGGGGCTGAGGGCGAGCACGACGGCAGGCCGGACGTTGCCGGCGGCGAGGGCATCCCCGAGCTCGGCCGGGGCGGCCGGGCCGAGGGCGTCGCGGAAAGCGTCGACGGTCCAGCGCGGATGGCTGTACCGCACGGCCAGGTAACCGGACGGGTCGCGGGAGGCGTCCGGGGCCGTGATCTGGATCCAGTCGTCCAGATCGCGGGTGGCCACCCGGCGCAGGACCGCGTTGACGAAGCCAGCGGGCCGCGGGCCGCACACGTCCTTGGCCAGGTCAACCGACGTGGACACGGCGGCGTGCCGGCCGACCCGGGTGGCCAGCAGCTGATGCACGCCGAGCCGGAGCACATCACGCACCGGCGGGTCGAGGTCGTCCCGGTCGCTGCACGCGGCCAGGATGGCGTCATAGGTGCCGCGGCCGCGCAGCGTGCCGTAGGTCAGCTCGGTCGCGAAGGCCGCGTCGCGGCCGGTCAGGCCGCGCTCGGAGAGCAGGGCGGGCAGGAGCAGGTTGGCGTAGGCATCACGGTCGGCGACCGCGCGCAGGACGTCGTAGGCGGCGCGCCGGGCCGGGTCGGTCCGCGGCCGGCCGGAACGGGGCTGGCCAGAGCGGGGCTGACCGGAACGGGGCTGACCGGACTGGCCCGATCCAGACTGGCCGGAACGGGGCTGGCTGCCTGCTGGCCTGCGCGGCCTCGAGCGCTGGGGATTGGGTGGCATGTCAGCCGAGTCGCACGGCGCCGCCGGAGCGCAGGCCGCGAGCCCAGTCGGGGGCGGTCATCCGGCGCTTGCCCGGGGCCTGGACGTCGCCGAGGCGTACCGGACGGGTCCCCGTGCCGGCCAGGACGGCATGGCGGCCGACCTGGAGCTCGCCGGGTGCGAGGTCCGCCGGTACGGCCGCGGGGTCCGCGCCGGGCTGATCCCGGACGTCCAGCGATACCGGCCCGAGCTTGAGGCGGAGGCCGTCGAGCTCGGTCCAGGCGCCGGGGTCGGGAGTGCAGCCGCGGATCTGCCGGTCCACCACGTGCGCGGGCAGCTTCCAGTCCACCCGCCCGTCATCCGGGTTGAGCTTGGGCGCGAAGCTCACCCCCTCGGCCGGCTGCGGGACGGCCTGGAGCGTGCCGTCCTCGATCCCGTCCAGCGTCGCGACCAGCAGCTCCGCCCCCGAGCGGGCGAGCCGGGCGAGCAGCGTGCCGGTCGTGTCATCGGCCCGTACCGGCTCGGTCAGCACCCCGTACACCGGGCCTGCGTCCAGTTCCTTGACGATGTCGAACGTGCTGGCACCGGTCACGTCGTCGCCGTGCAGGATGGCGTGCTGGACCGGGGCGGCCCCGCGCCAGGCGGGCAGGATGGAGAAGTGCAGGTTGACCCAGCCGCGCGGCGGGATGTCCAGCGCGGACTGCGGCAGCAGCGCCCCGTACGCGGTCACCGGGCAGCAGTCAGGCCCGATCGCGCGCAGCCGGTCGAGGAACTCCGGGTCGCGGACCCGGGCCGGGGTCAGTACCTCAAGCCCGGCGGCCGCGGCGCGCTGGGCCACCGGGCTGGCCTCGACCTTGCGGCCGCGGCCGGCCGGGGCGTCGGGACGGGTCACCACCGCGGCGACCTCGTGCCGCGAGGCCAGCAGCGCATCCAGCGCCGGTACCGCCGTCTCGGGCGTACCCGCGAAAACTAGCCGCATCTCAGCTGGCCTGGCCCCGGGTCTCGTGCGGTGAGACGCGCACCCGCGGGACCGGATCCCCCCACCACTCGGCTTCACGGATGGCCTTCATCGCCGCCTTGCGCTGGGCGGGGTCCATCCGGTCAATGAACAGCACGCCGTCCAGGTGGTCGGTCTCGTGCTGAATGCAGCGGGCCAGCAGCTCGGTGCCCTCGATGGTCACCGGCTCGCCGTGCATGTTGAACCCCTTGGCCACCACGCCCCAGGCCCGCTTGACCGGGTAGACCAGGCCCGGGAAGGACAGGCAGCCCTCGTCGTCCTCGTCCTCGTCCTTGGACAGGTCCAGCGAGGGGTTGATCAGGTGGCCGGGCTCGTGGTCGTCGACGTGGTAGGTGAAGACCCGCAGGCCGACCCCGATCTGCGGCGCGGCCAGGCCCGCCCCGGGGGCGTCCAGCATGGTTTCGGTGAGGTCTTTGACCAGCCTGCGCAGCTCGGCGTCGAAGTCGCGGACCGGCTCGGCCGGGGTGCGCAGCACGGGATCACCGAAAAGACGAATCGGCTTGACGCTCACGAAAACCCTCCTGGACACCGGATGGCGGCCGCCTGTTCACGTGGCGCCGCCGGTGCCCAGTCTATCCGTCAGGCCACCTCGGCCGGGTCGAGCTGGACCCGGATGACGCCGCCGTCCTTGCGTGCGCTGCGGGTGGCCTGGGCCGCGTGCAGCGCCCGGGCCAGGGCCAGGCCCTCTCCCCGTCCTATCCGTATCAAGGCTCTGCTTGCCTCGGGGGGAAAATCCCCCCCAGACCCCCCCTGCTCACGAGGGGGCTGCCCGCCCCCCCGTACCCCCCGGGCCCCGTCTTCGACGGGGATCGGCCCCAGGACTTCGGCATCCGCGGGGAGGTGGGCGGCGGTGACGAACTCGGCGCTTGCCTCGGGGGCGCCGGTGACGGAGGCCATCCGGACGGCGGGGGGAAAGCCGAGCTCGGTGCGCTCGGCTAGTTCGTGTTCGGCGAACGAGACCGGGTCCCAGCGGATGAGGGCCTGGACGGCGGGCTGGGACGCGTCGGCCAGCACCACCACGGGGCCGGACGGGCGGACCAGGGCGGCCGCGTTCAGCCAGCGGCGCAGCGCCTCCTCGGCGGCGCGCAGGCTGGGGCGGCCGAGCAGCGCCCAGCCGTCCAGCAGCAGCGCGGCGGCGTAACCGCCCGGTGCCGCCGGCTCGGCGCCGGGGGTGGCGATGACCAGCGCGGGTTCGGCGGGCACGGTGGCGAGTACGTGCTGGCCGCCGGAACTGCGCACGGGCACGCCGGGGAAGGCGCGGCCCAGTTCCTCCGCGGTGCGCGTGGCCCCGGTGACGACCGCACGGACCTGGCCCGAACCGCAGCGGGCGCAGGCCCAGTCGACCGCCAGGGCCCCGCACCACCGGCAGTCCGGCGTCCCGTGCGAGCCCCCGATCTCCAGCGGCCCGCCGCAGGTGCCGCACCTGGCCGGCGCGCGGCACCGGCCGCAGGCGATCGCGGTCAGGTAGCCGCGCCGCGGCACCTGGACCAGCACCGGCCCGTCGGCGATCCCGGTCCGGGCCGTTCGCAGGGCCAGACTGGGCAGCCGCGCGGTCATCGCGGCGGCGTCCCGGGCCAGCTCGGCCTCGTCGGGGGCGGCCCGCGTCCGGGGGGCCAGCTGCCGCAGCACCTCCGGGCGTCCCGCCAGCGGCCGGGCCCAGCCGCCGGCGACCAGCTGGGTCAGCTCGGCGGTGCGGGCGAAACCGCCGATCAGGGCGGCCGCGCCGGTGCGGTGCGCGCGCAGCGCGAGCACCTCCCGGGCGTGCGGGTACGGCGCCCGGGGCTCGGCGTGCAGGTCGTCGCCGTCGTCCCAGAGCACCACCAGGCCGAGGTCGGCGACCGGCGCGAACATCGCCGCCCGGGTACCGGCCACCACCCGGACCAGGCCCCGGCGCACGGCCAGCCAGCGGCGGTAGCGCTCGGCCGGGCCGAGGTCGGCGGTGAGGCAGACGTGCTCCTGGCCCGCCGCGGGCAGGGTCGCGGCCAGGGCCGATCCGACGAGGTCGAGGTCGCGGGCGTCCGGCACCACGATCACCACGCCGCGGCCGGCGGCGGCCGTGGTGGCGGCGGCGATGGCGATCTCGGCCGGCCAGCCCGGGCCTGAACCGGGCAGCGCCGACCAGGCCGCCCGGACGGGGCGGCCCTGGGCCAGGCCGGCCAGGAACGCCGGGCCGGCCTGATAGCGGGCCCACGAGCCAGGATCCGGGATCTCCGCCGGCGGCCGCTGCCCGGGTGCGCGAGCGGTCTCGCGTTCCGCGGTGGCGTGCCGGGGCGGGATGGCCAGCCTGAGCACGTCGGCCAGCGTCCCGGCGTACCGGTCCGCCACCGCCCGGGCCAGGTCGAAGATCTCCGGGGTGAGCACGGGCTCCGGTGAGATCACCCGCTCGAGTCGGGCCAGCCTGCCCTGGTGCTCGCTGCTCTGGACACGTTCGAGCAGGTAGCCGTCGACCAGCTGGCCGGCGAACCGGACCCGGACGCGAACGCCGGGCCCGGCTGCCTCGTCCATGCTGGCGGGTACCAGGTAATCGAAGGGGCGGTCCAGGTGGGCCAGGGAAATGTCCACCGCGACGCGCGCGACGGGCAGCCGCTCGCTCACCGCCTGGTCCTTCGGCCCCTTGACCACGGTTCCGTCCTACCAGAACCCGCGGCGCCGGTTAGGACATGCGCCTCAGAACCCGGCGGCGTCGCGGAGCTGGTCCGCGCGGTCGGTGCGCTCCCAGGAGAAGTCCGGCTCGGTGCGGCCGAAGTGCCCGTACGCCGCGGTCTGCGCGTAGATGGGCCGGAGCAGGTCCAGGGCGTAGATGATGGCCCGCGGCCGCAGGTCGAAGACCTGCAGCACGGCGTCCTGGATCTTCTCGACCGGCACCTTCTCGGTGCCGAAGCACTCGATGAACAGGCCGACCGGCATGGCCTTGCCGATCGCGTAGGCCACCTGGGCCTCGCACCGGTCGGCCAGGCCCGCCGCCACCACGTTCTTGGCCACCCAGCGCATGGCGTAGGCGGCACTGCGGTCCACCTTGGACGGGTCCTTGCCGGAGAAGGCCCCTCCCCCGTGCCGGGCCATGCCGCCGTAGGTGTCGATGATGATCTTGCGGCCGGTCAGCCCGGCGTCGCCCATCGGGCCGCCGATCTCGAACCGGCCGGTCGGGTTGACCAGCAGGCGGAAGCCCTCGGTGTCGATCCCGGCGTCGGCCAGCACCGGCTGGACCACGTAGTCCCTGATGTCGGGGGTGAGCAGTTCCTTGAGGTTGATGTCGGGCGCGTGCTGGGTCGAGACCACGACCGTGTCCAGCCGCACCGGCTTGTCCCCGGCGTACTCGATGGTCACCTGGGTCTTGCCGTCCGGCCGCAGGTAGGGAACGGTGCCGGAGCGGCGCACCGCGGACAGCTGGCGGGCCAGCTTGTGCGCCAGCATGATCGGCAGCGGCATCAGTTCCGGGGTCTCGCGGCACGCGTAGCCGAACATCAGCCCCTGGTCGCCGGCCCCCTGCCGGTCGAGCTCGTCGGTACCCTCGCCCTCGCGGTACTCGAACGCGTCGTTGACGCCCTGGGCGATGTCCGGTGACTGGGAGCCAATCGACACCGACACGCCGCAGGACGCGCCGTCGTACCCCTTAGCCGACGAGTCGTAGCCGATCTCAAGGATCTTGTCCCGGATGATGCCGGGAATGTCGACATAGGTCTGGGTCGTGACTTCCCCCGCCACGTGCACCTGACCGGTGGTGATCATGGTCTCCACGGCCACGCGGCTGCCCGGATCATCCTTGATCATGGTGTCAAGGATGGCATCGCTGATCTGGTCAGCCATCTTGTCCGGATGACCTTCGGTCACTGACTCAGATGTAAAAAGACGGCGCGCCACTTCGGCTCTCCCCTCGCTGGGTGACTGCGTTAAGTTTGCTGGACTGCGGTGAGTTTATCCGCGACTGCCCGTTTCGGGCAGCCGTGCGACCACCAGGTCCCACACCACGTCGGCGAGAGCTTCCTTCGGGCCCCGCGGGATCGGCGTGACCGTCCCGTCGGAGCCGTAGACGACGGCCTCGTTATCCGGCGTGCCGAACCCGCGCCCGGCCCCCACCGGGTTTACTACGAGCAGGTCACAGCCCTTTCTGGCCAGCTTAGCCCGTGCCGCGGCAGATGAGGTATCCGTCTCCGCGGCGAACCCGACCAGGACCTGAGGCGGGCGCGAGGATGACGTGAGCCCGGCTCGTTCGGGATCATGGTCTTCGAGAGGGGATCGGTCCCGGGCGCGGCGGGCGGACCCCAGCCCGGCCAGGATGTCCGGGTTCTCGGTCAGCGCGATCGGTTCCGGCGGCTGGCCGTCCTTCTTGATCTTGGCCGGGCTGCGCGAGGACGGGCGGTAGTCGGCCACGGCGGCGGCCATCACCACCGCGTCCGCGCCCTCGGCGGCGGCCAGGACGGCGTCCCGCAGCTCGCGGGCCGAGACCACCCGGGTGACCTTGACCCCGGCCGGGTCGGGCAGCGCCACGTTGGCCGCTACCACGGTCACCTCGGCGCCACGGGCCACCGCGGTGCGGGCGAGCGCGTATCCCTGGGTCCCGGTGGACCAGTTGCCGATGAAGCGCACCGGGTCGATTTCCTCCCGGGTGCCGCCCGCCGACACCACGACCCGGCGGCCGTCCAGGTCCGCGGCGGCCGGGCCGCGGTTCAGCAGGGCGATCGCGGCGGCGAAGATCGCGGCCGGCTCGGGGAGCCGCCCGGCCCCGCTGTCCTGGCCGGTCAGGCGGCCCGTCGCGGGGTCCAGGACGATGGCGCCGCGACGGCGCAGCAGCGCCACGTTGGCCTGGGTGGCGGGATGCTCCCACATCTCGGTGTGCATGGCCGGCGCGTACAGCACCGGGCACCGGGCGGTGAGCAGGGTGGCGGTGAGCAGGTCCCCGGCCATCCCGGCGGCGGCCCGGGCCATCAGGTCGGCGGTGGCGGGCGCGACCACCACGAGGTCGGCCGACTGCCCGAGCCGGACATGCGGTACCTCGGCCACACCGGTCCAGGCATCGGTGGTGGCCGGCTGCCCGGAAAGCGCGGCCCAGGTGACCTCGCCGACGAAGCGAAGGGCGTCGGGGGTGGGCACGACCCGGACCTGGTGGCCGGATTCGGTCAGCAGCCGGAGCAGTTCGCAGGCCTTATACGCGGCAATGCCCGCGCCGACTCCGAGGACGACGCGGGCAGTCATGGTACCGGGGCCGCTAGCTGCCTTCGATGACCTCGACGCTGAGCATCCGCTCCTTGATCTCGCGGAGCGAGATGGACAGCGGCTTCTCCTGGCTGCGCGTCTCCACCAGCGGCCCGACGTACTCGAGCAGCCCTTCGCCGAGCTGGGAGTAGTAGGCGTTGATCTGGCGGGCGCGCTTCGCGGCCATGATCACCAGCCGGTACTTGCTGTCGGTGACCTGGAGAAGCTCGTCGATCGGCGGGCTGATGATGCCGTCGGCGGCCTGGTGGGCCTGAGTGCCTGCCACGTTTTGCCTTCCGTTGTCAATGCTTCATCAAGGCTACCAGCTGGCCGCACACGTCCTGGACGGATGTGTTAACCAGCGTGACCTCGAATTCCCCGGCCGCCGCGAGCTCGTCCCGGGCGGCCGCCAGCCTGCGCTCCATCACCTCGGCCGACTCGGTGCCGCGGCCGGTGAGCCTGCGCACCAGCTCGTCCCACGACGGCGGGGCGAGGAATACCAGCCGGGCGTCCGGCACCGCGTCCTTGACCTGGCGCGCCCCGGCGAGGTCGATCTCGAGCAGGCACGCAACGCCCATCGCGAGTTTGGCGTTTAGCGGATCCCGGGGAGTTCCGTACCGGTTGCCGGCGAACTGGGCCCACTCGAGCAACGCGCCGGCGTCTACCAGGCGGTCAAACTCGCGGTCATCGACAAAGTGATATTCGCGCCCGTCCACTTCCCCGGGACGCGGACGCCGTGTCGTGACCGACACGGAAATCCAGATCCCGGGGCACGTCCTGTTCAGTTCGGCGACGACCGTGCTCTTCCCGACCCCGGAGGGCCCGGAGAGCACGGTCAGCCGCGAATGCACCGGGGTCGCGACCGCGGCACTGCCAAGACCTGATGGGTTCGGCTCCCCCCTGCCGCGTGGATCAGATATCGGCACCGAACTCTTGCTCAAGCGCAGAGCGCTGGTTGGTACCCAGTCCGCGCACACGGCGCGATTCCGCGATACCAAGCCTTTCCATGATCTGCTTTGCCCGCACCTTGCCTACGCCCGGCAGGGATTCGAGCAGAGCCGAGACCTTCATCTTGCCAATCACGTCATCAGTTCCGCCTTCCTTGATGACGTCAGACAAGGACGTGGCCCCGCGCTTGAGGCGGTTCTTCACCTCGGCGCGTTCTTTCCGTGCTCTAGCTGCCTTCTCCAGGGCAGCCGCACGTTCTTCGGGGGTGAGGGGAGGAAGAGCCACTCGGGGTCACCTCGGGTTTCGTTGGAAAAAGGTTTGTCGGGAGGGGAAACTAGCCAATCACGTACCCATTAGGCAACGCAAACTGCCGGTTACGTCATTACAAATTGAAATATATTACTTTCTGTAACCGACTTATTACTCAGAGTCATCAACCGACGCCCCCTGCCCCGGTTAAGGGTCTCACGTGGTGATATCCCGTTGTCAGCGCCACCGGACACCAGCGTAGGCCATCCCCGTGTCGCGGGTTCGGCACCTGCGCGGCGCGTCATCGATTCGCCAGACATACAACACTCATCTCGTTACGTCACTTGGGTAACATGAAGCATATTCGGTAACGTGAGCCTCAAGCGTGACGATGATATTTATCCTTGCCTGGCGATGCCTTCCGACGGCATCATACTCGCTGGGTAAGGCCTGCGTCACCCCAGGTCACTAACGGTGTGCCGGGTGCTCAAGGCACACGCGAGCATCGCCTGACTCGCGCGAGCATCGCGCGAGTCAGGCGCGAGCCAGGGTTGGCGATGCCCTGCCCTGGATTCTCCGGCATGCCGCCTCAGCCCTAGCATCAGTTCCACGGCTCACGCCCGTCGCCGGCCTGACCCTGACCCGCTCCCGGCAAACGACATTGATGCTCCATCCATGTCGCGATCGCAGCATTGATGCTCCATCCATGTCCGCCTGCCGGTTACCCGGAACGGCCCGGTTAACGCGCGACGGCTACCCGGCGCAATGACGCGGCGATGGCCGCCGCGGCGGCGCCGGGATCGGGCGCCCGGGTGATGGGGCGCCCGATCACCAGCAGGTCCGCGCCCGCCAGCAATGCCTCCTCCGGGGTGGCTACCCGGGCCTGGTCGTCCGCGCCGCTGCCGGCCGGCCGGACACCCGGCGTGATCAGTGTCACATCGTCGCCGACCTCGGACCGGACCGCGGCCACCTCGCGCGGCGAGCAGACCAGGCCCTGCGCTCCGGCCTCGACCGAGAGCACGGCCAGCCGCCGGACCGCGTCCGATACCGGGCCGCTGAGCCCGATCCGGCCGAGGTCGTCATCGCTGAGCGAGGTGAGCACGGTGACCGCGGCCACCATGGTGGCCGGGATGTCATGCAGCTTGAGGTCGAGGAACACGGACACGCGGCTGGCGCCCCGCACCGTCGCGACGACTTCCGGCCCGTAGCGCAGGTAGAGCTCGAGCCCGACCTTGACGGTGCTCACGTGCGGGGTCACCAGCGCGGCCCACCGCGCCGCGGTCTCCAGGTCGGGGGCGTCCAGCGCGACGGCCACCGGTGCAGGCGTGCTCACGGTCCCACTCCTCTGTTAACCACGTTACAGATCGCCGTTTTCTGCTTACATAGTGTCATCTAGGCGCGCCAGGCCAGCCCTCTGGGCGTCCGGCCGTGCGCCTGGCCGATCACGTCGGCGGCGCGGTCCGTGCCGATCGCCGCCAGTTCCTCCTCCAGCTCCCTCAGCACGCGCGAGCAGGCCGAGGGATCGTGGATGATCTCCGTGCCCACGGCGATCATGGACGCGCCCGCGAGCAGCAGCTCCAGCGCGTCCCGGCCGGTGCGCACGCCGCCGGAGCCGATGATCGGCACGTCGGGGAACGCGGCCCGGACCTGCCACACGCAGCGCACCGCGACCGGCCTGATGGCCGGGCCGGACAGGCCGCCGTACTTGCCGGCCAGGGCAGGCCGCATGGTGGCCGGGTCGATGGCCATGCCGAGCAGCGTGTTGATCAGCGACAGGCCGTCCGCGCCGGCCGCGACGCACGCACTGGCCACGGCCACGATGTCGGTCACGTCCGGCGACAGCTTGGCGAACACCGGGATGTCGTACCGGGCGCTGCCGCGCACGGCCGCGATCACGCTGCCGGCCCGCTGCGGGTCGAGCGCGAACGGCTGCCCGGCGTCCTCGGCGTTGGGGCAGGACAGGTTGACCTCGATGGCCGACACCCCGGCGGTGTCGGACAGCCGGGTGGCCAGCCCGGCGAACTCGCGGATGGTCTGGCCCGCGATCGAGACCACGACCCGGGCGCCGCGGGACAGCAGCCACGGCAGGTCCCGCTGCAGGAACGCGTCCATGCCCGGGCCCTGCAGGCCCACCGAGTTCAGCAGGCCGCTCGGCGTCTCGGCCAGCCGCGGGGCGGGGTTGCCGGTATGGGGTTCGGCCATGATCGACTTGCTGATCACCGCGCCCACCCGGGCCACGTCGATGAACTGGGCGAGCTCCCGCCCGGCGCCCGCGCAGCCGGACGCGGACAGCACCAGGTTGGGCAGGTCGGTCTGGCCGAGCCGGGCCCTCATGTCGGCCGGCATGGGTGCCCCCTACCCGGCATAGCGTGATTCCGGGGTCCGGGCCGGCTGCCACCCGGGCGCGCCCAGCGCGTCGAACGGGATGGTCCCCACGTCGTCCCAGCGGACCAGGTCGGCGCGGAACACCGGGCCGTCCACGCAGGAGCGCACGATCCGGGTGATCCCGTCGGTCCCGGTGACCGGCAGCACGCATCCCATGCAGACCCCGGTCCCGCACGCCATCGGCACGTCCACCGAGGCTTGCACCGGGATGTCATACCGGCCGGCGATCGCCGCGACCTCCCGCAGGACCGGGACGGGGGCGCACGCGTAGATCACGTCGGTCCGCGCCTCGCGGATGATCTGCTCCATCAGGGCGGTCACCGGGCCGCGCGCGCCGAACGAGCCGTCGGTGGTCGCGACGGCGGCGCTGCGCCCGTTCCGCCGGGCGGTCAGCGCGCCGAACACCCGGTCCGCGCTCTCGCCGCCGAGCAGGTAGTCGATGCTGCAGCCGCGTTCCCGCAGCCGCGCGGCCAGGCCGAACAGCGGCGCGCTGCCGTAGCCGACGCCGATCAGCAGGCAGCTCGACGGGTCCCGGGGGATGGGGAAGGGCCGGCCGAGCGGTCCCACCGTGTCGAGGGTGTCCCGGGCGCGCAGCGAGGCCAGCCAGCGCGTGCCGGGCCCGCGGGCCTCGAACACGATCTCCACCGTGCCGCCGTGATCGGGGCGGACGTCATGGACCGCGAAGGCCCGCCGCCCGAGCATGGACGTCTCCGGGCCGCCGACCGCGATCGTGATGAACTGGCCCGGCCGGAATTTAGTCGCGATGGCGGGCGCGACGAGGGTCAGCGCGTGGTACGCGTCGACGCGCCGCAGGGTCAGGACGGTGCCCCGGATCTGAACCGGCACTATTCATCACCAGGGGGGGCGACCCCCCTGAAACCCCCCGCAGGCCCGCTGGGGTTCTCACCGTAGCGCCGCGCTGTCGGGGAGCCTCCGGCCCCCGCGAGCAGCGCGGCGTGCTCCTGGAGGGACCGCACGCCGACCTCGCCGCGGATGATGGCCTCGATTCCGTGCACGGCGGCGGCCAGCCCCGCGGCCGTGGTGACGCAGGGGATGCCGCGGCGGACCGCGGCGGTGCGGATCTCGTAGCCGTCGAGGCGCGGCCCGGACTGCCCCGGGCTGCCGAACGGCGTATTCACGATCAGGTCCACCTCACCGGCGAGTATGCGTGTCACCACGGTCGGCTCGCCGTCAGGTCCGGGTCCGTCACCGTGCTTTCGCACGATCTTGGCACGAACCCCGTTGCGGCGCAGCACCTCGGCGGTTCCCTCGGTCGCCCAGATCTCGAAACCCAGGTCGGCGAGGCGCTTGACCGGGAAGATCATGGACCGCTTGTCCCGGTTGGCCACCGAGACGAACGCCCGTCCCTTGACCGGCAGCGAGCCGTACACCGCCGCCTGGGCTTTCGCGTAGGCGGTGCCGAACGCCACGTCGATGCCCATGACCTCGCCGGTCGAGCGCATCTCGGGGCCGAGCACGGTGTCCACGCCCTGGCCGGCCAGGTCGCGGAACCGCCCGAACGGCAGCACGGCTTCCTTCACCGCCACCGGGGCGTCCAGCGGCAGCTCGCCGCCGTCCCCGGCGGCCCGCAGCATCCCCTCCGCGCGCAGCCCGGCGACGGTGGCGCCGAGCATGATCCGGGCCGCCGCCTTGGCCAGCGGCACCGCCGTGGCCTTGGACACGAACGGGATCGTACGCGACGCCCGCGGGTTGGCCTCGAGCACGTACAGCACTCCCCCGGCCAGCGCGTACTGCACGTTGAGGAGGCCGCGCACGCCCACCCCGGCGGCGATCGCCCGGGTGGCCGCGCGGATCTGCACGATGTCACTGCGCCCGAGGGTGATCGGCGGCAGCGCGCAGGCGGAGTCGCCGGAGTGGATGCCCGCCTCCTCGATGTGCTCCATGACCCCGCCGAGGTAGAGCTCGTCCCCGTCGTAGAGCGCGTCGACGTCGATCTCGATCGCGTCGTCGAGGAACTTGTCGATCAGCACGGGGTGGCCGGGGCTCACCTCGGTCGCCCGGGACATGTAGGAGCGCAGCGTGGCGTCGTCGTAGACGATCTCCATGCCGCGGCCGCCGAGTACGTAGGAGGGCCGCACCAGGACCGGGTAGCCGATCTCGCGGGCGATCAGGGCCGCCTCGTCCTGCGAGATGGCGGTCCCGTTGCGCGGCGCGCTCAGCCCCGCCTGCTCCAGCACCCGGGCGAACGCGCCCCGGTCCTCGGCCAGGTGGATCGCCTCGGGGCTGGTGCCCACCACGGGGACGCCGGCCGCCGCGAGCGCGCGCGACAGGCCCAGCGGCGTCTGCCCGCCGAGCTGCACGATCACCCCGGCGACGGGGCCGCTCTGCTGTTCCGCGCGGACCACCTCGAGCACGTCCTCCAGGGTGAGCGGCTCGAAGTACAGCCGGCCGGAGGTGTCGTAGTCGGTGGAGACGGTCTCCGGGTTGCAGTTGACCATCACGGTCTCGTAGCCCGCGTCGGCCAGCGCGAACGAGGCGTGCACGCACGCGTAGTCGAACTCGATGCCCTGGCCGATCCGGTTCGGCCCGCTGCCCAGGATGATCACCTTGGGCTGGCTGCCGCCGGGCACCTCGGTCTCGTCGTCGTAGGTCGAGTACAGGTACGGGGTGCGGGCGGCGAACTCCGCGGCGCAGGTGTCCACCGCGTGGTAGACCGGGCGCACGCCCAGCGCCCAGCGCACCTCGCGGACCACCGTTTCGGTGCTGCCGCGCAGGTCGGCGATCTGGGCGTCGGAGAAGCCACTGCCCTTCGCCGCGGTGAGCGTGTCCGCGTCCAGGACGGCGGAACCCGCCACCCGTTCGGCTATCTGGTTTATGTGCTGGATCTGCTCGATGAACCAGGGGTCGATGCCGCTGACCCTGGTGATGTCGGCCGGGCTGGCACCGGCCCGCAGGGCCCGGTGGATGGTGGCCAGCCGCCCGTCGTGCGGCGTCCCGCAGTCGCGCAGCAGGGCCTCCGCGTCCCCCGGGGGTTCGGTGTAGCCGAACGGGGCGTGCTTGCTCTCCAGGGAGCGCAGGGCCTTCTGCAGCGCTTCGGGGAAGCTGCGGCCGATGGCCATCGCCTCGCCGACGCTCTTCATGTGGGTGGTGAGGGTGGCGTCGGCGCCGGGGAACTTCTCGAACGCGAACCGCGGCACCTTGACCACCACGTAGTCCAGCGCGGGCTCGAAGCAGGCCGGGGTCTGCCCGGTGATGTCGTTCGGGATCTCGTCGAGGGTGTAACCGATGGCGAGGCGGGCGGCGATCTTGGCGATCGGGAACCCGGTGGCCTTGGAGGCCAGCGCGCTGCTGCGCGAGACCCGCGGGTTCATCTCGATCACGACCATCCGGCCGGTGCGCGGCTCCACCGCGAACTGGATGTTGCAGCCGCCGGTGTCCACCCCGACCGCGCGCATGATGGCGATCGCGGTGTCCCGCATCCGCTGGTACTCGCGGTCGGTGAGCGTCATGGCGGGCGCGACCGTGACCGAGTCGCCAGTGTGCACGCCCATCGGGTCGATGTTCTCGATCGAGCAGACCACGACCACGTTGTCGGCCTGGTCGCGCATCAGCTCGAGCTCGAACTCCTTCCAGCCGATGATGGACTCCTCGAGCAGGACCTCGTGGGTCGGGCTGGCGTCCAGGCCGGTCCCGGCGATGCGCCGCAGGTCCTGCTCGTCCCGGGCGATGCCGGAACCGAGGCCGCCGAGGGTGAAGCTCGGGCGGATCACGACCGGGTAGCCGAGGCCCGGTTCCCCCGGCGTGCCTGCCACGGCCGCCCGGCACGCGTCCAGGTCGCGGCAGATGGTGCTGCTCGGCACCTCGGCGCCGAGGCCGGTGACGATCTCCTTGAACCGCTCGCGGTCCTCGCCGGCCCGGATCGCGTCGATGTTCGCGCCGATCAGCTCGACGTCGTACTTGTGCAGGATGCCCTGGTCGTGCAGGGCGACGGCGGCGTTCAGCGCGGTCTGGCCGCCCAGGGTGGGGAGCACCGCGTCCGGGCGCTGGATGGCGATGACCTTCTCCAGCGTCTCGGTGGTGATCGGCTCGACGTAGGTGGCGTCGGCGAACTCGGGGTCGGTCATGATCGTCGCCGGGTTGGAGTTGACCAGGCTGACCCGGATGCCCTCGGCCTTCAGCACCCGGCAGGCCTGGGTGCCCGAGTAGTCGAACTCGCAGCCCTGCCCGATCACGATCGGGCCGGACCCGATCACCAGCACCGACTTCAGGTCCTCACGCCTCGGCATGGCTTGCCCCCTGCTCAAGTAGCGTGCAGAAGTGATCGAAGTGGTCCGCGGCGTCGTGCGGGCCGGGAGCGGCCTCGGGGTGGTACTGCACGCTGAACACCGGGCGCTCGAGCAGGCGCAGGCCCTCCACCACGCCGTCGTTCAGGTTGACGTGGCTGACCACCGCCGGACCATAGGGAGTGCCGAACGGGTGCCGGGCCCGCTCCGGTACGTGCGACCAGGTCGCCGGGGACGCGGGCGTTGCCCGCGGCGTTTCCGCGGAAACGCCCTCGTCCTCTTCCGGCGTACCCGGGAGGGCGGCGGCGAAGCCGTGGTTGTGGCTGGTGATGTAGACGCGGCCGGTGGCGAGGTCCAGCACCGGCTGGTTCACGCCGCGGTGGCCGTACCGGAGCTTGTAGGTGCCCAGGCCGAGGGCCCGGGCGAGGATCTGGCTGCCCAGGCAGATGCCGAACACCGGGACGCCCGCGTCCAGGATCCCGCGCATCGCGTCGACCGCGTAGGTGGCCGCGGCCGGGTCGCCGGGGCCGTTGCTGAAGAACACGCCATCCGGCGCGGCGGCCAGGATCTGCCCGGCGGTCGCGGTGGCCGGCAGGACCAGGACCTCGCAGCCCCGGGCGGCGAGGTTCCGCGGCGTGGACGCCTTGATGCCCAGGTCGACGGCGGCCACGCGGTACCGGGCCGGCCCGTCGGCCGGGACCGTGTAGGGCTCGGGGGTGCTCACCACCCGGGCCAGGTCGGCCCCGGTCATCGGCGGGCTGGCGAGCACCCGCTCGAGCAGCTTCTCCGGGCTGGTCTCCACGGTGCTGATGGCGGCCCGCATCGCCCCCTGCTCGCGGACCCGCCGGGTCAGCAGCCTGGTGCCGCGCACGGCGATGCCGGTCACGCCCTCGGCCCGCAGGTAGGCGTCCAGGTCCCGGGTGGCGCGCCAGCTGGACGCCAGCCGGGCCGGCTCACGCACGACGTAGCCGCTGACCCACACCCGGCCGGACTCGGGGTCTTCGTCGTTGACACCGGTGTTGCCGACGTGGGGCGCGGTCATCGCGACGATCTGGCGGCAGTAGGACGGGTCGGTCAGCGTTTCCTGGTAACCGGTCATCCCGGTGTTGAAGACCATCTCGCCGAACGTCTCGCCGTCCGCGCCGAAGCCGGTGCCGCGCAAGGTGGTGCCGTCCTCCAGGACGAGCAGGGCCGGGCGCGCCATGTCGAGTCCTCCCCCTTCAGTGCCGGCCACGTTAGTGCCAGCCAAGTCAGTGCTCGCCAAGTCAGGCCAGTTTTCCGTCGAGCACGGTCGGGACGCCGCGCAGGAAGGTGGCGACCACCCGGCCGGGCAGTTCCATCCCGGCGAACGGGCTGTTGCGGCTCTTGGAAGCGCCGCCTGACGTCACCGTCTCGGCCGCCGCCGCCGGGTCGTAAAGGGTGAGGTTGGCGGGCGCCCCCGGCGCCAGCGGGACGCCCTGCCCGGTGACCCGCCCGATCCGGGCCGGCCGCACTGACATCCGGTCGGCGACCCCGGCCCAGTCGAGCAGCCCGGTATCGACCATCGCCTGCTGCACCACCCGGAGCGCGGTCTCCAGGCCGGTCATGCCGAACGCCGCCTCGGACCACTCCGTTTCCTTGGCCTCCACCGGGTGCGGGGCGTGGTCGGTGGCCACGCAGTCGATGGTGCCGTCGGCGAGGGCGCGCCTGAGCTCGGCCACGTCTTCCTCGGCGCGCAGCGGCGGGTTGACCTTGAACACCGGGTCGTAGCCCGCCGCGAGCTCGTCGGTCAGCAGCAGGTGGTGCGGCGTGACCTCGGCCGTGACCGGCCAGCCCTTGGACTTGGCCCAGCGGATGATGTCCGCGGACCCGGCCGTGGAGACGTGGCAGACGTGCAGCGCCGAGCCGACGTGCGCGGCGAGCAGGCAGTCACGCGCGATGATGCCCTCCTCGGCCACGGCGGGCCAGCCCGCCAGGCCCAGCCGGGCGGACATCTCGCCCTCGTTGATCTGGGCGCCCTCGGTGAGCCGGGGGTCCTGCGCGTGCTGCGCGATCACCCCGTCGAAGGCCTTGACGTACTCCAGGGCCCGGCGCATCAGCAGCGGGTCGGCGACGCACCGGCCGTCGTCGGAGAACACGCGGACCCGCGCGGCCGAATCCGCCATCGTGCCGAGCTCGGCCAGCCGGGCGCCGCCCAGGCCGATCGTGACGGCGCCGACCGGCTGGACATCGCAGTGGCCCGCGGCCCGGCCGAGCCGCCAGACCTGCTCGACCACCCCGGCGGTATCGGCCACCGGGTCGGTGTTGGCCATGGCGTGCACGGCGGTGAAGCCGCCGAGGGCCGCGGCCGCCGTTCCGGTCTGCACCGTCTCGGCGTCCTCGCGACCCGGCTCGCGCAGGTGCGTGTGCAGGTCGACCAGGCCGGGCAGGGCGATCAGGCCGTCCGCGTCGAGCACCCGGGCGTCTGGGTGCTCGACGCTTGGGCCGACGTCCGTGATGGATCCGCCGCCGAGCAGGAGGCTGGTCGGCCCTTCACCGCCGGGGATCGTAACGCCCTTGATCAGCCAGCTGTCGTGGTCCGTCATCAGGCCTCCCCCGTGGCCGGGAACTCCGTGCCGCCGAGCAGCAGGTACAGGGCCGCCATCCGGGTGGTGACGCCGTTGGCGACCTGTTCCACGATCGTCGAGCGGACGGAATCCGCTACCTCCGCCGCGATCTCGACCCCCCTGTTCATTGGCCCAGGGTGCATGACGATGGCGTGCCCGGGCAGCCGTGCCATCCGTTCGGCGTCAAGGCCGTAGCGGCGGCTGTACTCGCGCACGCTCGGGAAGTAGGCGGCGTTCATCCGCTCCTGCTGGACCCGGAGCATCATCACCACGTCGGTCTTGGGCAGCGCGCTGTCCAGGTCATAGCTGACCGCGCAGGGCCAGCTGCCCACGGCGAGCGGCAGCAGCGTCGGCGGGGCGGCCAGGGTCACCTCGGCGCCGAGCGTGCTGAGCAGCAGGACGTTGGAGCGGGCGACCCGGCTGTGCAGCACGTCCCCGACGATCGTCACCCGCAGGCCGTCGAGGCCGTCGCCGCGCGCTTGCGGTCCTTTGAGCCTGCGCCGGATGGTGAACGCGTCCAGCAGTGCCTGGGTGGGATGCTCGTGCGTGCCGTCCCCGGCGTTCAGCACACTGCCGCGCACCCAGCCGGCCAGCCGGTGCGCCGCGCCTGACGCCCCGTGCCTGATGACCACGGCGTCCGCGCCCATCGCCTCCAGCGTCAGCGCGGTGTCCTTGAGGCTCTCCCCCTTGGCGACGCTCGACCCCTTCGCCGAAAAGTTGATCACGTCGGCGGAGAGCCGCTTGGCCGCGGCCTCGAACGAGATCCTGGTCCTGGTGGAGTCCTCGTAGAAGAGGTTGACCACGGTCCGCCCGCGCAGCGTGGGCAGCTTCTTGATCGGGCGGTCGGCCAGCTGGGCCAGTTCCTCCGCGGTGTCGAGGATGAGCAGCGCGTCGGCCCGGCTCAGGTCGGCGGCGGAGATCAGATGGCGCTTCATGGTGCTACCTCCCCTCGTCGCTGATGGTCACGCTGTCCTGCCCGTCTACCTCGGTCAGCAGGACATGCACCACCTCGCGCTGCGAGGTCGGCAGGTTCTTGCCCACGTAGTCGGCCCGGATCGGGAGTTCGCGGTGGCCGCGGTCGACCAGGACCGCGAGCTGGACCGCTCGCGGGCGGCCCAGGTCGTTCAGCGCGTCGAGCGCGGCGCGCACCGTGCGGCCCGAGTACAGCACGTCGTCGACCAGGACGACGGTCTTGCCGTCCACGCCACCGGGCGGGAGGTCGGTGCGGCCCAGCGCGCGGGCCGGATGCAGCCGCAGATCATCGCGGTGCATAGTCACATCGAGGGAGCCGCAGGGCACGTCGAGTCCCTCGAACTCACCGATACGGGCGGCGAGGCGTCGCGCCAGCGGCACCCCGCGCGTGGGGATGCCAAGCAACATGACCTCGTCGCCGCCGTGCGTCCGTTCCAGGATCTCGTGAGCGATCCTGGTCAGCGACCGCCTGATCTCCTCGGCATCGAGGACTGCGAGGCCATCACGCCCCGCGACCGGACTGCTGGCCGCACACATAGAACGGACCTCCTTTCCCGCCTCTCCGGACGGTCCTTAAAGGATGTCTACGTTGACGATCATACGGGGAGTTACCGGTAACGCTGGTCGCATTGCCCCTACCGGCGAGTCATGTGATTTACGTCACATCGGACGTATCGCGACAGAACATGACGAGAGTTGGCTATGTGGTCGCAACAGGCCCACAGCGACGGGAAACCTGATTTCAGCTGGGTTCTGGCCGGCCGGCGGAGGGTACATAGTGATCCGGGAGAGCTAGCCGGTTACCGGCCGAGTTAAGCCAGTTTTTGCCATTCGGCTTGACCTTATAGCGCTCGCCGCCTACCGTCACTGAGCGTAACCGTTACCGTAAGCGACGACTGGCCGGGGAACCGA
>JAICWX010000021.1 GCA_025934635.1 Streptosporangiaceae bacterium | reverse complement strand
CCGGGCACCTCGGTCTGGCCGGCCGGGCCGGCCGGCACCCACATCCCGGCTCCGCTGGGATGCTCGACCGCGGGCAGCCCGAGCGATGCCAGCAGGCCGGCCCGTGCCACCATCCGCGGCGCGATCGCCACCACCTCGCGCGGGTCCACCGTGCCGTCGCGCAGCCGGATGCCGGTGATCCGGTCGGAAGCGATCTCCACCGACGCCACCTCGCCGTCCACCACCCGGATCCCGCGCGCCGCCAGCTGCGACGCCTCCTGCCCAGCCAGCCCCGCACCACCCGAGAAATAGGTGACATTATCACTCAGCTGCCGGAACAGCAGCGCCTGGTGCACCGAACGCGGCCCGCTGGCCAGCACGCCGATGGCCCGGTCCCTGACCTCCCAGCCGTGGCAGTACGGGCAGTGCACGACGTCCCGGCCCCACCGCTCCCGCAGCCCCGGCACGTCGGGCAGCTCGTCGGTCAGCCCGGTGGTCACCAGCAGCCGCCGCGCCCGCACCACCCGGCCGCCGGCCAGCGTGACCGCGAACCCGCCGTCCTCCCGGGCCGCGGCGGTCACCTCACCGTGCGTCACCCGGCCGCCGTACCGGCGCACCTCGTCCCGGCCGCGCTCGAGCAGCTCGCCCGGCGCCATCCCGTCCCGCCCCAGCAGCCCGTGCACGGCCGCGGCGGGCGCGTTGCGCGGTGCGCCCGCGTCGATCACCAGGACCCGGCGCCGCGCCCGGGCCAGCATCAGCGCCCCGTTCAGCCCGGCGGCACCGCCGCCGATGACCACTACGTCGTATGGGTCTTCGCGCTCACTGGTCACCATGACCACCTCCACCGCCACCATGCGGCAGGCGCGCAGAAAACGGCAAGCATCATTGCCAATCCAGCAAAACCTGAAAAGAAGCCAGGCGCCGTCCGTCCCGCGCTAACCCGCCGTTTCCCCCTCCGCCCCCTCAGCCACCAAACGAGCCCGCTGTCACGCCCCGCTCCCGCCGTCGAGCCCCAGCCGCCGCCACAGCACCCGGCCGGGCCCCCGGATCAGCCCGAGCTCCTCGCACAGCTTCCTGACCTTGCCCAGCGAGGCGGCGGTGTCGGCCCGGTGGCGCGGGTTCCGGGTGTATGCCTCGGCGATGACCGCCCGGGGGATCTGGTACCTGGCCACGAGCTGCCCCGATGGCTTCAGCATCAGCTGGGCCATCGTGCCGAGGATGACCGGGGCGGCGATGGCCAGCCGGATGCGCCGCCACCGGGGCAGGGCCGGGACGGTGCGCTTGAGGTAGTGCCGGGCGAAGGACAGGTGCCGGGCTTCCTCGGTGACGTGGATGCGCATGATCCGCGTCAGCAGCGGGTGGAGTTCCCGGTCCGACCGCAGGTCGCGGCGCTGGACGTAGTCGATCGGGTCCTCGCCGCCCAGGACGAACAGGAAGAACAGCGGGGGGAAGCGGCGGCCGAGCCGGACGATCCGGCGGCTGCCGAACTGGCGGACCGCGGGCAGCCCGGCCGCGTCGAACCCGCTGCGGTTGACGAACTCCTGGAACATCAGCGAGTGCTGCGCCTCCTCGATGATCTCGTGGTAGGCGTAGCGGAACTCCGGCGCCCCGTTGGGCAGGGTCGAGGCGAACTCGAGCAGCCCCCGTTTCAGGATGCTCTCGAAGACCAGCCCGATCTTCATCTTGCTGGCGACCAGCTCGCAGCCGAGCCGGGCCCGGGTGGCGGCCGGCAAGGCGCGGTACCAGGCGGTCCCGCCGAGCGGATCGTCGGCGGGCAGTTCCCAGCGGGGGTCTTCCGGGTCGAGCGCCAGTTCCGGGCCGTCCCAGTCGATGTCGGCGTAGGCGTCGAAGTGCCGGGTGACCGACTGGCGGTTGAGCCGGTCGAGCAGGGACAGCCAGGCCCGGTCGGCCGGGTTGTCCGCAGTAGTGAGATCACGGGTCGCCATGGCGGGTACCTCCAGTGCGGGCGACGTCCAGCACCGGCAGCGCGGTCCGGACCAGCGTCTTGAACGCGCTCAGGGTGACCTCGGCCGGGACCTGCTCGTAGCCCGGGATCAGCCGGGCCAGCGCCAGCCCGCTCATCAGCGGGTACAGCACGCTGAGGCCGACCCGGCCCAGTCCGGGCGCCGCGGCTATCTCGTCGGCGAACAGCTCGCGCAGGATGCCCTCGCTGGCGGTCATGAACTCGCGGTCGAGCCGGGCCACCGCCCCGGCCAGGGCCGGGTCGGAACGGGCGGCCATCCAGAGCTCGAGCCACGCGACGAACGTCGGGCCGGAGAACATCGACCACAGCAGGTCGATGCCCGCCTCGCGCCGGTCGGCGCCGGGACCCAGGTTGGCCATCGCCTTCCTGAACTCGGCCTGCCGCAGCTCGAACAGGTGCCCCACGGCCGCGCACAGCAGGTCGGCCTTGGCCGGGAAGTGATGCAGCAGGGCACCGGGGGACACCCCCGCGCGATGCGCTACCGCCGTCGTGGTCGTCCCGCCGAACCCCTCGGCGACCAGGCACTGAACGGTGGCCTCGAGCAGCGCCGTGCGCGTCGTCGCGGTGCGCTCTGCCTGCGTGCGACGGGCCATGACCCGAGCGTGCCACTAAAGAAACAAGACGTCCATCTTTTTTGTAAACGATCCAGGATCGCCCGCGGGCGGTTCAAGATACGTCAGCTGACCGATGTCTTGCATTGCAAGTTGCAGCACTATTTGCATGGAACGACACGGAAGACGGCGCGATGGGCCTTGAGCTCCCCGGGACCGCAGCAGAGCGGTCAGTGCTCTCCCCGGCTAGCTTAGACCACCGCGCGAAGGAACCCGATGAGTGCGATGACGCTGACCCGGCCTATCCGACCGCCCGAACCGCAGTCTCCTGGATCGCTGGCACCCGGACGGCGGTCGCAGTGCCTCCGGCTGGCCGCGGGTCCGGCGGCCGTGCCCGCCGCCCGCCGCCGGGTCCGGGCGGTGCTGCAGGGCTGGGAAGTCCCGGTCGACCCGGCCGACGTGATGCTGCTCACCAGCGAACTGGTGACCAACGCCGTCCGGCACGTGGCGGGCCCGGTGGTCACGCTCGTCATCACCTGCTCCCGCGGCCAGATCCGGGTCGACGTCCACGACACGTCGCGGGCACTGCCGGAAGTGACGGACGTCCCCGCTGACGCGGAAACCGGCCGGGGCCTGCACCTGGTGGCCACCCTGGCGGATGAGTGGGGTTACTACCGCACCCCCGCGGGCAAGGCCGTCTACTTCATGCTCGCGTTCCAGACCGGCCTTGCCCCCGGGGCCGGCGGACGCCCCATGCCCGGGGACGGTGAGCCGTGACTCCTCCCGTGGTTCACCGTCCCCGGTGCAGCCTTCCCGGCGATCAGACCAGTGCCGGTCAGACCAGTGCCAATCAGCCTGGCCCGGGCCCGCGCTGGAGAAAGGCCTCGCTGAGCCTGGCCAACGGTAATTGCGTCGAGGTGGCGGGCCCTTACCCGGGCGGGATCGGCGTCCGCGATAGCACGGACCCGGTCGGCCCCGTCCTCCGGTTTTCGCCGGACGAATGGCACGCATTCCTCAATCGCCTGCAGAAACGGTGATATCGTCTCGGCTAGACGCCGGGAAATAACCGGACTCGGATGTTCTCCTTCAGATCGCCGCGTGGCTATTCAATTCATGAAGGGATTTCCGGTGGCCGCTGACCAGCCAGGAATCGACACATCGGTCCCGCACTCCGCCCGTATCTGGAACTACTGGCTGGGCGGCACGGACAACTACCCGGTCGACCGGGCGGCCGGCGATCAGTTCAGCGCGATCTACCCGGGCATCGTCGACATCGCGCGGGCCGACCGGGCCTTCCTGCGGCGCGTCGTCCGCTACCTGGCGGGCGAGGCCGGGGTGCGGCAGTTCCTGGACGTCGGGGCCGGGCTGCCGACGGCGGACAACACGCACGAGGCCGCGCAGCAGGTGGCGCCGCAGGCGCGGACCGTGTACGTCGACAACGACCCGCTGGTAGTGACGCACGCCAACGCGCTGCTGGCCAGCGCGGCGCCCGGTGCTGCGCCCGGTGCTGCGCAGGGCACGACGCACTTCGTTGACGCCAGCATGGGCGACCCGGACACGGTCCTGCGGGAAGCCGCGAAGTGGCTGGACCTGACCCAGCCGGTCGCGCTGACACTGATGGGGGTCCTCGGCCACGTCGTCGACCACGCCGAGGCCAAGGCGATCGTGACCGGACTGCTCGGCGGCCTGCCGGCCGGCAGCTACCTGGCCATCAACGACAGCGTCAACACCAGCGCGGCGCTCGAGGAGGCCCTGCGGGTGTACGAGGCCTCCGGCGCCGCGCCGTACCGGACCCGCAGCCTGGAAGAATTCACCAGTTATTTCGACGGCCTGGAACTGGTCGATCCGGGCGTGGTCCTGGTGGCGGACTGGCGCCCGGAACCCGGCGCCGGCCGTGGCCCGGAAATACCGCAGATCGGTGCCGTGGGCTGTAAGAAATGACAATCGATCCAGGATCGGCACCGGTCAGCTCATGACGCCGGAAATTGACACGACGAAAGCGCACTCGGCCCGGGTATACGACTTCTACCTGGGCGGTAAGGATCATTTCGCCGTCGACTCGGAAACCGGGCGCAAGGCCATGCAGAGCTGGCCCGCGGTGCGCACGGCGGTCCGCGAGAACCGGGCCTTCCTGGGCCGGACCGTCCGGTACCTGGCCGCCGAGGCCGGTATCCGCCAGTTCCTGGACATCGGCGCCGGCCTGCCGAGCGCCGAGAACGTGCACGAGGTCGCGCAGGCCACGGCGCCGGGTGCCCGGGTCGTCTACGTGGACAACGACCCGGCCGTCCTCGCCCACGCCTGCACCCTGCTGGCCACGGGTCCGGGGCTGGCCAGGGCTCCGGGGCTCGGCGGCGAGACCGCCTACTTCCACGGCGACCTCCGGGACCCGGAGAAGATCCTGGCCAGCCCGGTCGTGACCGGGACGCTCGACCTGAGCCGCCCCGTCGCGCTCATCCTCGTCGCGGTCCTGCATTTCCTGACCGACGCCGACGATCCGGCCCGGGTGGTCGCCGCCTTGCTCGGCGCGCTCGCCCCGGGCAGCTACCTGGTCGCCTCCCACGTCACGCCCGAGCACGACCCGGCCGGTGTCGGCGGTCTCGAGCGCACCTACCGCCAGGCGGGAATCCCGGCCCAGGCCCGGACGGCCCGCGAGTTCAAGGCCATGGCCTTCAGCGGGCTCGAGCTGACCGACCCGGGCGTGGTCCTGGTCTCCCAGTGGCGCCCGCCCGCCACCCCCCGGCCGCTGCCCGCCGAGGTCAACTGGTACGGCGGCGTCGGCCGCAAGCCCGCGGATGCCGTCCGCGATTCATTATCCCCCCGATGTGCCAATTTGGCGTCATTTCCGCAGGTCAGAAGCTAATACGAGGCGCCAGTGCAAGTGAATTCCCGCGCCGGGAATGAGGTAAATCCCCGGCTTCGCCGAGAGTGCCAGCCGGGGTAGCCTGGGACCGTGACGGTGCATTCCGGGCGCCACTTCCTCCAGATCCCGGGGCCTACGAACGTCCCGGACCGGGTGCTGCGCGCCATTGCGGCACCGGTGATCGATCATCGCGGCCCGGAATTCGCAGGCCTTTTCCGTGACATCATGCCGGGCCTGCGGCGCGTCTTCGGGACCGAGGATCCGGTGGTCATCTTCCCGTCGTCGGGTACCGGCGCCTGGGAAGCCGCCCTGGTCAACACCTTGTCTGCGGGCGATGCGGTGCTGATCGCCGAGACCGGGCACTTCGCGGCGCAGTGGGCCCGGCTGGCGGGCCGGCTCGGACTGCGGCCGGAGGTGATGCCGGGGGACTGGCGGCACGGGGCGGACCCGGACGCGATCGGCCGGCGGCTGGCCGCCGACACCGGCTCCGTCATCAAGGCCGTCCTGGTCGTGCACAACGAGACCTCGACCGGCGTGACCAGCCGGGTCCCGGAGATCCGGGCCGAAATGGACCGCGCCGGGCACCCGGCCCTGCTGATCGTCGACACCATCTCCTCGCTCGGCTCGATGCCCTACCGGCACGGCGACTGGGGCGTTGACGTCACCGTCGGCGGCTCCCAGAAGGGCCTCATGCTGCCGCCCGGGCTCGGCTTCAACGCGATCAGCGGCCGGGCCCGCGACGCGGCGGCCACCGCCGGGCTGCCCCGCGCGTACTGGGACTGGGGTCCCGTCCTGGCGGCCAACGAGGACGGCTTCTACCCTTACACCCCCGCCACCAACCTGCTCTACGGGCTGCGCGAGGCCCTCGTCATGCTGGCCGAAGAAGGGCTGGCAGCCGGGTGGGACCGGCACGCCCGGCACGCGGAGGCCACCCGCCGGGCGATCCGCGGCTGGGGCCTCGAGGTGCAGTGCGCCGACCCGCAGGAGTACTCCGCGTCGGTGACCGCCGTCGTCCTGCCGCCCGGGCACGACGCCGACCAGGTCCGCCAGGTCATCCTCGACAAGTTCGACATGTCCCTCGGCACCGGCCTCGGCCGGCTCGCGGGCCGCGTGTTCCGCATCGGGCACCTCGGTCACCTCAACGACCTCACCCTGGCCGGCGCGCTGTGCGGCGT
Source organism: Streptosporangiaceae bacterium (assembly GCA_025934635.1). The sequence goes on along the minus strand of JAICWX010000021.1, from coordinate 42,321 downwards.
CGAGATGGGGCTGCGACTGGCAAAAGTGCCCATCGAACCAAACGGGGTAGCCGCCGCCCTCGACTACCTGCGCACCAGCTGAGCGCCCGGAGCGAGGCCGCGGCGCCCTTCGGTTCGGTCAGCAGATCGGTTCAGTCAGCCGGGCTGGTCAGCGCCCGTGCCCGGCCGCCGGCATCCGCGTGGTCAGCGCCCGTGCTCGCCGCGCCGCAGCATGCCCACGCCCAGCCAGCCCCAGTAGACGCGGTGGGCCGCGATGAGCCCGTCCTGGATCTCCATCACCTCGACGATGTCCATCTGGTCGCCGTCCGGGCTGCGCCGCGGGTACTCCCAGGTGACCCGGCTTCCGTCGGTGAGCAGGGCGCTGCGGAACCGGCGGCGCTGCGGGGGCTGGTGCGGGAAGACGTGGTTCGCGACGAAGTCCTCGATGGCCGGCCGGCCGCGGACGATGCCCTCCTCGGTGCCGAGCAGGTGGCAGACCAGCGGGCTTTCCAGGGTGGCGTCGGGATGGTACAGAGTCGCGGCCGCCGCGGCGTCCTTGGCGCCGAGTGCATCGTCCCACTCCTGGTAGATCCGCTGGATCGCGGAACCGGGTGCGTGCTGCCGAGCTCGTTCGGTCATGATCTTGGTCCTTCCCTGGCGTTCCGATGCGTGCGGACCCGAACCTAAGCGCCCGATACTTCACGCCAGCGTGAAACGTCCGCGGGTGACGATGAGACCGTGAACGAAGGCGAACGCGACCTGGCCCCGCTGGGGGCGCTCATCGGCCATCCCGCCCGGGCCGCCATGCTGGCCGCCCTGGCCGGCGGCCGCGCCCTGCCCGCCACCGACCTGGCCCGCCACGCGCGGATCAAGCCCGCGGCCGCCACCGCTCACCTGCACCGCCTGATCGACGGCGGCCTGTCCGCTCGCTGCGCCAGGACCGCGCCAACCACGCCATCGCCGAGGCCCGGACCTGCTACGACCACCTGGCCGGGCGCCTCGGGGTGGAACTGGCCGACCGTATCGTGGGGAACGGCCTGCTCAGCCCGGCGGGCACCGGCCACGCGCTCACCGACACGGGCCAGGCCAAGCTCGCCGAGCTCGGGATCGACCCCGGTCCGCTGCTCCGGTCCCGGCGTATCCTGGCCCGGCCCTGCCTGGACTGGACCCAGCGCCGCCCGCACCTGGCCGGCGCCATGCCCGCCGCCATCACCGCCCGGCTCCTCGACCTGCACCTGCTGACCCGCACGGCCGGCCGCGGCCTGCGGGCGGCCCCGGACTACCAGGCCCGGATCGACAGCTGGCTGGGCCCGTGACCAGGGAGTTCAGGAGGGGGCGGCCGGCGCCCACCGCCACCCCCCGGTGGCACACCGACTCCCTGGACGCCTGCCTCTCGGGACTACCGGGGGTGGCTGGGGGTGAAGGTGATGCGGATGCGGTCGTAGGCCCGGGTGAAGGTGGACGGGACGATCCGCGGCTCGCCCGGGTCGGCCAGTTCCCAGTCCGGCATCCGCCGCAGCATCTCCTCGATCATCACGCGGATCTCGAGCCGGGCCAGGTGCGCGCCGAGGCACAGGTGAGTACCGGCCCCGAACGCGAGATGCCGGTTATCCGGCCGGGTCACGTCGAGCACATCCGGATTACCGAACGCGCGCGGATCCCGGTTGGCCGCGCCGTAGAGCAGGACGACCTCCTCGCCCGCCCGGATGCGCTGGCCGTGCCGCTCATGGTCAGCCGTGGCCGTGCGGCGCATGTTCGACAGGGGGGAGACCCAGCGGATGAACTCCTCGACCGCGGTCGTGGCCAGCAGCCCGGGCCGCTCGATCAGGATCCGGCGCTGGTCCGGCTGCCGGGCCAGCTCGCGGATGACCGAGCCGAGGACCGTCCGGGTGGTCTCCGCGCCGCCGTCGAGGACGAGGATCGTCTCGTCCAGGATGTGCCGGACGTCCCAGCCCGGGGTACGGGCCCAGACCGAGAGGAGGTCGTCCCTGGGCTCGGCCCGGCGGGCCTCGATCAGCTCGATCGTGGCCGCCGCGAATTCCCGCATCACCGCCGGGAGGCCGGGGTCCATGACGTGCGGGGGACCGTCCGGCGAGGTCTGCCCGGACAGCATCATGGTCTGCTCGGACCAGTGGCGGACGCGCTCCCACAGCTCCCGCGGATAACCGAGCAGGTCGCCGATCATCATCGCGGGCAGCCGGGAGGCGATGGCCTCGACGGCCTCGCACTGCCCGAGCGGCGTCACCGCGTCGAGGATCCGGGTGACGATCTCGCGCACATGAGCTTCGTGGCGGCGGGTGGCCCGCGGCGTGAACCGGCGGGACACCAGCTTGCGCTGATCCTGGTGCTGCGGATCGTCCATGTTGATCATGGACTGGTCCTCGCGCTGGTCCACCAGGGGACGCGAGCCGTCCGCCGAGGAGTAGCGTCCGGTGTCCCGCTCGATGGCGCGGACGTCGTCGTACCGCGAGACCGCCCACACCTGCTGGACGGGATCCCGCCAGACCGGTGCCTCGTCCCGCAGCCAGCGATAGGCCGGCCACGGGTCGACGTAGAACTCCGGGTCGAGCACGTTGATCGCGACGCCAGCCATCCGGCCGTCCCTCAGATCTGCGGAGCCGACAGCGATATCTTGACCCGTTTCTAGAACACGTTGCAACTCCGGGCGTCACTCAGCCGTGCTGCCAGCGACATCGATGGAGCATCGATGTCACTGCCACGACGTTGACGGAGCATCGATGTCGTGAACGGCAGGCGGGCCGGTCCGTGAACGGCCCGGGAGCGCTTCATGACCAACTAGTCGGGCTGGGCTGGCGTTGAGATTTTGGTTACGATGGGCGAGGATATGGGTACGTAAGGTATTGCAAGGAACGTTTCGTTGAAATCTGCACGACCGGCGTCAAAGGCGACACGGCGCCGAGGAGGAGGGGCGCTCGATGATCGCGCCAGCAAGCCCCACGGTACGGCGCCGCCGGCTCGCCGCCGAACTGCGCGGGATCCGGGAGACCAAGGGCAAGAGCGGCGACGCGGTGGCGGCGGCGCTGAAGTGGTCACCGTCCAAGATCAGCCGTTACGAACGGGCCAGGACCGGACTGCGGCCGCGGGAGGTCGAGCGGCTGCTCGACTACTACCAGATCACCGGGTCCCGCCGCGCGCTGCTGCTCACGCTGGCCGCGGACGCCGCCCAGAAGGGCTGGTGGGAGGAATACTCCGACAGCCTGTCCGAGGACTACCAGCAGTTCATCGGGTTCGAGCACGAGGCCGCGTCGATGTCCGTCTGGCACGTTGACGTGGTGACCGGGCTGCTGCAGACCGAAGAGTACGCCCGGCAGATCATCCGGGGCTACAGCCGGATCGAGCCGATCGCGCCCCGGATGATCGAGCGGATGGTCCAGGTCCGGATGCGGCGCCAGCAGATCCTGAACCGCGAGAGCCTGCAGTTGTCGGTGGTACTGGACGAATCGGTCCTGCGCCGCCGGATCGGCAGCGACGCCGTGATGTACGACCAGCTCCAGCGGCTGGCGCAGGAGGCCGACCGGCCGAACCTGACGCTGCGGATCCTGCCCCTCGGGGCGGCCCACACGGTCTTCGGGGAGTCGTTCGTCATCTTCGGCTTCGGCGCCGACAGCGACCCGATGCTGCAGGACGTGGTGAGCACCGAGCAGCTGCTGAGCAGCCACACCCTGGAGGGGGAGCGGGAGACCTACCTGCACCGGCTCGCCTTCCAGATGCTCGGCGACGCCGCTCTCGACCCGGTGCAGTCCCGGGCCTTCGTCCTGGAGCTGGCGGAATCGTACTGGTCAGGCGCCCAGCAGCGAGCCAGCGCCTAACCGCCGGCCTGCTCGTCGAGCACGGGCGCGTCGGGTACGGGCGCGTCGAGCACGGGCGCGGCCAGCCGGACCGGATCCGGTGAGCGCCACGGCCTGACCCAGGCCTCCTCGTCGCGGCCGACCCGGGCGCCGCACGTCGCGCAGGCCCGGTCCGCTCCGACCGCACCGCCGCAGCCGGCGTGGACCACCCGCATCGGCTCGGCGGGCCCGTCCGGCTGGGTGTGCCGCTGCCCCCAGTCGGCGAGCGCGCGCAGCACCGGGGCCAGGTCCGCTCCCGCCTGCGTCAGGCGGTACTCCTGGCGGGTGCGCTGCCCGTCCCGGTACGGCACCTTGACCAGCAGGCCGCCGTCGACCAGCCGCCGCAGCCGGGCGGACAGGATGTTGTCGGCGATGCCGAGATGATCCCGGAACTCGTCGAACCGGGTCACGCCGATCGTGGCGTCGCGCAGGATCAGCAGGATCCACCGGTCCCCGAGCATGCCGCTGGCCCGCCCGATCGGGCAGGGCTGCCCGGCGCGTGCTTCTCCAGCTTGCATATTGCAAGTCTATACGTCTAGGATCGAGAAATGAACTTGCAAATTGCAAGTTAGGGTAACCGCCTGAAGGGAAGCCCAGATGATCCGGCACAGGCAGGTAGCGGCGGGTGACGTGAGCATCCACGTCGCCGAGGCCGGGCCCGCGGACGGGCCGGCATCACCCACGTCCAAGCCGCGCTGATCGACGGCGCGGGTCACTTTCCCCAGGCAGAAGCCACCGGGCCGACCTGGGCCGCCATCAGCGATTTCGCGAGAGGAAGGCAGTCATGACCACCGCCGTCATCGGAGCGACCGGGCGGGTCGGCCGCGCCGTCGTCGCCGGACTGATCGAGGACAAGCGCCCGGTCATCGCGATCGTCCGGGACGCCGCCCGGGCCCGGCAGCTGTTCGGCCCGGCCGGCCACCTGGACACGGGCCTGCTCGACATCCGGCCGGCCCCGCTCGACCGCCCGGCCGAGGTCCGGGCCGCGCTCGACGGCGCCGCCACCGTGTTCATCTCCATGGGATCGGCCGGCCTCGAGGGCAACCTCCAGCGGGCCGTGATCCAGGCGGCGGCCACGGCGCCGGTCGAGCAGCTCGTCCGGCTCTCGGTGCTCAACACCTCGGCCACCTCGCTCGGCATCAACCAGCGGGCGCACTGGAACATCGACTTCGCGGCCGAGGTGGCCGGGCTGCCCTACAGCACCATCCGCCCCGCGATCTTCTCCGCCTCGCTGCTGGCCGGGGCGGCCGAGGTGAAGGCGTCACGCACCTGGACCGGCCTGGCCGGCACCGGGCGGGTGGCCCTGATCGACCACCGGGACGCGGCCGAGGCCGCCGTCCGCGTCATCACCGACCCCGGCACCTGGGGCAGGCATCACGACCTCACCGGCCCGCGCCTGCTCAGCTGGCCCGAGGCCATGCAGGCGCTGTCGGCCGAGCTCGGCGAGCAGGTCAGCTTCGTCACGACCAGCGAGCAGGCGCTGCTGGCCCGGCTGACCGGCCTCGGCGTCCCGCCCTTCCAGGCCGAGCTGCTCATCGCCCGCGAGTGGGCCCTGCTGGCCGGGGAGAACGAGCGCACCACCACCGGGGTGCTGGACCTGACCGGGCACCCGCCGCGCACCGTCGAGGACTTCCTGCACGAGAACCGCGAGGCGTTCCGGTAACCGCCAGGGAAATCGAAGCGGACGCCGGACACCCCGGGATTTACTGGCCGGTAAGAGTTCCGTAAATTGGCCCTAGGCGGCGGGAGCGGTTGACCGCCGGCGCCCACTGACCGCGTTCACGAGGACAGGTGCGATGGCAGACGACATCCTTTCGATCTACGCGCAGAGCCAGCCGGACAAGCCGGGCGTCATCGACGACAAGCCAGACGGCACCGTCGTCGTGTGGACGTACGCAGAGCTCGAGGCGCAGTCGAACCGGGTCGCGAACCTGCTGCTCTCGCTGGGCGTCAGCCCGGGCCAGAAGGTCCTGTGGTGCGGGCCGAACTCGCCCGAGGTCGTCGCCGTGATGAGCGCGTCGCGGAAGATCGGCACCATCGCCGTGCCGCTGAACTACCGGCTGACGCCGGAAGAGGCGCTCTACGTCATCAACCACAGCGACGCCGAGGTCGTCTACACCGACTACGAGCAGGCGCCGATGTTCGCCGCCCTGCGGGACCAGCTGGAGAAGGTGCGGCACGTCATCGCGGTCGGCGGAACCGGGCAGGGCCCGGCCCCGGACGGGATGCTGACCGACGCCGACATCGCGGCCGCCCCGGACAGCCCGCCGGACGTGGGGGACGCGGTCGGCACCGGCGGCTCGATGATCTACACCTCCGGCACGACCGGCAAGCCGAAGGGCGCGTACCGGTCCGGCGCTCCGGACCCGGAGCAGATCGGCGGCCTGCTGAACCTGTTCGGGTACCGGCCCGACGACATCTACATCACCTCGGGCCCGCTGTACCACAGCGGTCCCAGCGCGTTCATGGGCGCCGGCCTGCTGTTCGGCCAGACGATCATCGTGCAGCGCAAGTTCGACGCCGAGGACTGGCTGCGGCTGGTGGACAAGTACAAGGCGAGCTCGAGCTTCTCGGCGCCGGCGCTGGTCCGGATGATCTGCGCGCTGCCCAAGGAGATCAAGGACCGCTACGACCGTTCCTCCATGCGGGTCATGCTGGCCAACGCGGCCCCGTGGAGCTTCGCCCTCAAGCAGCAGTACATCGCGGACTTCCCGGCCGAGTCGCTGTTCGAGATCTACGGGTCGACCGAGCTCGGCGTGGACACCGTGCTGCTGCCCAAAGACCAGCTCCGCAAGCCCGGCTCCTGCGGCCAGCCCGCTCCCGGCATCGAGATCGTCCTGTTCGACGACGACGGCAATCCGGTCACCGGCACCGGCCCGGACCATCCCGGCGAGGTCTTCGTGCGGTCCAAGGGCGCGTTCGACACCTACTACAAGAACGACGCCAGCTACGAGTCGAACAGCCGCGGCGACTACCACACGGTCGGCGACATCGCCTACTGGGACGACGAGGGCTACCTGTACATCTGCGACCGCAAGACCGACATGATCATCTCCGGCGGGATGAACATCTACCCGGCCGAGATCGAGGCGGCGCTGGAGCAGCACCCCGAGATCTACGACGTCGCGGTGTTCGGGATCCCGTCCGACGAGTGGGGCGAAGTCGTGCACGCGACCGTCGTCCGGTCGCCGGGGTCGTCGCTGACCAAGGAGGAGATCGCCGCGTTCGCGCGCGAGCACCTGGCCAGCTACAAGGTGCCGCGGTCGGTGGAATTCACCGACGAGCTGCCGCGCACCGGCTCCGGCAAGATCCTCAAGCGCCAGCTCCGGGCGCCCTTCTGGGCCGGCCGCACCGCCCAGGTCGGCTAACGGGCGGAGCCCCGGCAGCGGCAGCCGCACAACACACCCTGACCTCAGCATTCGCACCCGCACCACAGGTCCCGCCCGTCGCCCGCCCCCGGCTCTGATCCGGCTCCCGGCAACGACATCGATGTTCCCCTGATGCCGCCCCGGCAGCATCGATGCTCCATCGATGGCGTGAGTCCCGGCCCTAACGGGTCGGCCCCCTATCCGCCCAGGCCCGGCCCGCTCATCACCCCGGCGGGCAGCACCGCGTGCACCCCCCAGGTCCGGTTCGCCACCTGGGTGACCCGCAGGTCCACGCACGTGCTGGCCAGCGCGAGCGCCTTCGCCCTCCCCAGCCCGGTCAGCCCCTCCAGCCAGCAGACCATCGCGTCCAGGGCGTCCCCCATGGCGACGTTGAGATCAGCGTCGAACCCGAACGTCACGCGCCCCGAGGGCGCCTCCGCGTGAATACCCGCCAGCGGCCGTCCCGCCGCCAGCCCGATGACCACCGAGGTCGTCATCGGGCACTCGATGGCGGTCCCGCCGACCTCCCCGTCGCCCTGCGCGGCGTGCCCGTCGCCCAGGTAGAGCAGGCCGCCCGGCACCGCGACCGGCAGGAACAGCGTGGTCCCGGCGACCAGTTCGCGGCAGTCGATGTTCCCGCCGGCCGAAGCGCGCGGCGGGATCGTCGAGTGCTCCCCGGGCTCGGCCGGCGCCACGCCCAGCACGCCCAGGAACGGCGCCAGCGGCCGGCTGAACCCCTCCGCGGTCCGGCCCACCCCGGCCGCGGAGTCGAGCTCCCACAGCAGCCACGACGGCGGCCCCTCGGTCAGCCCGAGGCGGCGGGTCACCGGCGTGTCCCGCGGGCCGGCCGCGGTCCAGCCCCAGTCGCCGGGCCGCAGCGACAGCAGCCGCAGCGCCAGCATGTCGCCCGGCTGGGCTCCGCGCACCCCGATCGGGCCGGTCAGGCAGTGCCCGCGGCCCCCGGGGATCAGCTTGGGCTGGTCCTCGCCGGGAAAGGTCTGCCGGGCCAGGTGCCCGGCGGCGTCCAGCGAGCCGACGGTGAGGGTGTCGCCCGGGTCCACGGTCAGGACGGGAGGGTGGTCACGGGAGAAGACGTCCCTGGTGGTCCCGGCCGCCGGGTCGAGCCGGTGGCTGGTCATGATCCCGCCGCGCCTTCGGTGAACTCGCGCCGCAGCCCGTCCAGCAGCCGGGGGAGCGCGGTCCCGATCGGCTCGCGGATCACCTCGCGGGCCAGGTCGTCGTACGGCGTCGGCTCGGCGTTGACGATGACCAGGCGCGCGCCGCCGCCGACCGCGATATCCACCAGCCCGGCCGCCGGGTAGACCTGCAGGCTGGTGCCCACGGCGATCATCACCGTGCAGGCCCGGGCGATGGCGGCGGCCTGGCCCAGCACCACCGGGTCGAGTTCCTGGCCGAACATCACGGTGGCCGTCTTCAGGATCCCGCCGCAGTCCCGGCACGGCGGGTCCAGTTCGCCCGCCTCGAGCCGGGCCAGCGCGTCCGGCGCCGGCGACCGCGCGCCGCACGCGGTGCACACCACGCTCTGCGTGCTGCCGTGCAGTTCCAGCACCTTGCGGGCGGAGGTCCCGGCCCGCTGATGCAGCCCGTCCACGTTCTGCGTGATCACCCGGACCGCCACCCCGGACCGTTCGAGCTCCGCGATCGCCCGGTGGGCGGCGTTCGGCTCCGGGCGCGCCGCCCAGATCGCCCGCCGTGACTGCCACGAGCGGCGCCGGACCTCCGGGTCGCCCATGTAGTACTCGTAGGTGGCGAGCTTTTCCGCGTCCGGATCGCGCCGCCACAGCCCGTTGGGCCCGCGGTAGTCCGGGATCCCGGAGTCGGTCGAGATCCCGGCCCCGGACAAGATCGCGACGAGCGGGCCGGCCATGAGGAAAAGCGTAAAGGCCCGTAGCCGGCCAAAGCCAAGATTTATCCCGAACGAGCGCGCTTCCACCTGACCGCCCCCCGCCACTCCCTATCCTCGGTGACGTGCTTCCCGTCTATCTCGCCGCGGCCGCCGGGGTCCTGTTCGCGGCGGGCGTGCTGCGCGACCCCCGCAGCTTCAGCAACGCGGTCTGGCTCGGCCTGGCGCTGGCGCTGGGCGCCCTGGCCGCCGCGCACCACCTGGAGGAAACGTCCGGCACGGTGGCCCGGCTGCTGATCTTCGGCCTGGCCGCGCTGGTGGCGTTCGGGCCGGTCCTGGTGGCGGGCTACCTGGTGCTGAACGGCTTCACGATGGTGCGCCGGGAAGGCTTCCGCCCCGCCAACCTGCTGTCCCTGCTGGCCGGCCTGGCCGTCTTCGGGCTGATCGCTTTCCTGATCGCCGCCTTGCGGACCCGGTCCCCGGACCTGACGGTGTCGTTCGTGATCATCGTCCTGCTGTCCGGCTACATCTCGTTCCTGCTGGTGTCCTACGTGCTCTACGCGTTCATCTACGGCCGGATCACCGGGCTGCGGCGCGCCGACTTCGTCGTCGTCCTCGGCTCCGGCCTGGCCGGCGGCGACCGGGTCCCGCCGCTGCTGGCGGGCCGGCTGGAACGGGGCCTGCGGGTGCACCAGGCGCTGGCCCGGCGCCGCCCGGCCAGCCCGGTGGTGATCGTCTCGGGCGGCAAGGGCAGCGACGAGCAGATCTCCGAGGCCGAAGCGATGGCCCGCTACCTGATCGAGCGCGGGCTTCCCGCGGACCAGATCATCCGGGAGGACCAGTCCCGTACCACCGAGGAGAACCTGACGTTCAGCCAGGCGATCATGGCGCGGTCCGTACCCGGCTACCGGTGCATCATCGTGACCAGCAACTACCACGTGTTCCGGGCCGCCATCATCGCGCGCCGCCTTCGTGTCAACGGCCAGGTCACCGGGGCGCGGACGGCCGGCTACTACTGGCCGACCGCGATGCTCAGGGAGTTCGCCGCCGTCTTCCTCAGCTACCGGCTGGTCAACTTCGCCATCTGCGTGCTGATCGTCGGGGTCCCCCTGGGCTTCTACCTGGTCGAGCGCTAGGACCGCGCGCCGCGACCCCACCCCTCTCCTCGCCTCTCCCCTCACTCCTCGTCCCCGCCCCCACCTCACGATCCCGTCCCCGCCCCACCCCCGTTCCTCCGATTATTGACAGCATGCTGTCTATTTGACAGAATACTGTCATGAATACCTCGACGGTGCACGTGGCAGTGTTCGACACCTTCGCCGACTGGGAGACCGGCTACGCGACCGCGCACATCCGCCGCGACAGCTGGCAGCGCCAGCCGGGCCGGTACGCGGTCACCACCGTGGGCCCGACGCGCGAGCCGGTCACCACGATGGGCGGCCTGCGCATCGTGCCCGACATCGCCGTGGACGAGCTCCGGCCGCAGGACAGCGCGATGCTGATCCTGGCCGGCGGCGACACCTGGGGCGAGGACTCGATGGCCGGCTTCCGCACCGCCGCCCGGCGGTTCCTCGCGGCCGGCGTGCCCGTGGCCGCGATCTGCGGCGCGACCTTCGGCCTGGCCCTGGAAGGGCTGCTGGACGACCGCGCGCACACCAGCAACGACGCCGGGTACCTCGCGCTCACCGGGTACGCGGGCGGCGGCCGGTACGTGACCGAGCCCGTGGTGGCGGACGGGGACCTGATCACCGCGACCGGCGTGGCGCCGGCCCACTTCGCCCGGGCGATCTTCGAGCGGCTCGGGATCTACACCCCCGCGGTGGCCGCGTCCTGGTTCAAGCTCTACGGCGACCGCGACCCGGCCGGCTTCTACGAGCTGATGGCGGTTCCGGCCGGTGAGTCGGCGCTGGGGCCGGCGTGACCCGCCGCGAGCAGGACCTGCTGTCGGCGGCGGCGGTCACCACGTTCCGGCTGAACGGCCAGTTCCTCGCGCTCGCCGAGGAACTGGCCCGGCCGGCCGGGCTGACGGCGGCCTGGTGGCAGGTGCTCGGCGCGGTGCTGGGCGAGCCGCTGACCGTGGCCGGCATCGCGCGGGACATGGGCATCACCCGGCAGAGCGTGCAGCGCATCGCGGACATCCTGGCCGACCGCGGGCTGGCCCGCTACCTCCCCAACCCGGCGCACCGCCGGGCCAAGCTGCTCACCCCGACCGAGCAGGGCCGCGCCGCGATCGCGCGGATCGGCCCCGGCCACGCGGCCGCGGCCGGACGGCTGGCCAAGGCCCTGGGCGAGCAGCCGCTGGCCGACGCCGTCGCCGCCCTGCAGGCGCTGTCCGCTGCCCTATCGTGAGGGTATGCCGCGCGACACGCTGACCCGCGAGAAGATCATCTCCGCGGCGGTGGACCTGCTCGACACCGACGGCCTGGAAGGGTTCAACATCCGCGCGCTCGGCCGCCGGCTCGACTCCGCCGCCACCGCGATCTACTGGCACGTGGACAGCAAGGACAACCTCATCTCGCTAGCCGCCGACCAGGCCTGGAACGAGATCCCGCTGCCGGAGCCGGACGCGGCCGGATGGCGGGACGCGGCCGCCGCGATGGCCACCGGCCTGCACGCGATGCTCGTCCGCCACCCCTGGCTGCTGCAGGCCTTCGGCTCCTTCCTGGTGTTCGGCCCGGGCAAGGCCCGGCACGACGACCACACCCTCGCCATCTACGAGGCGGCCGGATTCAGTGGCGCGCGGGCCGGTCAGGCCGCGGCCACCGTCTTCACGTTCGTGCTCGGCAATGCCCTCGGCGTGGCCGCCGATGCGTCGCTGACCCGCAGGCTCAGCCGTGATGGTGGCAACGCCGAGGAGCTGATCCGCGACCATGTGGCCCAGGCCACCGAGCTCGCCGCGCAGTTCCCGCGGCTCCGGGCCCGGCTGGAGGCCGGGCCGGACGAGGCCGCGACCGACTACGGCGCGGCCCCCAGGGGGAGCTTCGAATTCGGCCTGCGGGCCATTCTCGACGGCCTGGCGGCCCAGCTCGCGGAGGCCGGGTCTCACTCGGCCGCGGCGGCGGAAAAACCGGGCCCGGGGACGCCGCGCTGACGGTCCCGGCGGTTGAACACGCGGACCGACCAGGTCAGGCCGAGCAGGCCGAGGCCGCCGCACCAGACCAGGGCGGTGAGCCAGCTCCACCCGACGGGGGTACCGAGCAGCAGGCCGCGCAGGGTGTTGATCATCGGGCTGAACGGCTGGTACTCCGCGAAGTAGCGCAGCCCGGCCGGCATCGTGGAGGTCGGCACGATCCCCGAGCCGACCAGCGGCAGCACGATCAGCGGGAACGGGCCGTTGCTGGCCGAGGCAACCGTCTTGGCGGCCAGGCCGAAGGCCAGGCCCAGGCACGCCAGGCTGACGGTGATGATCGTGAGCAGCCCGGCCGCGCCGAGCCACTCCGGCAGCCCGGCGCGGGAGCGGAAGCCGAGCGCGAAGGCGATCCCGAAGACGGCTGCCATGGCCACCACCGTCTGCAGCGCGCTGGCCACGATGCGCGCGATGAGGATCGACGGCCGGAAGATCGCCATCGTCCGGAACCGGTCGATGATGCCGGCCGTCATGTCGACGCTCGCCTGGGTCGAGATGCCGATCAGCCCGGCCGCGGCGGTCATGACGATCAGCCCCGGCAGGACGTAGTCGATGTACGCGGGCGCGCTGGCCGACTGGACCGAGTCCTTGAGCGCCCCGCCGAAGACGTAGGTGAACAGCAGCAGGAACAGCACGGGAATGCCGATGATGGCGCCGATCGCCACCTTGTCCCGCAGCTCCTGCTTGATGTTGCGCCGCAGCATCGTCGACGTGTCGCGCAGCGGGTACGTCATGACGGGACCTTCCGCGCCTGGCCGGTGAGGGTGAGGAAGACGTCGTCCAGGTCGGGCGTGTGCAGCGCGACGTGCTGGACCGCATCGACGTCGATCCGGGTGAGCAGGTCCAGGACCGACCGCGCGCTGTCGTCGCTGGCCACCTGCAGGGTCAGCGTCTCGTCGTCCCGGCTGGCGCGGTCGCCGAGCTCCCGGGCCGCGGCCTCGAGCGCGCGCGCCGAGGTGAAGGTCAGCAGCGCGTGACCACCGGGGATGCGGCGCTTGAGGTCGGCCGCGGTGCCCTGGGCGACGATCGCGCCGTGGTCGAGCACGGCGACCAGGCCGGCCAGCTGGTCGGCCTCCTCCAGGTACTGGGTGGTGAGGAAGATCGTGACCGCCTCCTCGCGCACCAGCCGGCGGATGAGCTCCCACATGGTCCGGCGGCCGCGCGGATCAAGGCCCGTGGTCGGCTCGTCGAGGAAGATGACCCGCGGTGCGCCCATCAACGTCATGGCCAGGTCAAGACGGCGCTGCATGCCGCCGGAGAAGGTGAACGCCGGCCGGGGACCCACGCCGGCCAGGTCGAGCAGCTCGAGCAGTTCCGCGCTCCGCTGCCGGCCCGCCCGCTTGGGCAGGTGCCACAGGTCCGCCATCAGCAGCAGGTTCTCCTCGGCGCTGAGGTAGGCGTCGATGGCCGAGAACTGGCCCGTGACGCCGATGACCGAGCGCACCGCCTGCGGCTCGCGCCCGATGTCGTGGCCCGCGATCGCGACCTGGCCGGCGTCCGCGGCGGACAGCGTAGCCAGGATCCGCACCATCGTCGTCTTGCCCGCCCCGTTCGGCCCGAGCAGCGCGAACACCGTCCCCGCGGGCACCGACAGATCGATCCCGTCAAGGACGACCTGGTCGCCAAACGACTTCCGGAGCCCCCTGACCTCGATCGCCGTGCTGCCCCTCATCGTTGCGCTGCCTTTCATCGCCGTGCTGCCCCCGGCCGCCGTGCTGCCCCCGGCCGCCGTGCTGCCCCCGGCCGCCGTGCTGCCCCCGGCCGCCGTGCCGGTCGCGGCGGCGGGCCCGCCCGCCGCTCCGTTTGCCTGCCTCATGCCTGCCCCGTCTCCTCATCGACTTGAACAATGCTCAAGTCACAGGCTAGGTCATACTTGAGCTTTGTTCAAGTCATCTCGCTGCGCGCCCGGCGAGGAAGATCGCGGCGCGGGCTTGACCTTGACGCAGCGTCAACCTTGAACCATGGCGGCCATGACGAAAAAGACAGAGCCGGACTTCGCGGTCACGACCACGGATCTGCGCAAGGCCTACGGCCGCAAGACGGTGCTCGACGGCATCGACCTCCGGGTCCCCGCGGGGACGGTATTCGCCCTGCTGGGGCCGAACGGCGCGGGCAAGACGACCACCGTACGGATCCTTTCCACGCTCATCGAGGCGGACGGCGGCCGGGCCAGCGTCGCCGGACATGACCTGGCCGCCGAGCCGCAGGCCGTCCGCCGGGTGATCGGGGTCACCGGGCAGTTCTCGGCGGTGGACAACCTGCTGTCCGCGCGGGAGAACCTGATCTTGATGGCGGACCTCTACCGGCTGGGGCGCCGCCCCGGGCGGCACCGCGCCGCCGCCCTGCTGGAACGGTTCGGGCTGAGCGACGCGGCGGACCAGCCGATCTCGACCTACTCGGGCGGCCTGCGCCGCCGGCTGGACTTGGCCATGACGCTGGTCGGCGAGCCGCGGGTGATCTTCCTGGACGAGCCGACCGCGGGGCTCGACCCGCGCAGCCGCCGGGAGCTGTGGGCCATCGTCCGCGAGCTGGTCGCCGACGGCGTCACCATCTTCCTCACCACGCAGTACCTGGAGGAGGCCGACCAGCTGGCCGGGCTGATCGGCGTGCTGGACGGCGGGCGGATCGTCGCCCAGGGCACCGCGGCCGAGCTGAAACGGCTGGTTCCCGGCGGCCACATCACCCTGCAATTCACCGACTCGGCGGCCTTGACCACGGCCGCCATGGCACTGGCGGCCGTCGCGGTCGACGAGGATGCCCTGACCGCACAGGTGCCCAGCGACGGCAGTCTCGGCGCCGTGCGGTCGGTGCTCGACCGGCTGGACGCCGCGGGCATCCCCGTCGCCGACCTCTCGGTGCACACTCCCGACCTCGACGACGTCTTCCTCGCCCTGACGGGTGACCGCCGGTGACGAACCACGCCGTGACCGACACGCTCACCCTGCTGCGCCGCAACCTGCGGCACACCGTCCGCTACCCCTCGATGACGGTCGGCGCCATCTTCGGGCCGGTGATCGTGCTGCTGCTGTTCACCGGCGTCCTGGGCAAGACGCTCGGCAGCGGGCTCGCGACCAGCGGCGGGCATCCCGCTCACTACATCGCCTACATCGCCCCCGGCATCATCATCACGGCGGTGGCCTCCGGCAGCATGGCCACGGCCGTGGCCGTCTGCGTGGACACCACCGAAGGCATCGTCGACCGCTTCCGCACGATGCCGATCTCGCGGGTGGCGATCCTGGCCGCCCACGTGATCAACAGCGTGCTCAGCACGATCGCCAGCACCGCCTGCGTTGCCGTCGTCGCGATCGGGCTGGGCTTCCGGCCGCACGCCACCGCGGACCGGTGGCTGGCGGCGGCCGGCCTGCTGCTGTTCCTCACGCTCGCGCTGACCTGGCTCGCGGTGGCGATGGGGCTGGTCTCGGCGACCCCCGAGGCGGCCAGCAACTCACCCATGCTGATCGTGTTCCTGCCCTTCGTCGGCTCCGCGTTCGCCCCCGCCTCCTCGATGCCGCCCGGGGTGCGCCAGTTCGCCGAGTACCAGCCGTTCACCCCCGCCATCGAGACCGTCCGCGGCCTGCTCACCGGCGCCCCGATCGGCCACAACGCGGTGATCGCGCTCGGCTGGTGCGTCGTGCTCGGCGCGGGCGGATACGCCTGGGCAGTGGCGGCGTTCTCCAAGCCTGCGGCACACTGATGATGATGCTCACCATCAAGCGGCTGGCCGACTACGTCGGGGTGACGGTGCGCGCGGTGCGGCACTACCACCAGACCGGCCTGCTCCCCGAGCCCGAGCGTGACCACTCCGGCTACCGCCGCTACGACGCCCG
This sequence comes from Streptosporangiaceae bacterium, assembly GCA_025934635.1. Next base: position 26,308 of record JAICWX010000021.1, on the reverse strand, counting down.
GGCCGTCATCGACCTGATCCGGATCAAGACCCTGGCCGAGGCCGGCGTGCCGCTGGCCCGGATCTCCGAGATCATGGCGGCCGACCCCGAGCACTTCGCCCGGGCGGTGGCCGACATTGACCAGGCGCTGGCCCGGGAGATCACCGAACTCGAGCACCGCCGCCGCCGGGTGGCCGAGCTCACCGCGGGCGAGCGCCTGTTCCTCCCGGCCGGCATCGCCGCCTACCTCGACGACCTGCGGGCCCTCGGCATCAGCGGCCGGCAGGTGACGCTGGAACGCGACGGCTGGATCATGCTGGCGGCCAGCTACCCGGACAAGGCGCTGGACTGGATCGCGCAGAAGCGGGCCGACCTGGCCGATCCGGAGTACTGCCGCTTCTACCTGCGCTATGACCAGGCGCACGACTGGGATCCGGGCGACTCCCGGCTGGCCGAGCTGGCCGGGGAGATGGTGGACCGCCTGGTCAAGAGCGCCGCGGCGGCCGGCGTCGCCTCGGCCGACTGGACCGAGCTGGGGGCGCTGTCACGCGACGAGCAGGCCATGCTGTCCGCCCACGTCAACGACTACTCCCCGGCCTGGCTCCGGCTCAACGAACTCGTCGCCCAGCGCGTGCAAGCCCTGGCGGCCGGCCCGCCCCCGTGAAGATCCGCATGAACAAGATTCCTTGCGCCCGGCCCCGAGCGACCAAGTACAGGTATGGACACCGAATCGACAGCTAGCGGGCCGGCCGACGAGGAGCTGCTGCGCCGCCTGGATTCCGATCCGGCGGCGTTCGAGCTCTTCTACCGCCGGCACGTGGACCGGGTCATCGGATTCGCGGCCCGGCGGGTGACCGACCCGGCCGACGCCGCTGACCTGGTGGCCGCGACCTTCGTCACGGTGCTGACCGCGGCCCGGTCCTACGACCGGCAGCGGGGCGAGCCGGGGGCGTGGCTGCTGGGCATCACCGCCCGGCTGATCGCCAGCGCCCGGCGCCGCCAGGCCCGTGAGTCGGCCGCCCTGGCCCGGATCGCGGGCCGCCGGCTGATCGGCCCGAGCGACATCGAGCGCCTGGAGGAGCGCATCGACGCCGCCCGCTCCAGCCAGGCCGTGATCGCCGCCCTGGACCGGCTCCGGCCCCGCGCCCGCGAGGCTCTCCTGCTGGTCAGCGAGGCCGGGCTGCAGCCCGCCGAGGCCGCCCGCGTCCTCGGCATCAGCCCGGCCGCCTTCCGGATGCGGCTGACCGGCGCCCGCCGGGCCCTGGACAAGGCGGTCGCCGCCGAAGCCGAAGACCCGATTACCCCCATGCGGAACCTCCACATGAAAGAGGCCGTCAATTGAGCACCGACCTGCACCCCCGCGAGGACCGTTTCGAGGAGCGCCTGCTGACGGCCATCCTCGACGACTACGACCAGCTGACTAGCCCAGCCGCCCGGCCCCACCCGGCCGGACGTCCCCGCTCGGCCCGGCGCCGCGCCGCCACCGCGCTGATCGCCGGGGCTGCCGCCGCCGGCATCGCGGCCGCCAGCATCGCCGCCACCGACGCCGCCCGGCCCGGCGAGCACGCCGGGCAGGCCACCGGTACCGCCGCCGGGCCCGCCCAGACCTCGGCGAGCCCGAAGCTGCAGACCGCCGCGTACGTCGTCGGCCACATGAAGTCCGCGCTGAACGCGAACACGGCCGTCGTGGACATCATCGACCACGCGCCCGACTCGCAGACCGGCAAGCCGGTCATCGACGAGATCTGGAGCAGCAGCCTCAGTGACACCTACCGGATCGTGGACCTCACCCCGGCCGGGGAGCCCGTGACCGGTTACCTGGTGACGGTGACGCCGCACCGCACGGTATCGATCGTGATCGATTACGGGAAGCGGACCTGGAGCAAGACCACGTACTCGTTCGGCTCCGCCTCGGACGGACGCCGTGCGGGCCCGCAGCCGGTCACCGCGCGGCAGCAGGCCGCGCAGCTGCGGGCCGAGGTGAAGGCGGGCCGGACAACCCTGGTCGGCCGGGACACGGTGGACGGGCAGCGCGCCCTCCACCTGCGCGAGGGCCTGGCGAACGGCCAGATCAACCTGTGGGTCAGCCCCGACACCTACCTGCCGATCCGGGAGATCGACACCGCGCCCGGCGTCTCGCAGACCAGCGACCAGGCCATCAGGGACGACTACCGGTGGCTGCCGTCCACCGCGGCGAACCTGCGGCTGCTCACCCCGGCCGGGGCGATCCCGGCCGGGTTCACCCAGACCAGCCCGTAACCGCCAGCGCCCGTTACTGACAGTTCGGAGGCCCGCTGGCCTGGCTATCGTGCCAGGCCAGCGGATTTGTCAGTGCGCGGCGCCGTGATTGAATGGCCCGGTGTCCGAGGAGCCGACGGGGAAGCGCGTCTCCTGGGTTGAGCTGTACTTCGACTTGATCTTCGTGTTCGCCGTCGGCCAGATGACGCACATCATGACGACCGAGCCGCGCTGGAGCGGCTTCGGCGTGGCCCTGGGCCTGTTCACTCCGCTGTGGGGGACCTGGGTCGGCTTCGTGATCCTCTACAACCGGCACGGCGAGGACCGGACCGCCCAGCGCCTGCTCGTGCTGGCGGGCACGCTGCCGTGCGCGGTGGCCGCGATCGAGGCCCACGCCGCCGCCGGCGGCCACGGAATGGCGTTCGCGTTCGCGCTCGCCGGGGCCCGGCTCGTCCTGGCCGCGGGCCTCTCGGTCACCACCGGCCCGGCCCGGCGGGTCGCCATCGGGTACGCCTTCTCCACGGCGGGCTTCGTGGTCTCGGCCTTCGTGCCCAGCCCGTGGCGCTACGTGCTGTGGGCCTTCCTCCTGATCCAGGAAGCCGGCCTGCTGCTGCTCCGCTACGGCGAGCGGGACAGCGGCGGGCGAGCCCGCGAGCGGGGCGGTGAGCACGAGGGCCAGCGGGAGCGCCCGGCCCGTCCCAGCCGGACCGAGTCCGTGCTGGCCATGTTCAAGCCGCCGGCCGATCCGGCCAGCCGGGTCGACGCCGCTCACCTGTCCGAGCGCTTCGGCCTCATGATGATGATCTTGCTGGGCGAGGTGGTGGTGGCCGTGGCCGGCTCGGCGGCCGGGGTGCCCGTGCACGGCTGGCAGTACTGGCTGGGGCTGCTGGCCGGGCTGGTCTTCGTGGCCGCCCTGTGGTGGATCTACTTCACGGCCGCCGCCTGGTTCATCACCGGCGGCCTGGCCGCCTACCTGCTCGCCACCCGGGCCGTCGCCACCGATCCGTCCGTGCGGTTCGGCGAGCTCGCGCGGATGGCGGTGGTCGCGGTGACCGTCGGCCTGGCCTTCCTCGAGCCCCTGATCACGGCGACCGGCGTGCTGCTGGTCATCACCGCCTGGGCGGCGGCTATCGCCGCGTACGTGACCTGGCGTTTCCCCGGCCGGCTGAAGGACGTCGCGGCCGATCCGCTGAGCTACTTCCACCCGGCCCCCGACCGGCCGCAGCGCCAGCCGTCCTGACCAGGCCCGGCGGCCCTAGGCCGGCGGGTCACCCTTCGCGCGGCCCTGGATGAAGTCGATCGCGTCGAGCGTCGCCTGGTAGACGAAGCGCTCGCGCTTGGGCGCGGCCAGGAACCTGGCCGCGGCCGCCAGCGGAGCCGGCCCGGCCGCGCCGGACTCGGCGATCGCGGCGGTGGTCGTCTTCACCGCGTGCGCCACCATGATCGACGCCGTCGAGTTGTCCTCGGCGGCGGCCTGGGTCAGCGCCGTGCGCAGCGGCGCAGCCGGGCCGTCGTAGCCCTTGACCAGCGCCACCGCCTGGTCCGGGTCGCGTTTCCTGATCGCCGCCAGGACCGCGTCCGCGTCCGACCCCGGGCGCGGTGCCACCGGAGCCGACGGCTGCGCGGCGTCGAACTTCGAGGTCCACTGCACGAACCACGCGGCGTGCAGCACCCCGCGCAGCACGACCGGGCCCGGATCCGCCGACCACGCCCAGCGCAGCGCGTTGACGTAGGTCAGGGTGTGCGTGACGTCCAGCCAGCCGGCGTCCTTGGTGTCGTCGGTGTCGGAGTCGATGTCGAAGCGCCCGAGCCGGGCCGCCGCCACCGAGGCGATCACGTCGATGATCCGCGGGACGGGCACGCCCGCCCGCACCGCGGCCAGGACTCCCGCCACGGCGTCTTCCGGCCTCCCGTCCAGCAGCACCCGCCGCAGCCCCGGGTCCGCCCGCCCCGGGTCGGCCGTCCCGCCGGGGACCGGGCCGGTTCCCGGTTCCCGGCCGGATTCTCGCCAGGCCTGCATGAAGCGCCGCATGTAGGGGAGCCGGTCGTACCGGGTCGACCAGGTGATCGCGGGCACCAGCGGCGCCAGCACCGTGTCCGCCTCGGACCAGCCGATCCGGTCGAGGAGCGCGAACGCCTTCTGGCAGTAGATCATCGGGTGCCCGTAGCCGAGGAAATGGTTCGTGATCGCGGTCAGGAACGCACGCCGGATCTCGGCCGGCCCCGTCCCGCCCGCCAGCAGGCCGCGCAGCAGGGCCTCGGCCTCGTCACCGCGCTCGTCGTCGATCAGCTCACCGAACGCGGCCAGGCCGCCGGCCGCCGAGCCGTACTCCCGGACGACGTCGGCGGGATCAGGCTGAGGCCGGGGCGGGCGCCGCACCTCGGTGCGGCTCACCGTGGCCAGGCCCTGGATGACCGGGAGGGTGCTCAGCGGTCCCTCGAACGCGGATGCCATCGTCAGGCAGTCCGCCAGCGTCGCCAGCGAGTGGTTCCAGCCGTACTCGGCCCGGGTGGCGCCGTAGGTGACCCCGGTGCGGACCACCTCGGTCAGCGGCATCCCGATCGCGTTCAGCCGCATGGTGTCCCGCGCCAGCCGCCCGGTATCGACATCGCCCATGGCCTCGAGCAGGCTCGCGAACAACTCCGGCGCGATCTCCTCCGGGGCCGGGTCGGTGACGTCGACGTACACCCACCCGTCCCGGACCGACACCGGGTACGTCCGGATGTTCTCCCCGCCGAACAGGCACTTGCCGTCGGTCAGCCGGAACTTCCAGTTGTGCCACGCGCAGGTCAGCACGTCCCCGCGGATGTCGCCGTCCTTCAGCGCGTAGCCCTGGTGCGGGCACCGGTTGTCGGCCGCGTACACGCCCGCCGGCGTCCGGTACAGCGCGATCCGCTTGTCGCCCTGGCGCCACAGCCGGCCCTGCCTATCCGGGATATCCGCGATGGCTACGGCGCGCACGAAATCCGTCATGGGGCGACGGTAACGCCGGCTGCCCGCCCCGCACATCGGCCGTTCGTCCTAGGACCGGCGCGGCTTCAGCGGCGCTTCAGCGGCCTGCGGCACGGTATCGCCATGCCTACCGAAGCCAAGCTGACCCCGCGTGAGCTCGACGTCATGCGGCTGGTCGCGGACGACCGTACCAGCAAGGAGATCGGCCGGATCCTGCTGATCAGCCCGCGCACCGTGGAGATGCACGTCCGGAGCAGCCTGCGCAAGCTCGGCTGCGCCACCCGGGCCGGGGCGGTCTGGCGGCTGGCCGGCCTGGACACGCTGCCCGGATCGGCTGGCAAAGCGGTGACAGGCGCGGAATGTCAGACCCGGACGTGACAATAGGCCCGCGTCGAACGCGAAGATCCCTGGATGCGCGGAAGGGCCCTGACCACGATGAGAATATGCGTCCCGGTTCCGGGCGAGGGTGAACTGCGGCTCGGTGCGGTGAGCCTGCCCCCTGGGCGGCTGCTCCGGCTGGCGGACGGCACCGGCGTGGGCTGGATAACGCAAGCGCCGGTGCGGGAGCCGGGGCCGGCCTGGACGGCGCTGTCGGCCCTGCACGGCGAGACCGGCCTGATACCGGTCCTCGTGCCAGGCCCTGGCTCCCGACGTCCTGGCGGCGGTGCCGCGCTCGTTCACGGCTTCCCGTCTTGCCCTGGTCCCGGCGGCCCGCCCCGCCGATGTCCCGCCGATGTCCTGCCGGTGCTCGGCTGGTGCCCGGGTAACTGGAACGGCGCCTGCCCGGTGCCGACCCCGGTGGGATTCGCGGCCGTGCTGCGCTCCTGGGAGGAGCGCTTCGGTGCCCGGCTGCTCGCCCTCACCCACGATCAGGCTTACCTGCTCGTCGAACACCCGCCGCGCGACCTGGCCGCCGCGCTGCCGGTGGCCGCCGAGCACTTCACGTTCTGCGATGAGCCGGCCGGACGGCAGCCAGTGCAGAAGACCGCCGAGGAAATCGTCAATGCTCCCCTCTGGTACTTCTGGTGGGACTGATCAGCGAGCCGCGGTCCTAGCCGGGCAGGGCGGACGCCCATTCCGTCACGGTGCGGCGAACAGGGCCGGATCCCGTGATCGCAGCTGGCGGCGACGGTGCCGGTCCAGAACGCCCGGCCCCACTCGGGGTCGCCGGGAGCCGGGACTCACCCGCGGTGCTATTTGCCGCCTCTGCGGGGCAGGGACGTGAGGCTAGGGGATCTTCCCGAGCCATAAATCAGGCACCATTTTATGGTAGATTAATGGCATGAGGACTGCCATCGATTCTGCCGGACGCGTTGTCATTCCCAAGGCGCTCCGGGATGCTCTGGGGCTGACGGCAGGCCAGGCGCTTGAGATTGACGAGCGTGACGGGCGGCTGGAGATCGTGCCTGCGGCCACACCGATGCGGTTGGTAGATGAAGGAGATGGCGTAGCCGCCGCCGCCGATGCCGACATGCCAGTGCTGACTGCCGACATGGTGCGGGACACACTCGAGCGCGTCCGGCGATGAAGGCCGTCGATTCCAGTGTGGTGATCGCGGCGTTCGCCACCTGGCATGAGCATCATGCTCTGGCCCGCAGGGCCATGAGCGGTCGGCCACGCCTGGTCGCGCACGCGGCGGTCGAGTCCTACTCCGTGCTGACCCGGCTGCCCCCACCGCACCGCGCCAATCCCTCCATCGTGCACGCTTTCATTACCCAGCGGTTCACCGAGCCATTCCTCACCTTGTCGGAGGTTGGCTACCAGGAGCTTCTCGCCACTGCTGCGGCCAGGCAGATTCTTGGCGGACCCGCCTACGACGCCCTGATCGCCTTCACCGCTGCCGAGCATCAGGCCACGCTGATCAGCCTGGACCAGCGAGCCACCGCAACCTACGAAGCCGTCGGTGTCACCATCGAGCAGCTCGTTCCCTGACGTCGTTCAGCTCGCTAGCCGGTGCCGCCGCCTGCTGGCCGTGCGGTCTCGATGACGGCAACCGGGCTCCGGCTGCTGCCGTGGACCGCTACCCCGATGGTCATCGCCCCGCTCGCCGGAACGCTGGCCGACCGGATCGCCACCCGCCCGCTGCCGCGGTTCGGCGGCGCGTTCGCCATCGCCGTCGCCACCGTGACCTTCAGAGTCCCGCCCCGGCCCGCCGCCCCTCGGCTCCCGGTCCCTCCCGGTCCCGGAGACGCGGCAGGCCGCGGCCGGTGCCGGCCGCGGCCTGTCCTAGGGGGCGTTTAATTGCTGGCGCTACCGGTCAGGTAAAGCCGACGTTCAGCTCGAAGTGTCCGAGCCGCAGGTTCAGAACCCCGCCGCCGGCCCAATGCACGATAAACGCGAGAAGGATGATGACCAGAATTACGACCACCAACCAGAAGAAGAACACAACGATTCCGGGAATCGCGTACCCGGCTACGGATCTCGCTCTAGCCACGGACTCCAGCTACCCGGCACCGCCCGATTTATCCTTCGCCGCCGGGCAACAACATCATCACGGCGGCGGTCGCCGGCGGGTCGTGGCTGAAAGCTCAGGCTGATCCGCGGGGACATCACGGGCGGCATTACCTTTCGCCGTTAAAACGACTGATAAGTCTCGTGCGCACTTATGGTGTGATCCGGTGCAGAAACACGCGATCCGCGGTGTTTGGACCGGCCACGCTCGTCAGCAGTCTTTCCTCCGTCACGACGACCAGATCGCGCAGAAGGTCGGCGCGATCTTGCGAGCGCACGGCATCGTCGCCGATTCCTCGGCCACCGCCATCCTCCCTGATCTGCCAGGTCTCCATCGGCGTCGGCCGTGACGCGGGCGGCCGAGGGACGCCGAGAGACGCCTGATCCGCTTCTGCGTGCGCCGCTCATGTGATGCGGGTCACGGGAACGGCGCCGGCCCGGGCTTCCTCTTCCTGCTAAGAGATCCTGCCCGAGGAGGAACCGTGACGATCACCACCCCGCCGCCCGCCGGAGGCTCAGTACCGGGCCCGCGGCCGCCCGGCCGCGCCGCCGGTCCGCCCCCCGGATCCGGCGCCCGGCCGTTCCCGCCCGTCCCCGGCCTGACGCACCGTTTCGTGGAGGTGCGCGGCGCCCGCCTGCACGTCGCCGAGGCCGGCCGCGGCGATCCGGTGCTGCTGCTGCATAGCTTCCCGCAGCACTGGTACGCCTGGCGGCACGTCGTGCCGCTGCTGGCCGGGCAGTACCGGCTGATCTGCCCGGACTGGCGCGGCTTCGGCTGGTCGCAGGCGACGCCGCGCGGGTACGACACCGCCAGCCGGGCCGCCGACATCCTCGCCCTGATGGACACCCTGGGGCTGGCCCGGGCGTCGCTGATCGCGCATGACTGGGGTGCCCACGCCGCCTTCCTGGCCGCCCTGCAGGCGCCCGAGCGGGTCAGCCACCTGCTGGCGGTCAACGCCGCGCACCCGTGGCTGCGGCAGCGGCGGCTGCTCCCGCAGCTGTGGCGGTTCTGGCCCACCGCGTTCTTCGAGTACCCGCGGGTCGGGCGGCTGGTGCTGAGCCGCTGGCCGGGCCTGACCCGGTTCCTGCTGCGGCACGGCGCGGCCAGCCCGGCGGCGTGGCATCCCGGCGAGGTCGAGGAGTTCGTGGCGGCCAGCCGCGAGCCGGGCAGCGCCCGGGCCGGCGAGGCGCTGCACTGGCAGTTCGTCCGGCACGACATCCCGGGGATCGTCCTGCGCCGGTACCGCGGCCGCAGGCTCACCGTGCCGACGGTGCTGCTGGCCGGCGGGCGGGACTGGATGCTGCCGCCGAAACTGCTCGCCGGGACCGCCGGCCACGCCGATGACCTGCGGCTGCGGGTCGTTCCCGGCGCGGGGCACTTCCTGCCCGGCGAGCGGCCCGCGGCGGTGGCCGAAGCGGCCCGCGAGCTGTTCCGGCGGGGCTGACCGCCGTCGCGTCACAATGGCACTGATGACAGGACCGTCCGACATCGACCCCGCGCTGATCCGCGCCGCCCAGCGCGGCGACCGGATCGCCGTGGCGGGCCTGCTGGACACGCTGGCCCCGTACGTGGGGCGGGTGTGCGGCCCGATCGCGCTGCAAGACGGCCCGGACGCCGCCCAGGAGGCCCTGATCGCGATCTTGAAGAACCTCGGCGGGCTGCGCGAGCCCGCCGCCATCTACGGCTGGGCCCGCGCGATCGCGGTGCGGGAGGCGGTCCGGGTGGCCCGCCAGGCCGCCCGGACCGTCCCGGCCGAGCTCGCGGATGTCCCCGCCCCGGGGGATCCGCAGCTCGCCGCCGACGTCCGTGACGTGCTGGCGCGGCTCACCCCCACCCATCGCGCCGTCCTCGTCCTGCGTGACGTGGAGGGACTGGACGAACAGGCGGCCGGGGCCCTGCTCGACGTGCCGGCCGGAACCGTGCGCTCGCGGCTGTTCCGGGCCCGGCGCAGCTTCAGGAAGGCGTGGTCGCCGTGAACCAGGACTGGCCCGTCGCCGAACTCGACCCGGTCCGCCGGATGCGGGTCCTGGCCGCCGCGACCCCCGGGGTGGCGTACGCCGAAAAACTCATCCCGGTGCCGTTCAGCGCGGTGTGGGAGGCGGCCAGCGACCTGGAGCACGAGTTCCCCCGCATGATCACCGACCTGCGGTCATTCGAGATCACCAGCACCCGGGGCGAACGGATGACCGCCCGCGCCCGCGGCCGGCTCGGCCAGCGCGCCCGGTTCGACGTGGTGCTGCGCCCGGGCTGGTGCGTGCTGCAGAGCCGGTTCCTCATCGGCGGGATGGCCGCCGTCCCGGAAGCGGACGGCACCCGGTTCGCCTTCCTCGGCGGGCTGCGCCTGCCCGGGCTGCGGCTGCTCGATCCGGTGCTCCGCCCGGCCGTCCGGACCCTCGCGCTGCGCCCCATCAGGCAGCTCGAGCACCGGCTCCAGGCCCGCTGACCGGGCCCGCCCGGGGCCGGCCGGGTCCAGCAACCCCGCAGGTAACCCGCTGCTAGAAAGACCGAGCCGCGGGTGGCAGTGTGATCCACGTGATGAACCCGCCACGACCTGGTCCGGTTGAGCGATGAAGCTCGCCATGCTCGCGCCGATCGCCTGGCGCACGCCGCCCGAGCACTACGGGCCGTGGGAGTCGATCGCCGGCCTGCTGACTGAGGGGCTGGTCGCGCGGGGAGTCGATGTCACTCTGTTCGCGACGCTCGACTCGGTGACGACGGCGGTTCTCGACGGCGTCTGCCCGCACGGCTACGCCGAGGACGACGAACTGGACGGCCGGGTCTGGGAGGCACTGCACGTCTCGCGTGCACTGGCCCGGTCGGGCGAGTTCGAGCTGGTGCACAACCACCTCGACTGGCTGCCGCTCGCATTTGACCAGCACGCGCGGGCGCCGATGGTGACGACGATCCACGGGTTTTCCGGCGCGGGCATCCTTCCTGCCTACACGCGGTCGCGCTCGGCGTTCGTGGCGATCTCGGATTCCGACCGCTACGCCGGGCTTGACTATGCCGCGACCATCCATCATGGCATTGACCTCACGATGTTCCCGTACCGCGCCAGCCCCGGTGACCAGCTTGTCTCATTCGGGCGCATCCATCCTGACAAGGGAACGGCCGACGCCATCGAGATCGCCCGCCGGGCGGGACGACGGCTGGTGATCTGCGGCATCGTGCAGGACGAGCGGTATTTCGCCGAAGCCGTGGAGCCGCACGTCGACGGGGACCACGTAATATTCCTCGGCTCGGTCGGCCCGCAAAGCCGGGCGGATGTCCTGGGTGACGCGGCTGCGCTGCTGCACCCGATCCATTTCGACGAGCCGTTCGGCTTGTCCGTCGTGGAGGCGATGGCGTGCGGCACCCCGGTCGTCGCGTATCACCGCGGCTCGATGGCCGAGGTGGTCGATGAGGGCGTGACCGGGTACCTGGCCCATGACGTCGAGTCATCGGTCGATGCGGTCAGGGCGGCGATGCGACTGGACCGCGCCGCCGTCCATGCCCGGGCAGCCGCGCGATTCGGCGTCGACCGCATGGTCGAGGACTACCTCCGCACCTATGAAGCGCTGCTCATGTCGGCCAGCACCTCGCTGAGCGGCGCGTAGGCCACCCCGATACGGCGGTCATCTATACCGTAAGGAATCCACACCAGGCCGTCGTGCAGGAAGGCTCCGCACGAGTACACGACATTGGGGACGTAGCCGTCCTGCTCATCCGGGCCCGGGGACAGCAGCGGAGTCCTCGAGTAGCCCACGACCCGGGCCGGGTCATCGAGGTCGAGCAGCAGCGTGCCGATGACGTAGACCCGCATCGGACCGACGCCATGGGTGAGCACGAGCCAGCCCTGGTCGGTCTCGATCGGCGGTCCGCAGTTGCCGACCTGCAGCATCTCCCACAGCGCGGTCGGTTCCTGCAGGACCACGGGCCGGTCCCACGCGTATCCGTCGGCCGACCTGGCCAGGCTGGTGCTCTCGCCGTCGGAGCGGCACAGGGCGAGGTGCTGTCCGTGCACCTTCCGCGGGAACAAGGCCATGCCCTGTTCCGTGCGGCCGGCCCGGCCAGCCGGTGAGCGTGGAACACCCGCAGGTCCGGGCTGATGAGCAGGCGCGGGGCGATCCGCTGCCCGTCGTAGGCCGTGTAGGTGGCGCGGTACTCAACGGTCCCGTCATCGTTAGTGAACCGCGTGAACCGCGCGTCTTCCATGCCGTTGCTCTCCTCGTCAGCGGACGGCAGCAAGATCCGCTGCCCCAACTCGGAATCGCCGGCGAAGGAGGCGTCGTAGGCAGCCGACACGACCTTGCGCAGCAGGTCGGCGGTGGCGGCGGAACCCGCCCGGGTCAGCAGGCCGCGGTGCGCTTGCGCCAGCGCGTGCTCGAGATCGGCGCCCGCGAACTCGGCGGGAAGAGCGCGCAGGACGGCCTCGGCGAGTTCATCAGGATGTCCCTGGCCGGCCAGGACGTCCTGCAGGTGCGCCCGGCGCCAGCTAGCGGGCGTGGTGTCCGCCGTGGCGGCCGGCCGGAGCCGTGGCTCGAAGGTCCACTGCGCGCCCGGGCCGACGACGGCCGAGCAGAAGCCGATCGAGGAGAGGTGCCCTTCACCGATGCTCCGCACGCTGAGCGCCACCCGGGCCTGGCCCGGGCGCAGCCCGCCTTGGTCAGGGCCGAGCACCGCGCTCGGGTTGCACAGGGCCGCGCCCTCCACCGCGTACTCCGCCGTGAAGGTCGCTCCCAGCAGCAGGGTGCGCGCCGCCGTCAGCTCACGGGCCTCTTCGACGTGCGCGGAGACGATCGAGGCATGCCGCCGCAGGATCGCCTGATAGTTGTGGTGGCGACCGCCGAAATCGCGGAGCAGGCCTGCGACCAGCCGCTCGACGTCAGCTTCGGTCAGGCGCATGACCCGGCCGACGACCTGGCTGGCCCGCGAACGGGTACTAGGCAGCTCCTCGCCAGGCAGGAAAAGCCGCGCGACGACGCGGGCCGGATCGGGTCGCAGCCCGGCCTCGATGCGGTGCGCGATCACTCGAGCTCGCTGGTCCGGCGGGCCTGCTGCGCGGTCGCGAGCATCGCCAGGGTCGACTCGGCGCCCTGGTTGAGATTGCGCCCGCGGCGCTCCAGGCCGTCGTAGCCGCCGCCGGTACGAGGGTCGAACATCGGCGTGGCGCTGTCGTTGTCACCGAGGAACCAGTCCCATGCGAGCCGGACCCCCGTCAGCCAGGACGGCTGATGCGTGATCCGGAACGCGCTCGCGCACGCATCAGCGAGCGCGGCCACCTCGATGGGCTGCTGGTCGTAGCCGGGGCCGGTGTCATCGCGGCCGCGGCCGCCCACCGGGGTCACCGACAGGTGGCCATCGCGAGTCTCGATGCGCAGCAGGAATTCCAGCAGGCTCAGGCCACGACGGAGAGCGGCCGCGTCCCGAAGGGCGTCACCCGCGACGATCAGCGCCTCGGCAATCGAGGCATTCCCGTAGCTCAGGCGCTCCTCTGGCCAGGGCCACCGGGAATCGCCGTCGGCCGGCCCGCCGATCGCGGCCAGCGTATCCGTGAGGAGCTGCCTGGCAGCCATTTCATCCGGTCGCCGGCCGAGCAGTTCCGCCGCGCCCAGGGCCGCGAACGCCATCGGCCGGATGTGCTCCGAACGACACTGTGCCGCTATGCGGAAGCCGCCGAGCGCCCGGGCGCGCATGCCCGGCGTATGCGCGCTGACGGCTGCGACACCCAGGCCCCAGAGCGCCCGTCCCCACCAGTCACCCACGGCAGCCTCGTCGCGCCACTGCCCGTCGGCGGTCATCCGGTTGCGGCAGGCCCCCGCGGGATCGAGCGCGGCCAGGACGAAGGCGAGATAGCAGCGAGCCAGGCGGCGGCCCGGGCCGGGCTCCGGCTCACGGCACGCGACGACCAGGCCGCGGGCAGCGTCGTCAACGCAGTAGCCGTGCTCGCGCCGGGGAACCGCGCGGAGGGCGTGCTCGAAGAGCCCGCGATGGTCAGTGAGCCGTTCGAGGTGATCGAACACCGGCTGGTGAACGCCGCTCGCAGGAGTCAGGCGGCCGGCGGTCATGCGGCCACCCTGGCCGTGATCAGCTCTCCGGCCAGGTCGCGGTACTGGTCCGCGATGGCCGGCCAGAGCAGCTGGGGGGCGGTCGCGGCAGCGGCGGCGGCCATCCTCGTCATCACGTCCCGCCGGGTGACCAGCGAGCGGATCGCCGCCGCGATTGCGGCCGGGTCGCGGTGTGGCACGAGCAGGCCCGCTCCTCCCGCCAGCAGTTCTCTGGCGTGCGGGAACTGCGTGGCTACGACCGGCTTGCCGGCCGCCACCGCCTCGATCAGCACCCCCGAAGTGACCTGCTCGGCTGAGTCATAGGGCAGCAGCACCACGTCTGCGGAGCGGATGAGGGAGGCCAGGGCGCTGGTGGTCCGGTAGTGACCGTCGAAGGTGATCCAGGGTCCCAGTTCGCCGTGCCGGATCTGCTCGCGGAGACGATCACGGTAGACGTCGCCTTCGTGGAGCAGCACCTTCGGGTGCGTCTGGCCGGCGATCAGGTAACGCGGCCTGGGCGCCAAATCGCGCAGCATCGTCATGGCCTCGATGCCCCACTCGATGCCCTTGCCGGGGCCGAGCAGGCCCCACGTCAAGACGGTGAACTGCCCCGTGCGGAACGCCGGCTCCGCCATCGTCGTCGGCAGGACGGGGGCGCCGTGCGCGATGATGCAGACCTTCGTCATGTCAACGGCGTACCGGGTGGCGAGCCGTTCGCGCGCCGTCATCGTCATCGTGACGACGGCACCGGCCTTCGCTGTCACTGCCTCGAGGACGTGACGCTGGTGCGGCGTCGGGTCGGTCAGTACGGTGTGCAGGACGACGACGCATGGCACCCGGACCTGGTCCAGCAGGTGCAAGATCTCGCTACCGTCGGCTCCGCCGTAGACGCCGTATTCGTGCTGCACGATAGCGACGTCGCACAGGTTCAGCTGCGCGGCCGCCCAGCGGAGCGAGGCCGAGTCGCCTGCGACGAGCTGCGCGACCACCTCGTCGCCAGGTCGTGGCTCGGGCGCGTCAACCAGGCGGACGACCCAGCCTTCATCGGTGCTGGAGTGCAGGAGGGCGCTGCGCAAGGCGGCGGTGAAAGTAGCCAGTCCGCACTGGGTGGGCGGGAACGTGCTGACAAAACCGAATCGCGTAGTCATAGTTCAGGTGCCTTCCGATCGGACGGCCCCGAGAGAATCGAGGACGAAGCCTCACGCAGTCAATGCTCCGGCTCGCGGGCAGCGTGTGTGCCCGGCCAACCGCCGCGACACCCTACGTTCCTGGCGCCGGCCGATAACGGCTAGTACCCGCTGCGCAGCAGCTGCCGTCCTAATCCAGGCGCACTAGAAGCCCTACGAGCTCACTCTATCCCCGGCCGGGACGACCGGTGACGGCGCCGGGACAAAGGCCCGCTCCAGTTCCGGCCGCGGCCCCGATCTCGGTGGTGTGTGATGATAGAAATCGGGCCGGGGCATAATGGCCGCCGGCGGTGCGCTGGTCCTAAGGATCGCACGTGTGCTTCTCAGCCCAGGCTGACCTGGCGGGCGGCCTGGTTATCGGCGCGATCGGCGTCGATGCCGTCCGCCACATCCACCGCCGCCGCGAGTTCCTCGTGCTGGCGTGGCTTCCCCTGCTGCTCGGCGCTCACCAGTTCATCGAGGCACTCGTCTGGTTGTGGCTCCAGGGTCACGTGCCGCGCGGGATAGGTCAGGCCGCGCTCTGGGCCTACCTGCTGATTGCCTTCGTACTGCTGCCCGTGTTCGTCCCCGCCGCGGTGATCGTGCTCGAGCCGACGAGGCGGCGCAAGCAGCTGATGGCACCCTTCGCGTCGATCGGGGCGGTGGTCGCCGTGGTGCTGCTGACCGCCATGGTCCGTGGCCCGGTCGGCGTGAAGCTCGCTCCTCACCACCTCTCCTACAGCATCCGGCTGTCCGACGGCTTCCTGATCGTCGCCTGCTATGTCGTCGCCGTGTGCGGGCCGCTGCTGGTGTCGGGCTACCGCAACGTTGCCCTGTTCGGCATCGTCAACCTGGTTGCCGTCGTCATCATCGCCCGGCTCACCATTTCCGGGTTCGCCTCCGTATGGTGCGGCTGGGCGGCTCTCTCCAGCGCCGCCGTGGCACTGCACTGCCGGTTCGCCGGGCCCTCTCCGCGGCGCGAGCGGGCGGAGCTGGCGAGTGAGTGAGACTGCGGCCCGTTCGGTCCGGAAAGAACTTTTCCCGAACGGGCGATGGTTCCCGCCCTGGGAAGGCTGCCAGCCGCCGCTGCCGACGGAAGGCGTGGTCCTGCCGGGTGGCGCACGCTTGCGCCAGCTACCGGAGCTGACCAGCGCGCTGGACGGTCACGGGATGTTTCTGATCGAGAGCTGCGTTGTGCCTAGAGGACAAGACATATCGTGTTATTTACTGAGGCCCGCCCCTTGACGAGCTCGGGCCCTGAGAGGTGAGCGTGATGACCGGTTGGTACGCGGAGCGGACGCCGGGTAGGTCGGGCAAGGCCGTGATCGCCGTGGCACTGCTGGCGGTGCTGCTGGTAGCGGCCGTGCCGGTGGCCCTGCTGGCCGGAGTGGTCATGATGGCGCTGGGCCACGTCGTCGGCGGG
Organism: Streptosporangiaceae bacterium; assembly: GCA_025934635.1. The sequence goes on along the minus strand of JAICWX010000021.1, from coordinate 10,071 downwards.
CTCGCGCTGTTCGGCGGCTCGATCCTCGCCGCCGGCATCGCGGTCGCGGTCGCGGGCATGAGCGGGATGCGGCACCTGCGCAAGGTGGTCGCCCGCGGCTTCCGGGTCGTCCCGCTGGACGGCAGCCAGTATGCCGACGCCGCCGAGCCGCAGGGCCGCGACTACACCGGCGTCGTGCAGCTGGACCGCAGCGAGTACACCGAAGTCCGCTCCTAGCCGCCTGCCCGCCGCCGGCGCCTGACGCTGGCTAGCGGCCGAGAGCGGCTAGTACCTGCCGGGCGATGGCCTGCTGGCCCCGGCGGTTCGGATGGAACGGATAGGCGGGCGACGCGGGGACCAGCCCCTCCACCCACCGGACGCCGGGACGCTGGCACGCGTCATGCCCGATGGTAGCCCGGTAGGTGTCCACGAACGCGGCGCCGTTGGCCGCGGCCGCCCGCGCCATAGCGCGGTTGAGCGCCTTTTCCGTCGCGCGCAGGTACGGTACGTCCCCGGGCGCCAGCGGGACGTCCGGCCAGCAGCCGGTACCGGTGTCGGGCAGCAGGTCGGGATATCCGACCAGCAGGACGCGGGCCCGGGGCGCACGGTGGTGGATGCCCCGCAGCACCGCCGCGATCTTCGGGGCGGCCGCCCGCACCGCCGCGGCCAGCCGGTCGGTCCCGCCCGCCGTGAAGTGCCGTTTGCACGGGTGACCAGACGGGCTGGCGGCGCCCAGGGTCACGCACTCCAGCAGGATCGGCTTGAACCCGACGTCGTTCCCGCCGATCGTGATCGTCACCAGCGAATCGCGGGGCGACAGGGCGTCGAACTGCGGCCGGTTCGTCCCGGCAATAGTGTGCTGCGGCCGGGTCATGTCGGCCGTCGTCGCGTCGGAGCAGGCCACGTCGATATAGCGGCCGGCCCGGATGACGGCCTGCACGTCACCGGAATAGTTGTGCGTGGAGCGCAGGCACCCGGCGGGAGTGCCGGCCGGACTGGCCGGGATGAGGTTGCCCGCGGCGTAGGAGTCGCCGAGCGCGACGAACGTGCCGCCGGGCGCCATCGTCCCGGCCGCCGAGGCCGGCTGAATTGTCGCGGCCATCATCGCGACACCGAGTGAGGCAGCCGCGATGCCTGCCGTGATGCCGTACTTCCCCGTTCTCCGCACATCGCCACTATCGGCCGGGCGGCTGGAACGGTGCTGAAGTCCCGCTGCAGTGCCAGGTGGCGCTGCCGGGTTCAGGCGCCGGCCGGCCCCGGCAGCTGCTCGGCCGCGCACCACCAGCTGGTCCGCCCGTCCACCGGGGCGGTGCGCATCGGCGCGTGATCGCGCGGGCAGGTGGCTCCGCGGTGCCGGTACGGGATGATCGTCAGGTTGTGCACCCCGCCGCTGCGCAGGGCTGCCCTGATCGCGTCGCGGCTGGCCCGGAGCAGCCGGCTTTCCTCCGCCGCGGTCAGGCTGCTGACCGCCCGGGCGGGGTGCACCCGGGCGCGCCACAAGATCTCGTCGGCCAGCAGGTTGCCGATGCCGGCGATCCGGTGCTGGTCCATCAGCCGTGCCTTGACCGGCGCGGTGCTGTTCGCCAGCGCGGCCCGGAACTGGGCCGGCGTGATCAGCTGGGCGTCGGGCCCCAGCTGATCGACGGGCGGGTTGAGCCGGACGCGGCCGAGGCGCCGCGGGTCGACCAGGATGAGGCGGCCGCCGTCGTCGAAGGTCACGGTGAAGCGGGCCCAGCGGTAATCGCCCGGCTGGCGGCCACGTTCCCAGTAGTCCCCGCCGTCGACCTCGGTCCCGTCCGCGTCGGAGATCACGATCTTGCCCGACATGCCGAGGTGAATGCCGAGCGTGACCTCATCGGAGAACGCGCCGGTCTGGCACCACATGCTCTTCCCCCGCCGCATCGCGGTGACGAACTCACCGCCCAGCAGCGCATGGCGGATTTCCCCCGGCGCGTGCGGGCGGCAGACGAAGGAGTCGGAGTCGTCGACGTCGGCGATGCGCCGCCGGAGCCCGTTCCGCTCGATGACGGCCCGGGCCGATTCCACCTCGGGAAGTTCAGGCATGTCACCTTCCCCGTCGCCGGCTAGCCAGCTAGCCGCTTGATCGTTTGCCGCGCCCCGGTCTTAGGGTTGAGTCCGTGAGCGACCTGAAGAACCGTGTCCATGATCTCCTGCCCGCCCTGCTCGGCGACCTCGAGGCCCTCGTCCGCATCCAGTCGGTCAGCGCCGACCCTGAGCGCCTCGATCAGGTAGAGGAATCCGCGCGGAAGACGGCCCAGCTCCTGACGGCCGAAGGCGTCCGCGCCGAGATCGTCCGGGCCCATGACGGCGCCCCGCCGGCCGTGATCGGCGAGCGGAAGGGACCCGAGGGCGCTCCCGTCGTCCTGCTGTACGCGCACCACGATGTCCAGCCGGAGAACGACCCGGCCGACTGGGACAGCCCGCCGTTCGAGCCCACGGTCCGCGGCCCGCGCCTCTACGGCCGGGGCGCGGCCGACGACAAGGCCGGGATCGCGGCACACGTGGGCGCGCTCCGCGCCCTGGGCGATGACCTGCCGGTCACCGTGCGGTTCTTCATCGAGGGCGAGGAGGAGGTCGCTTCCGCGACCCTCCCCGAGCTGCTGCGCCAGTACCGCGACCGGCTGGCCGCGGACGTCATCGTCATCGCCGACTCGGGCAACTGGGACATCGGCGTCCCGGCCCTCACGACCAGCCTGCGCGGCCTGATCCGGGTGGACGTCGAGGTCCGTACGCTCACCCACGCCGTCCACTCCGGCATGTGGGGCGGCCTCGTCCCCGACGCCATCATGGCGCTCACCAAGCTGCTGGCGACGCTGTGGACCGAGGACGGCAGCCCGGCCGTCGAGGGTCTCCTCTCGGCCCCCGCCGCCGACGTGGACTACCCGGAGGAACGGCTGCGCGCCGAGTCCGGCGCCGCGCCCGGGACCCGCTGGATCGGCACCGGCTCGGTCGTCGAGCGGCTGTGGTCCCGGCCCGCCATCACCGTCACCGGCCTCGACGCCCCGAAGGTGGCCGGCGCCTCCAACACCCTGGTGCCGGTCGCCCGGGCGCGGATCACCATCCGCCTGGCTCCCGGTGACACCAGCGCGAACGCGATCAGCCGGCTCACCGAGCACCTGGACAAGCACGTCCCGTGGGGCGCCCAGCTCACCGCCACGGTCGCCGACTCGGGCGAGCCGACGGTGCTGCCCACCACCGGGCGGGCCTACGACGCCGCCCGTTCCGCCCTCGCCGAGGCCTGGGATGGCGTCACGCCGGTCGACATGGGGGTCGGCGGATCGATCCCGTTCATCGCGGAATTCCAGGAGATGTTCCCCGGCGCCAGCATCCTCGTCACCGGCGTCGAGGACCCCGACACCCGCGCGCACGGCCCGAACGAGGGCCTGCACCTGGCCGAGTTCGAGCGCGTCGTACTCGCCGAGGCCCTGCTGCTCCAGCGTCTCGGCGGCGTCTAGCGACCGGACGGGCCGAGGTCACCCGGGCGGCACCGACAGGGCGAAGTACTTCATGAAGGGCTTGTCCACCCGCCACTGGCCGGCCCAGCCGGCCTCCATCGTGAAGCTGTCATCCTCGACGAAGGTCTGGACCGTTCCGTCCGCGCCGGTCAGGGTCACCTGGCCGCGGATGACATGGCAGAACTCGTCGCCGAAATAGGAGTCGATGCGCTCGGTGTAGGGCTGCGCCTCCCACACGCCCACGGTGAAGGTGCCGTCCGGCGTCGTCGGGTGATCAGGCGGGGCGGGGCGGAATCGGTGCGAGCTCGGTGACCTCACGGCGGAAGGGGACCTCGTCGCCGGGCGGCAGCTCGGCGTCGAACTCCTCGGCGAAGCGTCGTCCGGACCAGACGGCGGCGGCGATCGTCCCGGGCGCCCAGGCATCGCCGATACCCCGCACCGTGACCAGCCCGCGGTCGGCCAGGGCCTGCGTCAGCTCGGTCAGCAGGGACTCCTCGGGCAGCCGGGACGTCACCATGAGCACGCTGTCCGCCGCCAGCTCGGCCGGTGCCCCGGTGTAGACGTTCACGTGCACGACGTGGCCGGCGCCGACGGCGGTGACGGCGCTGTTGCAGTGCACGGTCACGCCGGCCTGGAGCACCCGGCGCTGGATCTTGACGACCTCCATGGTGTTGACGGACCTCACCTGGCGGACCATCAGGTCGGGCGAGGTGAACCGGCCCACCCCGACCACGGGTTTGGTCGTGAACTTCTTCAGGCCCGCGACGAACTGCTCCTGCTCACCCTCGGGCCCGAACCGGGCGGTATTGCTGTCGTCCTCCCAGCTGCCCATCACGAAGTCCCACAGATCAGGAAGCTCGCCGAGCGCGGCCAGCAGCTCCTCGATCTGCGGCCGGGCGATCCCCGCGGGACCCAGCAGCTCATCGACCGTGATCCGGCAGGCGACCGCGCCGGCCCCGTTCACTTCGTCCTGGGTCTCTTCGAGGATCTCGCGGAGGAGCCGCATGCGGTTCGCGGAGCTGCCGCCGTACTCGTCGGTTCGCTGGTTGTACCGCGGGGACAGGAAGTGGTGGATGCCGCCCAGGGCGTGCCCGGCGTAGACGTACACGATGTCGTAGCCGGCCCGCAGCGAGCGCCGCACGGCGTTGCGGTGCCAGCGCCGCAGGTCGGCGATGTCGGCCTTGGTCATCGCGCGCGCCTGGACCGGCTCGTAGCCGAACGAGGCCACCGGCAGGTGCCCGGGGCCCAGCGGGATCTCCCGGCTGTAGAGGTTGGGCGCGTTGACCCGTTGTGCGCCAGTTCGATGCCGGCCAGGGCGCCGCCTTCGTGGATGGCGTCCGCGATGCGGGCGAGCGCGGGAAGATCCTGATCATCCCAGATCCGCAATTCGATGAAGGGGGCGATGTCGGAGGTCGGGTGGATCTCGACCTGCTCGGTGCAGACCACCCCCCAGCCGCCTTCGGCCTTCACCCTCCGCATCGCGGCCTGGGCACTCGGATCCCGGTAGCCCATGCCATTGCAGTGCGGCACCTGATAGAAGCGGTTCTTGGTCGTCAGCGGCCCGATCCGCACCGGCTCGAACAGCACGTCATACCGGCCGGTGCCAGGGGAAGCGGCCGGCCCGGCGCTCGGGGGCTCGTTCAGCGTTGCTCCTTGCGGTGAAGGTGCGCCGCGTGCGGATGAAGGGAATGCTGCCACAGCCACGATCATCGGTGCAGCTCAGCTGGGTGCATGCGACATTGATGGAACATTGATGCTCTGGTCATGTCCGGATAAAACCGCTTTGATGCTAAAAGCTCCAGGTCGAGGCCGGTTGGAGGGGAACCGGCGTCGTGCCCGGGGCCGCGGTGACCGACGCGGGCAAGCCGGAGTCAGCTATCCACGAAGCTTCGGCTCGGACTCCTCGGACTCCCCGGACTGCGCCGAGTCCGGGGGAGGGCGACTGTCCGTGCCCGCCAGCATGGCGCGCACCTTGCCGGCGTCGTCGTGATTGCGCAGGTCCTCGAAGATGACGAGCGCGTGGCGCCAGGCCTCCCGGGCTTGCGCGAGATTGCCGGCCGCCTGGCGGGTCTCGCCCAGGTGGGTGAGGGCTTGCGCTTCGGTGAAGCGGTCGCCGGCTTCCCGGTGCAGGCTGAGCGCGCGCTGGTAGCAGGCGGCGGCTTCGCCGAGGTTGCCCAGATGGTGCTCCGCGTACCCCAGGCTGTCCCACACATATCCCTCGAGCCAGTGGTGGCCGGTTTCCGTGCACAGGGCCAGTGCCTGGCGGCACAGCACGCGGGCCTGCTCGTAGTCGCCGAGGAGGCCGTACGTCCAGCCGACGTTGTTGAGTGCCGCGGCCTCGGACGCCTTGTCGCCGATCGCCTGGTACAGGCGCAGCGCCTGCTTGGTGTGCTCGAGGACGTCGGCCGGGCGGCCCTGGGCTTCGGCCAGGGCGGCGAGATTGTGCTGGACCTTGGCTTCGCCGAGGCGGTTGCCGAGCCGGGCGTACAGCGTAAGGCTCGCGCTGAACAGGCGGGCGCTCTCGCCGTAATTGCCCATGTCGCAGTAAGCGGCGGCGAGCAGGCGGCTGCACACGGCCTGCGCGGCCTCCTCACCCAGGCGGGTCGCGGCGGCCAGCGCGGTGCGCTGGGTAGCGGCCCATTCGTGCCAGAGCCCGCGAGTCTGCAGGAAGGGCGCCAGCGCCCAGGGGAGCTGCCAGGCGTGCACGTCGAACCCGGACCGGGCGGCGAGGTTGACGGCGGCCAGCAGGACCTGGTGCTCCTCCTCGAACCAGGCCAGCCCCTGCCGGTGACCGGCGGGCTGCTCGGGTGCGGTCCCGGGGCCGGGCGGAGCGAGGACGACCGGCTCATGGGAGGGGTTCAGCAGCTGGGCGGCATGGGCGGCGGTGTGCAGGTAGTGGTCGAGCACCCGGCCGATGGCGGCCTCGCGCTCCCGTTCGCTGCCGGTGTCACGCGCTTGCTCAGCGGCGTAGGCGCGCAGCAAGTCGTGCAGGGCGTACCGGCCGCCGGCCCGCTCGGTGATCAGGTGAGCGCGGGCGAGCTCGCCGAGGTTCCGGCGGGCCTGCGCCAGGCCGCAGCCGGCCAGGCTCGCCGCGGCCGGGCCGCTGATGCCGGGCCCGGGATGGATCCCCAGCAGCCGGAACATCCGCGCCCCGTCGCGGCTGAGGTAGCGGACCGACCAGGAGAACACCGCGCGGACGCTGGCCGCGGGATCGTCGGCATCCAGGGCGTCCAGCCGGCCGGAGGCATCACGCAGCTCATCCGCCAGCGCGGCCAGCGGCAGGCTGGGCCGGGTGGCGGCCCGGGCCGCCACGATGGCGACGGCCAGCGGCAAGCACGCGCTCAGGTCGGCGATCTCGCTGACGGCGCCGGGTTCGGCGGCGGCGCGGACCGGGCCGATCCGCGTGACCAGCAGCTCGGTTGCCTCTTCATGGGCCAGCACATCCAGGGACAGCAGCCGGGCGCCGTCGGTGGCGGCCAGGCCGGTCAGCTGGCTGCGGCTGGTGACCACGACCAGGGTCCCGGCGGAGGCCGGCAGCAGCAGCCGGACCTGCTGCTCATCGCGGGCGTTGTCCAGCACGATCAGCATCCGCCGGCCCGCCAGCAGGCTACGGTAGAGGCCCGCTTGCGCCTCGGGACCGGCGGGGATGCGGTCCGGGGCCACCCCCAGCGCGTCCAGGAACCCGCGGATGGCCTCAGTCGCGGTTACCGGAGTGCCGGAAGGGTCGAAGCCGCGCAGGTTCACGTACAGCTGCCCGCCCGGGAACCGGCCCGCGACCTGGTGCGCCCAGTACAGGGCCAGCGTGGTCTTGCCCACACCCGCCATCCCGCTGATCGCGCTGATCGCCACGGTCCCCGGCCTGGCCGCTCCGGCCGCGTCCAGGACCTGGGTGAGCCGGCGCAGCTCGGCCGCGCGGCCCGTGAAATCGGCCGCCGCGGCCGGCAGCTGCCGGGGCGCCGCGCCGTCACCCCGCTGGTCATCGGCGGTCAGCAGGCTCTCCAGCACATCCGCCGAGACCTTCAGCGCCCGGGCCAGCCGGGGCCGGATCGTCGGCAGCGGCTCGCTCTCGCCGCGTTCCCACCGCACCACCGTGGAACGCCCGACGGCCAGCAGCTCGGCCAGCGCTTCCTGCGTTAGCCCCAGCGCCTTGCGCCGCTGGACCAGGCGCTGCCGCCTGGCCGCGGTGCCAGCGGTGTCATCTGCTGGCATACCCGGCGCGGCCCGATCCGTAGTACCCGGCCAATTCACTCACCTCGTTATGGCGGCGCCCGAAGGCTCACGCAGGCGCAATGCCTCTCCGGTTTCCGGCCACCTGACGGTCTTCTGCCTGCTGACACAGACGTTAGCGCCGGGTCCGGTTTATCGCATCTAGTTCGCAGCCGGGAATCCTTATTGTCTATAGCTGATTCAGAACTGCTGGTCAGAAGCCAGGAATATAGTTCTGGCGGATACCCGGCGCCGGGCGGCCCGGCGGCCGCGCGGGTTTCACAGCGAGGCCAGCCAGTCCGCCAGGAGCCGGTTGACCTCATCGGCCCGCTCCTGCTGGACCCAGTGGCCGCACCCGGCCAGGATGTGGCTGCCCCGCAGGTCCGGCAGGGTGTCGGGAAAGCGGGCGATGGCCCGGCCGCCCCACCTGGTCGGGCCGTCTTGCTCCCCTCCGATGAACAGCGACGGAACCCGGATGGGCGCGCCTTTCCACGGCTGGAGGTCCCGCCAGTCCCGGTCCACGTTGCGGTAGCGGTTGAGGGCACCCCGGAAGCCGGTCCGCTCGAACTCCCCGGCGTAGAAGTCGAGGTCGTCCTTGGTGAGCCAGCCGGGCAGCGGGCCGGGGGCGGGAAAGCGGTCGCGCAGCATCGTGCCGCGGGCCACGGTGGCGATGCTTTCGGCGCCGGACGCGTGCCGCACCCCGTCGGCTGACGCCGCGATGTAGAAGCCGAGCAGCCACGACCGCACGTCGGCCTCAGCCTCCCGTTCGGCCCGTCCCGGCTCCTGGAAGTAGCTGATGTAGAACTCCTCGTCCGGGCCGGCCTGTCTCCCCATCTCGGCGAAGGCCTCGGTGGGCCGCCGGCCGCCCGGGGGGGTCCAGGGGACGCTGAGCATCGCGACCGCGGTGAAGATGTCCGGTCGCAGCAGGGCCGAGTGGGCGGCGATCGGCGCCCCCCAGTCGTGGCCGATGATGATCGCCGGCGAGCCCCGGCCGGCCAGGGCCTCCACCACCCCGAGGTTGTCGGTGACGTGCTGGAGCATCCCGTACGCTTCGACCTCGAGGGGGGCGGAGGATCGCCCGTACCCCCGGACATCGATGGCCACGGCCCGGAACCCGGCTTCGGCGATCACCGGCAGCTGGTGCCGCCACGAGTACCACGACTCGGGGAAGCCGTGGACGAGCAGGACCAGCGGGCCGGATCCTTCCTCCACGCAGTGGATCCTCGTTCCCCGGGCGTCGACGACCTGGTGCTTCATGGGCCCGAGGCTACGTGACGGGCCGGCGCCCCCGACGCCGGCCCGTCACGTGTGTGCCGCCGCCTACCCGCAGCCCTGGTAGTGCCCCTGCGGGATCACCGCCAGCTGCGGCCCGAGCGGGCTGTTCGCGATGTACGGCTCCGACCCGGCCGGCCACCGGGACGCCTTGAACGTCACCGTGAACGTCAGGTGCCCACCGGCCGCGCGGAGGTGGACGGAGCCCGACCGGTTCGCGCCGCGGGGCGCGGTCCGCGCTGCACGGGCCGCCGCCGAAGTGCAGCAGCGCGGGCACCCCGTTCGCGGCCAGGGCCTGCTTGAGCTGCGCGGCATCCGCGAGCTCGCGCAGGGTCACGGTCACGCTGCCGCTCCCGTCGGCCTGCACAGTGCGAGGGCCGCGCCGACCGCCAGGCCGGTCCCCGCCGCGCCCCCGTAACCGGTCACCCGCCGCCGGGTGATGGCGGACCGTCCGCCAGGACACCAGCGCCCGCGTGAATGCCTCCGCGACCAGGTCCTCGGCTAGGTCAGGGCGCCCGGCCCCGGCGATCACCGTCCGCAGGCAACGCTGGTAACTGGCCCGGTAGAACTCGGCGAAGCCCGTCTCGTCTTGTCGCACGTCTGGTTAACGCGCCAGCCGCCCGGAACTTTTACCGGCCCGCGTGAGCAGCGTTCAGGCAAGCGGTAAACGTCACTCGCTGGAGAGCGGCGGCGCTCAGCCGGCCTGGAGGCGGTGCGCCAGCGCCGTGTAGCGGCGCCCGGCGCCCGCCGTGCGCACCGCCGCGGCGAGCGCGCGGCGTGAGCCCGCGAGGACGACGAGCCTCTTCGCGCGGGTGATGCCCGTGTAGAGCAGGTTCCGCTGCAGCATCATCCACGCGCTGGTCGTCAGCGGGATCACCACGGCCGGGTATTCAGACCCCTGTGAGCGGTGGATCGTGACCGCGTACGCGTGCGCGAGCTCGTCCAGTTCGTCGAAGTCGTAGGCGAGTTCCTCGTCCTCGTCCGTCCGGACGGTGAGCGAGTGGTCTTCGAGCGACAGGCCGGTCACCACCCCGGTCGTGCCGTTGAAGACGCCGGCCGCGCCCTTGTCGTAGTTGTTCCGCAGCTGGGTGACCTTGTCGCCGACCCGGAACACGCGCCCGCCGTACCGCCGTTCGGG
>JAICWX010000326.1 GCA_025934635.1 Streptosporangiaceae bacterium | reverse complement strand
TGCTCGGCCTCATCCGCGAGGGTGACGGCGTGGCCGCGCAGGTACTGGTGAGGCGGGGAGCCGACCTGAACCGGGTCCGCCAGGAGGTCATCCAGCTGCTGGCCACGCCTCCCGACGAGGAGCCGGGGCCAGGAGCGAAGGGCCGCCTGGAGATGGTCGAGCAGCGGCTGGCGGCCATGGAGCAGGAGGCCGGGCGGCTCCGCTCATTGCTCGAGCAGCATGGCATCGACCCGCAAGACACGCCGGCCTGAGGTAAGACCCGGAAGGCGCCCGTTCATCACGCATTGCCGTGGGGGCCGGTCACGGTGATGGTCACGTCCAGCGAGCCGGAATGGACCTCCAGGTCGAAGCCGTCGCTGTTGCCGATGCCGCCCGCGCTGGCCGGCACGGTGGCCCCGCCCCGGTTACGGTAGGAGACCGCGACTCCGGTCAGGTCGCAGGCCGCGTGCCGGATCGTCACCGGCACCGTGCGCACCTCCACCTGGGCGCCGGGGTGGCCGCAGGCGGTCCGGAACTCCGCGGGGACCGCGGGCGCGGGCGTAGACGGGGTCGCGGACGGCGGTGCCGTGCTGGCGCATCCGGCGACGGCCGCCGCGGCGAGGACCAGGACGGCCAGCCGCTTCATGTCACTACAGACGCGGCGGGCGCCGGAATGGTTGCATTTCAGGTCCGGACGAAGACGACGCCGGTGAGGGTGGGGACGAGGACCAGGCTGCCGTAGATGGCCGGGGTGGCGAAGCGGTTGGCCGTGCCGACGGAGACCTGCTCGCGGGTCTGGCCGGTGGCGGGGTCGAGGGCGTGCAGGACGCCGGCGGTGTAGTCGAGGGCCCAGACGCGGCCCCCGCCGGTGACCGGGGAGCCGGCTACCGAGCTGGCGGCGTGCCACAGGACGTGCAGCTTCCCGGCGTCGTCGACCCGGACCGCGCGGACGCCGTCCGTGCAGGGCAGGTAGACGACGCTGCCGTTGACGGCGGCGCCGCCGAAGGACAGGCACACGCTGGTCACCGAGACCTGGCCGCCGATGCCGCCCAGATGCCCCTGGCGCAGCACGTAGACCGGTCCTGACTTGCCGCCCAGCACCGCCCACCTGGTGCCGACCAGGGCCACGCCCTGCGAGCCGAGGCCGACGTCGCCCTGGTTGTTCTGGGCCCAGTCGGTGGGGGCGAACGAGTCGAGGAGCTGGCCGGCCGGGCTCAGCTCGAGCACCGAGTTGGTGCGGTCGTAGGCGTCGCCGGGGAAGCTCGAGCCGTTCGCGGAGACGACGAACAGGTGGCCGGCCGGGTCCACCGTCGGGCCGGCCGGGTTCCAGATGCCGCCCTGCCGGCGGGTAGACGGGTCGTACATGACCGGGGTCCCGGTGCCGTCCAGCCGGACGCCGACCACGCGGCCCTTGTAATTCGAGCAGTCGCCGGCCTGGGCGCCGAACGGGACCCAGACCCGGCCGCCGGTGATGGCCAGCGCCCCGCGCTGCTGCATCGCGGCCGGCGTCGGCCCGGGCAGGTCGACGCTCTGGCGCCAGCCGGCCTTACCGGTGTGCAGGTCGAGCGCGATCAGGTCGTGGCCGACCTTGCCGTTGAGCCCAGCCCCGTTGTGCTCGGCGACGACGTACACGGCGCCGGTCTGCGCGCTGTAGATGGGGGTGCCGGTGATGCCCAGCGGGTCGATGTCACCGCACTCCCGCTGGTAGGCGGGCGACGGGCTGCCCACCTTGACGTGCCAGAGCTGCTTGCCCTGGGCGTCGAAGGCGTAGACGGAGTCGTTCTCGGTCGCCACCACGATCACGCCGTCGACGGCGATCGGGGAGGCGTACACGGCGCCGTCCAGCTTGATCGACTCGATCACCTCGGGCATGCCGATCACGTCCGGCATGGCCGTCGACCGGCCGCTGTGCGCGGGGTCGCCGTGGTACATCGGCCAGTCGGGCACCGTGCCGTCGGCTTCCGTGCCCGCGGTGCCGCTCGCGGACGCCGTCGAGGTCGCTGAGACCGACGAGGCCGGTGTTGCGGCTGAGGCGGGCGGGGTGGAGGGGGGCGCCGGGTTAGCCGAGCTCGAGCAGCCGGCCGCGGCCAGGGCGAGCAGGGCGATCAGCGTCCCGGCCCGGAGGCTGCCAGTGACACCGCGAGCTCGATGCTCCACAGGGCATCTATACCACCGGAGGCTGTAAGTCGGCTGTGGACGCTCCTGGTCACCCGAGCCTGACGCCCAGCGCGGTGAAGAGCACCAGGACCAGGGTGGTGACGGCCAGGACGCCGTGCAGGATGACGACCGAGAGCGGGAAGTTCCGCTCCGGGGGGACGATCGCCTGCCTGGTCAGCGACGGACCGGGAGAGGCGACATGGCGGTACACGCCGAGCCAGCGGGCCGCCATGACCAGGCCGAGGACGGCGACCGCGCCCAGGATGCACACGGTGGCCCAGGCCAGCCGCTGCTGGCGGAGCAGGAGGTAGCTGACCCACAGCATCAGGCCGCTCAGGCCCAGGAAGGCGTGCAGGGAGATCACCGGCACCGGCAGCCGGGTCGCGGCCGCGCTCTGGAACTCCGCGTCGTACTCGATGACCCAGATGATAAACAGCACGAGGCCGGCAGAAACGGTAGCCATCCAGGTGAACAAGGCGACAACGCTCATCTGGTTCTTCCCCCCAAGCGCCCCTTTCGGTAACCGAACGAGCGTAACCGACATGTCACGCCGGTAGGGCGGAAAGGGACAATCACGCCGTAATTGGCGCCTGGAGGTCAGTAGTGGCTGAGGAAGGAGGCGACCTCGGGGCCGGCCACCGAGGCGCCGTAGCCGGAGTCGAGGACCAGGGCGGCCACCGCGATGTCCTGGGTGGGGTCGAAGGCGATGAGCCAGCTGTTGGGCTGCTCCTGGCCCTGGATATCGGCGGTCCCGGTCTTGGCGTAAACGTTCGGGCCGAGACCGATCCCGGCCGCCGTCCCGCCGGTGACCACGGCCCGCATCATCGTCTTCAGCTGCTCATCGGTGCTGGACGACAGCGGGGTGGCGGTGACCTGCTTGGTCCCGGGGACCAGGATCGGCTGGTGGAACGCCCCGGCCGAGACGGTAGCCGCCACCGAGGCCATCCCGAGCGGGGAGGCGGTCAGCGCGCCCTGGCCGAACGCCTCCTGGGCCAGCTCGGGACCGGTGACGTCGGCCGGGGCGTGGAAGTAGCTGGCGGACACGCCGGGGATGCCGATGTTCCAGTCCTGGTTCAGGCCGAAGTACTTCTTGGCCGCGTTGGCCAGGCCGCCGCCGGTCAGGTGCGGCCACTGCTGGGTGAACGCGTTGTTGCAGGACTGGGCGAAGCTGGTGGCGAACGGGGTCCCGGCCGGCTCGGACTCGCCGTTGTCGTTGTGAAAGGTCGTCCCCCCCACCGTGTACGTCAGCGGGCAGGACACCCCCGACGACGCGGACAGGATGCCCTTGCTGATCAGGGCAGTGGACGTGATCACCTTCATGGTCGAGCCGGGCGATACCTTGGCGGTCAGCGCGAAGTCGTTGAAGCCCGCGTTGTTCGCGATGGCCAAGATCTTGCCGGTGGACGGCTGGATGGCGACCATCGAGCTGCCGCCGTGCATCTGGACGGCCGACTGGGCGGCCCTTTCCGCCTTGGCATCGATCGTCGTGTTCAGGCTGTCGATGTTCTCCGGCGCGATGATGGCGGCCTGGCTGTTCGGGATGGCCTGGTTCTTGGCGTTCTGGATCTCCACGTAGAGGCCGGGCTTGCCCTTACCGGGCGGGGCCTGCTTCTCCAGCAGGTTGGCGATCGTGGTCAGGCCGGGGTCCTTGTAGGTGGTGAGGTCGGTGTTGCTGTTGTCACTCACCTGCGTGACCTGGGGAGCGGCCCGGATCGCGGCCACGTGGGTGGTGGCGGTGAGGTTCGGCGCCAGGACGCTGGGATTCCAGGCGATGTACCACAGGTCCGAGTTCTTCTTCTGGTAGGCGACCAGCTTGGGATGGCTGGTCCAGGTGCCGGTCAGGGCCTGGGCGCTGTCGGAGTCGGCCACCGTGGCGTTGACCTGGAAGGTGACTGATTCCCGGGGCGCGCCCGCGGACGAGGACAGCGCGGTGACGGTCTGGACTGAGCCGCCCAGCTTCCGCAGGTGCAGGTCCTTGCGGTAGTTGGCGAGCGCGGTCTGGGCGGCGACGTGGTGGTCGGTCAGGCGGGCGGCCGTGTCGAGCTCTCCGGCCTTCCACGCCTTGATGAACGCGGCGGTGATCTCCTGCGCATCCTGGCTCGGGGTGGTCCCGGTCGGGATGAAGCCGGTGGTGTGCGCGTTGCTCTTGGGCAGGACCACGAACACGACGGCCGCGGCGATGCCGGCCACGACCGCGATGATCGCCGCGATGATGACCGTCAGGCGCTTGCGCGACCCGCCGGCCTTAGCCCGGTGGCCCCGCCGGGACGGGGGCGGTCCGCCGAACCCGCCCAGCCCCTCGAAGCCCGGAGGTCGCTCGGAGCCCACGGCCTGGAACGGAGCGGTCGGGGGATCCGATGCGTACCAAGGCCCTGACGATCTGCTGCCATTCCCATCGCCGGTCACCCATGCGAAGGTACCCAGCGGGCCGGGCCAGGACAAATATCCCTGTTCGGAACCCGCGCCCTTGCTCCTCTCGCGCGGCCGGCCCCTGTACCGTCGGAGCCGTCAGAAAGGACGGCTGGCCAGTTCGGCCAGCCCGTAGTGGAGGGAGCTGACCATGGCGGTTTCTGTCGTGCTCGACAAGGCCCTGGACAAGGCGTACGAGAGCAAGAGCCTGGACGAGATCCTGGACGCGCCGGTTTCGGCGCTGGCCGGGGTCAGCGACGGCGACGCGGAGCACCTGTCCGCCGCGTTCGGCATCAAGACCGTGCGTGACCTGGGCAGCAACAAGTACTTCGCGGTGGCCGGGGCGCTCGTCGCGCTCAGCGGTCACGCCGGCTAACCAGCCGAACGGGGCCCCGGCGGGGCGGCCGGGAATGGCCGCCCCGCCGGAACGCCGCCCCTCCGGACCTGGGGTGGCGCGGGTGCCATCCGCTGTGGGAACGTTTTCGCACGATGGCAGTCGATCTCAGGCAAGTGGCCCAGCGCAGCGGGGTGTCGGTCAGCACCGCCTCGCGGGCGCTGAACGGCTCGGCCCGGGTCAGCGCCGGGACGGCGGCCCGGGTCCGCGCGGTCGCGACGGCGCTCGGCTACCGGCCCAACGCCAGCGCCCGCGCCCTGCGCACCGCGCGCACGGCCTTCATCGGCCTGGTCGTCACCAACCTGGTCAACACGAGCTTCCAGGTCATCGCCGAGGTGGTGCAGCAGGAACTGGCCCGGCGCGGTTACCAGCTGATGCTCTCGGTGACCGCGGGCGACCCGGCCCAGGAGCGCGCGGCGCTGCGCACGCTGGTGGACCACAGCGCGGCGGGCGTCATCGTGGTCGGGTCCGACAGCGGGGCGACCAGCGAACTGCGGGCGCTCGGCCTGCCCACCGTGCACCTGGCCCGGCGGCCGCCCGAGCCGGCCGGCGACTGCGTGCTGGGCGACGAGATCGCCGGGGGCCGCATCGCGACCGAGTACCTGCTGGCGGCGGGGCACCGCCGGATCGCCATCATCGCCGGGCCGCCGGACGTGCCGTCCGGCCGGGAACGGCTGCAGGGCTACTGGCTGGCCATGCAGGCGGCCGGCGTGCCGGCGGCCGAGGAGCTGACGCGGGCCGCCGCGCTCAGCCCGGAGGCCGGCCCGCCCGCCGTTGCGTCCCTGCTGGGACTGCCCGCCCGGCGCCGCCCGACGGCCCTGATCATCGCGAACCACGAGGCCTCCTACGGCGCGCTCCCGGCGCTGCGGGAGCACGCGGTGGCGATCCCGGCCAGCCTGTCGGTGATCGGCTACGAGGACTCCCCGCTGGCCCGCTGGTGGCACCCGGCGATCACGGTGATCGACAACAACGCCCGGCAGATGGGCGAGCTCGCGGCCCGGCTGCTGCTCGAGCGCCTCGAGGGGGCGGGCCAGGACCGGCCGCATTACGGGGAGATCCGGGTCGGCACCCGGCTCATCGAGCGCGACTCGTGCCGATCTTTGCAAGACGGAGCCTGTAACCGGAGCCGCGGCTAACGACCGCGGCTAACGACATCGATGGAGCGTCGATGTCGTTCCAGCAGCATTGACGGAGCATCGATGTCGCTGCCAGGGCCCGGGAAAGGCGCCGCGGGTCAGTCCAGGTCGAGGCCGCGGGTCAGTCCAGGTCGAGGGCGGGGAGTTCGTCGGTCAGGCCGAGCAGTTCCCAGCGGAGCAGGGCGACCGGGACGTTGCCGTTGACCCAGATCGCGTCGTGCAGGGCCTGCAGGTCCAGGTCCGCGCCGCGGACCCGGACGGCGTCCGCGATCAGGGCGATCAGCTGGGTCTTGCCGACCTGGTAGGTCAGCGCCTGGCCCGGCGTCTCGGCGAAGAAGGCCGCCTCCTCCCGTGCGGTGGCCTCGTCCATCGGCACCCGGGCGACCAGGCCGGCCGCGGCGTCCGCGATCGACAGCGCGCCGGTGGCCAGGCCCACGTCGGTCGTCACCCGGAGCGCGCGCAGCCGCATGAAGTTGCAGAGCAGCGTGCGGGTGTGCGGGGCGTCGTCGACCAGCCCGCTGACCAGCATCATCTCCTCGTTGTAGAAGGCAATGCCCTCGTTGGCGCCCGAGTCGTAGTAGTGCCGGCGGACCGGCCGGGGGTTGCGCCAGGCCAGGGCCAGCTGCTGGTAGTGAGCGCCCTCGTGCAGGATGCCGGCCCGCGGGTCGCGGGCGTTGCCGGCCCGGAAATACGGCAGGCCGGGCCCGGGCGGCGGCACGTAGGCGACGCCGTCCTCGTCGAGCCGGCCCGGCCCGGTGAGCTCGTCGGCCACGCCGAGGAACAGCAGCGGCTCGAGGTAGTCAGGCAGCGGCCGGGTGAGGTAGCGGCGCAGCGATTCCGGCTGGCTCAGCAGCCCGCGGGCGGTGTAGAACGCGCGGACGGCCGCCTCGTCGCGCGCCTGCGCGCGGACCTGCTGGCCGGCGTCGGCGGGCAGCGGCGGCACCGGCACGTCCCGGTTCCTGGTGGCGTGCAGCAGCTCGAGCCAGACCGCCCGGTCGTACTCGCGGCGCCCGATGACGTCGATCTCGGCCACGCCCAGCGGGACGCAGGCCACCTCGCGCAGGAACCACTCGTACCGCTCGCGGCCGATCGGGACGGCGGGCGGCAGCTCGGCCAGGCGGCCCGCGAGCCACCCGCCGAACTGCTCCAGGGCACCGCCGGCTTCGGCCGCGGCCGAACCGAGCTCCGCGGCGGCGGACGGGTCGATCCGGGCCAGGGCCTGCGCGCAGGCCTCGACCCGGGCGGCGATGCCGTCGAGCTCGGCCACGGCGAGCTCGGCGAACTCCCGCGCGGGCCGGCTCAGCGCGGCCGGGGCGTGGGCCAGGGCGGCCGGGACGGCCCGGAGCAGCCGCGTCACCTCGGCGACGCGGACCGCGTCCACGCCGGGCCGCAGCAGCGCGTCGAAGACCGGCCCGAGGGCCTGATCGGTCCAGAACCGGGGGATGCCGCGGACCCGCAGGACGTCGTTCTCCCACCGCACCCGGGCCAGCGCGGACCGCAGCAGGCGGTGGTCCACCCGGTCCGGCACCTCGTCCGGGCGGATCAGGGACAGCTCGGCCGCGAACGCGCCGAGCTCGTCCTTGCGCTGCACCGCCAGGGCGGCCTCGACCTCCGGGCGCCACCGCGCGGGCCGGTCGAGGCGCGGGATGTCATCCCGGGTCCGGGGCTGCTGGCGGGCGCGCCAGGCCCAGAACCGCTGGCTCAGCTCATCAAGCTCCTGCATGGGCCGAGCCTGCCCTGAGAGGGAACGTTTGCGCAACCTTGGCGCGCGGTCCCCACACTAGGCCCCAGACCAGGGACCAGTGCCGACGGCCTTCGTCATCCACTCGTTTCGCAGTTGAAACGTAACGTGCTTGACCTGCGGCGCGACAAGATGGGAACGTTTGCCTATTCTGTTCCCGGCTGAGGGGGATGGGCCATGCGCCTGCATCGATGGCTGGCACCAGGTTGCGCCGCGGCCCTGGCCGTCGGCCTGGCCGCCTGCGGCGGCAGCACCGGCGGGAGCGGCGCGACCGGGGGCGGCGGTACGTCCGGCACCTCGTCAGGGTCGTCGTCCCTGGTGGTGGAGACCTCCTTCGTGCTGAAGACGCTGGACCCGGCGCGCATGTTCGAGCCGACCGGGCTGATGATCGACCACACGCTGTACGACACGCTGCTGACCTACAAGGGCTCGGACGTGACCACCCCGGTCCCCGACCTGGCCTCGTCGTACACCGCGTCCGCCGACGCCAAGACGTACACGTTCACGTTGCGCCCGGGGGCGAAGTTCGCCAACGGCGACCCGGTGACCGCCGCGGACGTGGTGTTCTCGCTGATGCGGACCAAGAACGTCGCGGGCAACCCGTCGTTCCTGATGGCCGGCATCACCGCCACCGCGCCCAGCGCGAACACGGTCGTGCTGACCAGCACCACGGCGAACACCGCGATCCCGGCCATCGTGACCAACCCGGCCCTGGGCATCGTGGACGCCAAGAAGGTGCAGGCGGCCGGCGGCGCGGACGGCGCCGGCGCGGCCAAGACCGACAAGGCCGAGACCGCGCTGAACAAGACCTCCGAGGGCAGCGGTCCCTACACGCTGACCAGCTACAGCAACACCACGCAAGTGGTGCTGACGGCGAACCCGAAGTACTGGGGCACCAAGCCGAAGTACGCCAAGATCGTGATCAGGAACGTCCAGGCGAGCGTGCAGAAGCTGGACGTGCTCAAGGGCGAGTCGCAGATCGCGGTGGACCTCTCCCCCACCCAGGCCCAGGGGCTGTCCGGCGTGCAGATCGTCAACGGCGCCTCGCCCAACCTGTTCTTCCTGCTCAGTAACGACAACCCGAAGATCTCCAAGATCACCTCGAACCCGAAGTTCCAGGAAGCGCTGCGGTACGGCATCAACTACCCCAGCCTGCTGCAGCTGGCGGGCAAGGGCTCGGTGCAGGCGGCCGGCATCATCCCGACCATGTTCCTGGGCGCCCTGCCGGCCGGTTCCGGCGCCAGTTACAACCTGGCCCGGGCCAAGGCGGCGCTGGCCGCCGCCGGCGTCGGCCACCCGACGCTGAACCTGGTCTACCCCAGCGACATCCAGGTCAACGGGCTCAGCTTCGGTGACCTGGCCGCCCGGATCCAGCAGCAGCTGCAGCAGGTCGGCATCACGGTGAAGCTGCAGGGCCAGTCCATCCAGGTGGCGCTGAACAGCTACCGGGGCGGCCAGGAGCAGCTCGGCCTGTGGTACTGGGGCCCCGACTTCCCGGACCCCAGCGACTACCTCAACTTCCTGCCCGGTGCCCTGGTGGGCCTGCGCGCGGGCTGGGCCAAGGGCTCCGACCCGGCCCTGGAGGCGATGGGCACCAAGGCCGCGGGCACCACCGACAAGGCGACCCGGCAGAGCCTGTACCAGCAGATCCAGCGGTCGATGAACACCATCAGCCCGTTCATGCCGCTGATCCAGCCGGCCCAGATCCTGGTCGGCGCGAACTCGGTGAAGAACCTGCAGTCGAACGCGCTGTGGCTGGTCGACCTCAGTGAGCTCGGCTAGCACCCAGACCCGGTGAGCGCTACAGCAGCGGCGGTACCCGCCCCGGAGGCCCCTGGTCGGGTACGCCCGAAG
>JAICWX010000386.1 GCA_025934635.1 Streptosporangiaceae bacterium | reverse complement strand
CTGGCGGCAGCAGCCGCCCCAGATTCTGTTGTCCTCACAAACTGCATGATCGCGGGGCGGCTGCCCCATGACCAGCCAGCAGCATCTGCTACCAGCCAAGAACATCCCAGCTCAAGAACCAAATGGCTGCTGTCCTACTAGTGGCTGCGATGGCAAGCCAGCGAAGGCACGTACCGGAGAAGGTTAGCAAGGCCAATTTACTACAACTATCATTCCCGGCGGCGTCCAGGTTAGCGCTTAAGTATGCTTAGCCAATGTCCGCTATTCGGCATTATGCCGGTGATCAAAGACCAGATCACTTCCCTCCGGCGGCATAATGCCTGATCATGCCTGTGATCGAGGCGCAGTGCGCCACGATCTTGGTGCCTCACGATCAAAGGCATATCAACCATGAGCGCGCATCCGGACTCGGCCGGCTGCAGGGTGCGCTCCGCCAGATCGACCTGGTCTGCATGGCCTGGCGCGAGCTTCATAGATCTCGTGGCCGCGCTGATCGCGGCTCGGCTCTCAGCGCATTCCCGAAGTTCGTCATTTACCGCAGGTGACGTAGTCGATCGCGCTGAGATGGCTGGCAGTGAGGCTGAGGCACCTGTGGCGACTGGTGTCCGCTGGTGATGGCTTCCGGGTCATGGCAGCTTAGCTGCGGTGGGTTTGGACCTCGCCGAGCCAGCGGCCGATGAGCGCGAGGAGCCGCTCGAGGCGGCCGTCGGTCAGTTCGCCCAGCGGGATTTCTGGCCGCTTGCGGCACAGGACATCCTCACGGTCAAGGCGCGGTATCCCCAGGGCGTGCAGGTCTGCGATCAAACCGTCGCGGGCGGGCTGACGGTCATAAGGCGGCGTGCTGCACATCTCGATGACCCTGACCTCTAGGGCCGGGCCGCTGCCGTGCGAGTCAGCGTAAAGCGTCAGGACTCCGCGGGGGGCAGTACCGGCCGTGGGCCTGGTGCTGGCGCGCACCGTGAAGGACGGATAGGTCCGGCCGGTCCCGCTGGTGATCCTGAGATTCGGCGGTTCCGCCCAGTCGCGCACTGCGCGCACCATCGCAGCGGCATTGCCGCCCGTCTGCCCGACTGCTTCGAGCACCTCGGCCACTGCCTCGTCTGCGTCCTGCGGATATATACCTGTCACCGTGCCATCGTGCCATCCACCGCGTACCGCATGTGCGTCCACGAGATAGCACATCCTCTGAGACGGAACTGTGACAGTCACGCGAACTGAACCAGCGGCCTAGCCTCGGCCGCGTTCGCCGGCCACAGAGACTCTTCGAGCCTAGCGGCCCGTCCTGGTGCTCGCGTCCTGCTGATCCTCTCCGGTCATCCACCGGGCGAGAAAAGGGACCTCCGCAGCCAGGGCCGCCAGATGAGGGCTCTCGAGGTCAGCCTTCTTCGGTATCGCGCGGCCTGCTCGGTCACGTCAGCTGGATCAGCGGCGGCGAGCGTGCCCGCCTCCCAGACGAGGCCCAGCCGGGCCTCTCAGGCCCATGATGAAAACCGTTAGACCCCACCGGCATACACGGCGCATTCGGTTTTTTCGAATTATGCCGTCTACCTGAGCCCCGTTACGGAATCGAACCGTAGACCTTCTCCTTACCATGCAGGCCGACACCGTCTGGCGGTGTCGCGTTGGGTCGGATTACCGCAGGTCGGAAGGATCTCGGTGTCTGGGTATGTCGCGTTGCGTCTGCCATTGCCTGGGGCCGTAGTAATAGGACAACGCGCTAGAGGCGCCCGTTTTGCGGGATGCGGTTGAGGCGGGGACGTCCTCCCGGTGCGATAGTGCGGGCTTGGTGTCCCAGGCGCAACCAGAGAGGACGTCCTGTGAGCAAGGGTAGCGGCATGACCCGGGGGGATCGTAGGCGTAATGCGCGCCGTGAGCGGCTGCGCGAGGTGCTCCCGCGTGATGGCGCGGTGATCGGGATCGACCTGGCCGAGGATAAGCAGGCGATCGCAGTGATTGATCATGATGCGCGGGTGCTGGCGCGTAAGACGGTGCGGGTGAAGGCGTTCCGGCTGGGTGAGGCGCTGGACTGGGCGGCCGGGCAGGCCCGGGCGAAGGGGTTCACGCAGGTGACAGTGGCGTGCGAGCCGACCGGGCCGCGCTGGCTGCAGGTGCAGCGTTTGTGTGCGGAGCGGGGGCTGCCGCTGGTGTGCATCCAGCCGCTGGTCTCTCATATCGCCCGTGAGCAGCAGGATTACACGACTCACAAGACTGATGAGGCGGACTGCGTGCTGATCGCCCGGCTGGCTGCCGAGCTGCACTGCTATATCCCGGAGGAACTGGATGAGACCTGGGCGCACCTGCGGCACCTGGGCCGGCGCCGCGCGCAGCTGATCACGGCGGCGACAGCATCGGTCCAGCGGATCCGGGATTTCTTGTCGGTGGCCTGGCCGACGGTGACCGAGACGTGCGCGCAGCCGCTGGAGTCGAAGACCTGGCTGGCAGCCATGCAGGTGGTGACCAGCCGGTGCGGCGGGCAGCCGGGCAGGCTGGCCGCCGTGGGGCTGGAGGCATTTACCGCGCTGGTCCGCGGCGCCGTCGCCGGCTGGGGCGGGCAGCGGGCCTGGGGAACGATCAGCGGCCGGGTCTTCGCCGCGCTGGCCGACACCGAGGGAGTGGTCGTCTCCTCCCGCCGCGGACTGCTGCGCCGGTGCGCCGATGAGCTAGATGACCTGCAGCGGACCCGCGCCCAGCTGCGGGCGGTGGAGACCGACATGGCGGCTGTCCTGAGCGAGCTCGGCCTGTCCCGGCTGGCGGACATCCCCGCCCTGACCGCCGTCGGCGCCGCGGCGATCTTGGCCGAGACCGGCGACCCCCGCCGCTATGACAGCTCATCATCGCTGGTCAAGCACGCCGGGCTGTCCCCCTCTGATAACGCCTCGGGTGCCTTTTACGGCCAGGCGCACATCTCGCGCCGCGGCCGGCCCGGCCTGCGGCTGACCGCCTGGCGCGCGGTATGGCCGATGCTCAGGTTCAACCCCGTGCTGGCGGCGAAGTACGCGGCCATGACCAAGGCGTCCGACGGCGCCGCGGACGCTGCCGCCGCCATCCAGGCCGAGACGGGATCACGGCACGCCACGGCGGCAGCGGCCGCAGCCCGCGCGCGGCGCGCCAAGGCCCGGATCGCGTGCGCCGCCTCGCTGATGCGCTGGATCTACTCCCTGGTCGTCCACAGCACCAGCTGGGACCCCGACGTGGCCTCGGGTGCCTCCACCTGCCCGGCGGAAGCCGCCTGACCAGCACCTCCATCGCCGCCCCTGCCACGGGCACCCTGGACCTTCCTCCCGCTGAGGGGGAGAACGAGCCCGCATAGCCGTCGGGGACCACCCCGCTGACAACCCTGGGCAGCTCTCCCCCGGCCGCCCGGAGCTTCTCACCAGCTCGGTTGAACGCTGTCGGGGCAGGCCTGCCCGCACCACGCGGCACGCCAAGCCCGCTTGCACTACGTAGAGCGAGAAGACCCGGGTAACGGGCGCCCCGAACCGCGACGCAGGACACCCATCATCCCGGCGCGGACCTTCGCCATGCCCTCAGCCAGGTCCCGGCACCCGCCCGCCCTCAGCAGCCGGGGCATCACGGGCAACCGCAGCAATAACCCCAGGCCACGACACCGCCACGCCAACGGCAGAAAACCTCCATCGCCACTTGACGAACTCTTCTTACGCTGGTTGTCACTTGGTTTGTCACTGACTCCGCCCGGCCGGAATCGCGGTTGGAGTCACCAAGCGCATAGGCATGCAAGTTTCCGAACGTCCCACATCGTAGTGCGTTGCGCTACGATGCACTACATGAGTCATCCGTTGAGCGTCCGCCTGAATGATGCCACGATCGCGCGTCTTGGCAGGCACGCGCAGCGCGCGCACCTGGCTCCGCGCACCCTGGCCCAGCGGTACGTGGAAGAGGGCCTGCGGATGGATGAGCACCCGCTCATCCGGTTCGCCGACGGGCCAGCGGGCCGGCGGCCAAGGATCGTGGGAACGGGCAAAGACGTCTGGGAGATCATCGCGTCCGTACGCGACAACGATGGCGACGCCGCCGAGACGGCACGCTATCTTGAGATCCCGCTCGGCCTCGTCCAGGCCGCCATCAGCTACTACGGCGCCTACCGGGACGAAATCGACCAGTGGATCGAGGCCAATGAGCAGCAGGCCGCCGAGGCCCACGCCGCCTGGTCCGCCGGGCAGGATGCCATCAGGCCGTGAGGCTGCTGCTGGATGAGATGCTGTCCCCCGCCATCGCGCGCGAACTCCGCGGACGGGGGCATGATGTCCTGGCCGTGGCGGACCATCCAGGCTGGGTCGCACTCTCCGATCCCGAGGTAGTAGCCCTGGCCAGGACCGAACGCCGTGCCGTGGTCACCAACAACCTGCGCGACTACCGGCCGCTCCACGCCGAGGCGATCACCCCCGGCGGCCCTGGACACTTCGGGATGATCTTCATGCCAGGCACCTACCGGCGCACCAGGCACGACACCGGACGAATCATCGCCGCCCTCGAAGCCAAGCTCACTGAATATCCCGGCGATGAAGACCTCGCGAACGGCGAATGCTGGCTATAGCAGCGAGTGAACGTTACACAGCGCCAGCTGACACAGGAAACCGACGGCTGGAGCCACCAGGCCGACCATTAACATCACCGTTTCATTTCCCTTCAGCGGATATGACGACGCTATAACTCTGCGGCTGGCGCGTTGCCGGCAACATCACGCGTTCGTACGATCTTTACTGCGCTACGGCAGATGCGGATGCTGGAGCCGAGAGGCAGGAGACGTCGGGTATCTCCCGGCGCTGGCTCAGGCCGCGCGGGGCCTGTCAGGGGCGGGCGGATCTCTTCAGACTGATCCTGCGGCCGTGCTGGCAGCGGCGAGATCGAAGTGCGCGGGGTCGTATTCTTCGCCGGCCCATGCGCGCATCTCGTCGCGTTCCGGACTCGGCTGCCCGGCGAGCAACTCCTTGAGGTCGGCGAATCCGCCGGGGCCACCGCAGTCCTCGGGCGGGCATGCGCCCTCGCCGCCGGTGCACGCCGGGTACACCGTGACCGCATCGGCCGCGGCGCTGGCCTCGACGGCAAGCTCGTGTTCCCAGCCGTCGCCGAAGTCGTACTCATAACCGGCCAGGTCCCCGGTCTTCATCAGGTCGCCGATCCGGAACTGCTTCTCGTCGAGCATCTCGAGCTCGATCTCCGGGTGTGCCGGACCGTAGTCCCGGCCGGCGATCCTGAACATGTGCAGGTGGTAGTTCTGCCACCCCATCGCGGCCTGGATGACGCCATGGACCCGGTCGAGAGTGTAGCCAGCGGGAATCACCACCTGCCGCCACACCGGCGGGCTGTCCACATCGGCGAGCGTAATCCGCATCTGGAGCACCGGATCACCTGGCTGGGCCATGCCGCGGACCCGGCGGATCGCATACCGGCCCAGATCGGTGAGCATGGCGGTACCGGCCTCGCGGTCGAGGAGCACGACACCGAGCACGTGGAGAGCGGCCATCGCGACCGTGACGTCCACCGCGATCATGCGCCGCAGCGAGTCGTGCTGGAGCTCGGTCAGGTCCGTCAGCACGTACCGGGCCCCGATTACGTCGCTGGCGATGCCGTTGAGGTCCTCCAGCGGGCAGGGCCCGGCGCTGCGGAGCAGCCTGGTGATCAGCTCCTGGCTGAGGTCGGCGAACTCGTCGCCGACGAGGGAATGACGCCAGGTATTCCGCGGGAAGAGCGGCTTGCCGAGCCGGGGATAGGCCTCCAGCAGGGCCAGGACCAGGTCGAGCGGCCTTTTCGCGAGTGCCGCGTTCTTCTTGACCGGCATCAGCCTGTTGCCGCTGACCCGGACCAGACGCGCGGCCTTCGCCCACTCCACGATCCGGCTGAGATGAGCGAGATCCTCGCTGGACCTGGTCTTGAAGACCCGGCCGCCGATGTCCGGGTCGATCGTGTCGCCGGTGCCGAGCAGCTCCACGAGATGGCGGGCGTCCGCCAGGCCGATGCGCCCGGTCGCGGTGAGCTTGCGTCCCGGGCCGGCCCAGACCAGGAATGCGCGAATCTGCACGATGAGTTCCGCCTTCCCGGCGGCAGCCTCCAGCATGCCTTCAACCCTAAGCTTGTTATTTAACCTCTGGGTTTCTGATCAGGGGTTTTGCCGGTGTTGTCCGGCGTGTCACGGCGCGTGAGTACGGCCTTCGCATGATCATGAGTACTCGCCAAAGAACCCGTGATCACAAGCGAAGGCCGTGATGGACAGCTTGCTAGAACATGCCCGTGATGTCGAGCCGCTTGCCGTGCTGTCGCGGTTCCGGGTGGATTTCCACGCCTGCCTGACCGCCCGCGCCGATGAGCTGTCGGAGCTGGCCGATGCGGTGCTGTGCGCGGACGGGCCGGTCAGGGACCTGGCCGGGCTGTCGCTGACGGCGGAGCACCGGCGCGGTCACGGCGCGCTGTATGACGCGGTCAGCTGCGGCCGGGTCGATATCGGCCGGCTGCGGTGGTCGCTGGCCGGGCTGCCGTTACCGCGCGCGGCGGACGGCCGGCTGGTGCTGGCCGCCGACGTGAGCAACTGGCTGCGGCCCGGCGCCGCGACCAGCCCGGAGCGGCTGTTCTGCCATGTCTACGGCCGCGGGAAAGGCCAGGCGCAGATGATCCCGGGCTGGCCGTATTCGGTCATCGCGGCGCTGGAGCCGGGCCGCACCTCCTGGACCGCGGTGCTGGACGCGGTGCGGCTAGGTCCTGATGATGACGAGACCGAAGTAACCGCCGGGCAGGTCCGCGAGGTCATCACCCGGCTGATCGCCGCCGGGCACTGGCGCGAGGGCGACCCGGCGATCGTGGTGGTCTTCGACGCCGGGTATGACGTGACCCGGCTGGCCTGGCTGCTGGCGGACCTGCCGGCAGAGCTGCTGGGGCGGCTGCGCAGCGACCGGGTGATGTGGCTGCCGGCGCCGCCGCGCGCGCCCGGGACGAACGGCCGGCCCCGCAAGCACGGCCGCGAGCTGGCCCTGGCCAGCCCGCAGGCCTGCCCGGACCCGCTCATCACCACCAGCACGGTGACCTCCCGGTACGGCACCGCGGCGGCCGCCGCGTGGGACCGGGTCCACCCGCGGCTCACCCACCGCGCCGCCTGGCTCGGTCACGACGGGCCGCTGCCGGTCATCGAGGGAACGCTGATCCGGCTGCAGGTCGACTACCTGCCCGGCGATCGCGACGCCAAGCCGGAACACACCTTCCGGCTGTTCAAGCAGGTCCTGGGCTGGACCGCCCCGAAGATCCGCGACCCCGCCGCGGCGGACCGGTGGACCTGGCTGATCATCGCCGCCTACGCCCAGCTGCGCCTGGCCCGCCCGCTGGCCGCCGGCCTGCGCCGCCCCTGGGAACGGCCATCCCCGCCCGGGCGGCTGACTCCGGCCCGGGTCCGCCGCGGGTTCCGGAACATCCGCGCGAAGGCCG
>JAICWX010000631.1 GCA_025934635.1 Streptosporangiaceae bacterium | reverse complement strand
CCTCGTCACCACGGAGCAGAACCCGTCAATCGCACGCATAATCGAAAGATATGCGGCGAGATGGGCTATTGAAGTCGCGATAGAAGACGCGAAGCAGCTCTTCGGCACCGGCCAGGCCCGCAACCGGACCGCGGCCGCCGTCGAGCGCACCGTCCCCTTCATGCTCGCCTGCCAGGCCCTGGCCGTCTGCTGGTACGCCACCGCCGGGCACCACGCCGCCGACGCCGAGGCCCGCCGCCTCGACGCCCCCTGGTACACCAGCAAGACCGAGCCCGCCACCGCCGACATGACCGCCAAGCTCCGCCGCGTCATCATCGCCGCCAAATTTAAGCGACTTCACGCTGACCAGCCAGAACCCGCAGAAATCCACGCCATCAGACTGGCCTGGGAAGACGCCGCAGACCTCGCCGCCTAAACCGCGAAAGTCGAGATGTTAGCGAGTTGCTTCTCTGCCCTTCCGATGGCTGCCTTGCTCATCTCGGGAGGTTGCCGAGTGTCGTTCGGGCCTGGCCTCTGGTCCGGTCCGTCCCTAACGGCGGGTAGACGGCGTATGGTGCAGGCATCCCGAAAATGGCAGGTCAAAGGCAGTGGAGAAGTGAAGGCGCAGTCACCTGCGGATCCCGTCCGTGCCGTCCGTGCGCCCCGCCGCTTACGGCTCCGAGCGCACGGACGCATAGATGACATGCATCGGGCCGGGCTGAGCTGAGCAGTTGCCTTGCGCAGGTGAGACCTCCTCAGCTCAGGCGCGTCACGATTGACCGCGTAGGCATTCGCGCGGGGTGCTGGCCCCGCTGGAGCTTGAGGAGGTCCCGATGCCCATCGTAGGCGGGCTGGATATCCACCGGAAGCAGCTCACGTTCGACTACCTCGACACCGCGACCGGGGAGGTGAAGCGCGGCCAGGTCGCCCCGGCCGACCGGGTGCACCTGCGCGCGTGGCTGGCGCGGTTCGCCGGCCGCGAGGACGTCGCCTTCGCCCTGGAGGGATGCACCGGCTGGCGGTACGTCGCTGAGGAGCTGGCCACGGCCGGTATCGCGGCGCACCTGGCTGAGCCAGCTGACACCGCGGCGGCTCGCGGCCGCAAGCGGCATGCCAAGACCGGCAAGACCGACTCGCGGCACCTGCGGGAGCTGCTGGCGGAGGGCCGGCTGCCGGAGTGCTGGATCCCGCCGCCGGTCATCCTGGACTGCCGGGCGCTGCTGGAGACCTACCACGACCTGCGCGCCGAGCACACCGCCTGGGTGCAGCGCATCCACGCGGTGTTCTTCCACCAGGGCGCCCCGGCCCTGGCCGATGGGGCGCTGCGCGCCGGCCGCTGTGATCTTGAGGCGCTGCGCGCGGCCGCCGCCTGCTGCCTGTCCCCGGCTGGGCAGTTGCAGGTGGCCACCGCGCTGGAGGTGCTCGCCGCCCTGGAAGGCCGCCTGGACGAGCTGCGGCACGAGCTGGTGGATGCCGCCCGGCACCTGGCCGGCGCCAAGGTGCTGGCCGCGCGGCTGTACGGCGTCGGCCCGGTCACCGCGCTGGCCATGACCTGCTGGCTGGGCGGGGCGGGGCGGTTCTCCTCCTCCCGCCAGGCCGTCCGGTTCGCCGGCCTGGACATCACCGTCTGCTCCTCCGATTCCAAGCGCTCGCCCGGGCGGCTGTCCCGGCAGGGACCGCCGGTGCTGCGCTGGGCGGTGTATGAAGCCGGCAAGGTCCACGCCCGCGGCACCGCCCCCGGCCACGCCTGCTACGCGCGGGTCAAGGACCGCAAGGACGGCAAGCGCGCCGCCCTGTCCGAGGCCCGCAAGATCATCCGCCAGGCCTGCCACATCCTGGCCGAGCTCGGCGACGACGCGCTCAGCGCCGCCTGAACCCGGGCCTCCCGGTCCCCACGGTGACCTATCCTGACGCGGCCGGCCGGGCCGGCGAGCCGGAGCCGGACTTCACCCGATGGGGCACAACCGCGGCCAGCTCCCGCCAGTCCGCTGTCAGCCGCTACCGGCCCTGCCGCGCAGGGCCAGGCGGACGGCCTGCATAGACTGAGCGGCCGCATCCCCCGCAGGCGGAGGACGCCCAGTCAATCATCATGTCACCGGGCGCAGCAAGCGCCCGCGGGCCTAGGTAAGCCTGGCTGCCTCCTCGCCGCCCCCGTCCCGCCATGGATCACGGTCACCCCGGCCCCCCCGAACGAAAGGTCCACGCCAGCCCAGAAACGCCGAACCCCCGGTACGCTCTCTTGCCCCCGCCGGCAATGATCCGCTCCCGGCCGGACGCGTCAAGGGCGCCTGCGGCGCCGCTGTGCGGGCGCTCCGCGCCCCCTGACCCGTCCGGCCGCTCGCAGGAACCGGCAGCGATCAGGGCAAGGAAGCACAGCGAAGCACGCCCCAAAACGGTCACGGGCCCACCGAGGAACCACTTGCGGTCACGTGCCGATGCAGGTAAGCGGACGGGCGTCCGTGCT
>JAICWX010000005.1 GCA_025934635.1 Streptosporangiaceae bacterium | reverse complement strand
GGCGTGAAGAACGTCGCGACCACGAACGCGGCCAGCACGATGCCGCTGGAGACCGCGAAGCCGAGCTGGGCCAGGATGCTGTTGCCGGCCAGCGCCAGCGAGGCGAACGTCCCGGCCAGGATCAGGCCCGCGGCGCCGACGGTCGGGCCCGCGTGCCGCAGGGCCAGGGCGGCGGCCTCCCGGGGCGACCGGCCCTGGCTGGCCTCCTCCCGCAGCCGCGAGACCATCAAGATGTTGTAGTCGGTGCCCAGCGCGACGACGAACACGTAGATGTAGACGGGCAGCAGGAAGACCAGGCCGGCCTGGCCGCGCGCGTCCTGGAAGAACAGCACGGTCGCGCCGAGGGCGGCGCCGAAGCCGAGGCCGACCGAGGCCATCAGGTACCACGGCGCCACCAGGCTGCGCAGCATCAGCCCGAGCATGACCAAGATGATCGCGGCCGCCACCGGGAACACCAGCGCGTAGTCGTGGTTGACCGCTTTCTGGATGTCGGCGAACACGGCGGTGGTCCCGCCGACCAGCGCGTAGGTGCCCGCCGGGGTGGCGTGGGCACCGGTCCTGATCGGGCCCTCGACCGCGTGCACGGCGGCGGTGGAGGTCGGGTCGAGGGTGAGCGTGACCGTGTACGCGGCCGTGGCCTTGCTGGCGCTGAGCTGCGGTGCTGATACTTCGCCCACATCAGCCAGGCCTTTCAGCTTGGCCTGGTAGGCGCTCAGGTCGGCCGTGCGTAGCGGCCCCGAGGTGGAGTGCAGCAGGATCACGGTCGGATCGGTGGCGCCCGGCGGCAGCCCCTTCTCCAGCGTCGTCAGCGCGGTCTGCGACTCGGCGTTGGCCGGGATCCCGGCCGAGCCCAGGTCGAACGTGGGCTTGAAGCTGAACGCGGAGACCGCCAGCGCGGCCAGGATGATCCCGGAGACGGCGGCGAAGGCCACCGGGCGGCGGCGCATCGACGCGCCGATCGCCGCGTACCGGGCGCTGGACGGCTCGCGCTGCCACGACTTAGACGGCCAGAACACCTTGGTGCCGAGCAGCGACACGACGGCCGGGATCAGGGTGAGGTTGGCGATGAGGGTGGTGGCGACCGCGATCGCCAGCGCCGGGCCGATCGAGCGCAGCACGCTGAGGGTGGACAGCAGCAGCGCGAGGAAGGCCACGATGACGACGCCGGCCGCGGTGGCGATGGCCCGCCCGGCCCGGCTGACCGCGCTGATCATCGCCTGCTTGCTGTCCTCGCCGGCCCGCAGCGCCTCGCGGTAGCGGAACATCAGGAACAAGATGTAGTCGGTCCCGATGCCGAACAGGACCACGATCAGGATGGTCGAGACCGAGCTGTCGGTGCCCAGGTTGAGGGCCTGGTTGATGTCCGCGATCAGCCCGGTCGCCACCTGGGAGACGATCGCGATCAAGATCAGCGGCATGAACGCGATGACCGGGCTGCGGAAGATCACCAGCAGCAGGATCAGGATCAGGATCAACGTGGCCAGCAGCACGATCTGGTCGGCCCGGTTACTCGATTGCTGGCTGTCGAGCTGCTGGGCGGCCGATCCGGTGATGCCCTCGGTCAGGCCGGTCCCGGCCACCAGCGGCTTGATGTCGGCGCGGAGCACCTTGATGGCGTCACCCGCGTCGTTGCCGTTGCCGTTGACCACGCTGTTGGGCATGGCGACGGCGGCCGCCTGGACCAGGTGGTTCGACGACGGCTGGCCCGCGGTGACGGACAGGATGTTCTTGATGTGCCTCGTTTGCAGGGCCTGGGTGACCGATTTGATTTTCGCCGAGTCGGCCGCGGTCAGCGGGCCGCCGCCGGCCTTCGCGAACACGATGATGGCGGCGTTGGCGGTCACGTTGCTGGCCTGCGGGAAGGCCTGGTCCTGCAGGTTCGACGCCCGGATGGACTCGTAGCTGCTGGGCAGGAAGCTGCTCTCGTTCGACGTCGTCGGCAGGCCGGGTGAGGTGGCGATGACCGCGACCGCGGCCACGATCCACAGCGCGATCACCCGCCATGGGTGCCGCACGGCCACCCGGCCGAGCCAGGCGAAGACCCCGTCCCCGTTTTCGTTCCGATCCTGCTGCGTCGCGCTGTTATGGCGCACCATGCCGGTGATTTCCCCGTCCGTAGGCATTCGCTGCGGCCACCATGCTACGGAAATCCCGTTCGAGTAGCTACTTATTAGCGCCGCTGACGCAGGCCTGCTCGCCGACCGGCCAGATGTTCCAGCCCTGCCGGGACAGGTCCGGCCAGAGGTGGTTCGCGCAGTGTTTGCACAGGTAGAGTTCGCCTTGCCGCTGCACGCGGTAGGCCGCGCGGACGGCGGGCCCGCACCGGTCGCACGTCTGGTCCGGATCCGGCTCGCTCACACCCGTTATTCGGCGCCGCGGCCGTGACGGATTGGTCCCGGTTTCCGCCTTAGAGTCCGTAGGCCTCGAGCAGGCGGAGCCAGATCTCGCTGATGGTGGGGAACGAGGGAACCGCGTGCCACAGCCGTGCCAGCGGCACCTCGCCGACCACGGCGATGGTGGCGGCGTGCAGCAGCTCGGCCGTGCCGGGGCCGGCGAACGTGGCCCCGATCAGGACCTGGCGCCGCTCGTCGACGACGAACCGGGCCTGGCCCCGATAGCCGTCCGCGGACAGGACCGCGCCGGACACGTGGCCGAGCTCGTAGTCGACGGCGCGGGCCGGCAGGCCCTGGCGCAGCGCCTGCGCCTGCGTCAGCCCGACCGCGGCTATCTCGGGGTCGGTGAAGACCACCTGCGGGGCGCCCAGGTGATCGGCGCTGGCGGCCAGCGGCGTCCACGGTGACGGCGGCCCGTCGAGCTCGCCGCGGGACCGGGCGACGATCGCGTCGCCGCACGCCCGGGCCTGGTACTTGCCCATGTGGGTGAGCAGGTTGCGGTGGTTGACGTCGCCCACCGCGTACAGCCAGCCGCCGGGCACCGCCTCGACCAGGCCGCTGTCGTCCACGGTCAGCCAGTCGCCGGGGGTCAGCCCGACCGACTCCAGCCCCAGGCCGGCGGTGCGCGGCGTCCGGCCGGCGGCGACCAGCAGTTCGTCGGCGACCATCCTCGCGGGGTGGCCGGCATCGGCGTCGCTGGTCCAGAGCTCCACCGGGGTCGCGCGGGAAAGCCGGCGGACCCGGGCCACGCTGGTGCTGGTGCGGACGTCCACGCCGGCCGACCGCAGCGCCGCGGCGACCAGCTCGCCGGCGAACGGCTCCATCGCGGCCAGCAGGCCGCCGCCCCGGACCAGCATCGTGACCTCGGCCCCGAGCGCCCGCCAGGCGGTGGCCATCTCGCAGGCCACCACGCCGCCGCCGATGATGGCCAGGCGGCCGGGGACGGTCTCGGAGCTGGTCGCCTCGCGGCTGGTCCAGACCAGCGACTCGGCCAGCCCGCGGACCGGCGGGATGGCCGCCGCGCTGCCGGTGGCGACGACCACCGCGCGCCGGGCGGCCAGGGTGACGGTTGTGCCGTCCGGGCCGGTGACCTCGACGGTGCGCTGGCCGGCCAGCCGGGCGTGGCCGCGGACGAACGTGCTGCCGGTCCCCTCCACCCACTTCACCTGGCCGGAGTCGTCGGACCAGCCGTGCGTGAACTTCGTCCGGCGGGCCAGCACGGCGACGACGTCCAGCTCGCCCGTCACCGCCTGCCGGGCCCCGCCCACGGCCCGCGCCGCGGCGAGCGCGGCGGCCGGCCGCAGCAGCGCCTTGCTCGGGATACAGGCCCAGTACGAGCACTCGCCGCCGGCCAGCTCGGACTCGGCCACCGCCACCGACAGGCCGCCGCGGCGGGCCCGGTCGGCGACGTTCTCGCCGGCCGGCCCGGCCCCGATCACGACGACGTCGTACTCCTGGTCGCTCATGTTTCCCCCCTTCGCGGCCACCCGGTATGGCACGCAGCTGGCGATGACTCCTGGCCTACCTCGTTAGGTCCGAATTAGGGCGCGGACGTTACAGGTCCCC
Source organism: Streptosporangiaceae bacterium (assembly GCA_025934635.1). The sequence goes on along the minus strand of JAICWX010000005.1, from coordinate 63,712 downwards.
TTGACCTTAGCGGGGGTGCGGGCGGACGCTCAGGGTTCCGGCCCGAGGGCCGGGCGCGGACCCGGGCCAGGGTACCGGCCAGGGACATCACGGGCGCGGCGGCTGCCCGGCCCGCGCGATGGTGGGACCAGGCTCAACATGCGGGAGAGGAACAACGTTATGGATCTCAGGCTCGAGGTCGTGGTGCTGCCGGTCTCCGACGTGGACCGGGCCAAGGCTTTCTATACCGGTCTGGGCTGGCGCCTGGACGCCGACTTCGCGACCGGCCCGGACTTCCGGGTGATCCAGGTGACGCCGCCCGGCTCGGCCTGCTCGGTCATCTTCGGCACCGGGCTCACCGACGCCGCGCCCGGCTCGGCCGAGGGCATGCAGCTGGTCGCGGACGACATCAACGCGGCCCGGGCCGAGCTGGCCTCGCTGGGCGCTCCGGTCAGCGAGGTCTTCCACGACGCGGGCGGGGTGTTCCACCACGGCGGGACCGCGGGGCGGGTTTCCGGCCCGGCGGCGGATCGCCAGACCTACGGCTCGTGGCTCTCGTTCGCCGACCCGGACGGCAACGCCTGGTTCGTGCAGGAGGTCACCACCCGGCTGCCCGGCCGGGTGACGTCGGCGCTGGCGGCCTTCGACTCGGTGTCCGGCCTGGCCGACGCGCTGCGCCGGGCGGCGGCGGCGCACGGCAAGCACGAGGAAGAGATCGGGCACGCCGACGCGGACTGGCCGGACTGGTACGCGCAGTACATGACGGATGAGTCGGCGCGGCAGGCGGAGGCCAAGTGACCAGCGGTTTCGACTACGACGTCATCGTCATCGGGGCCGGCTCGCCGGGCGAGCACTGCGCCGGCGAGCTGGTGGACGGCGGCCTGCACGTCGCCGTGGTCGAGCGGGAGCTGGCCGGGGGCGAGTGCTCGTACTGGGCCTGCATCCCGTCCAAGACGCTGCTGCGCCCCGGCGAGGCGGTGCACGGCGCGCGCGAGGCGGCGGCCTCGGCGCAGGTCGACGTGGCGGCGGCGCTGGCGTACCGGGACTTCATGGTCTCGGACCACACCGACGCCGGGGCGGCGGCCTGGCTGGCGGGCAAGGGCATCGACCTTATTCGCGGGACCGGGTCTTTGGACGGACCCGGCGTAGTCGTGGTCGGCGGCCGGCGGTATACCGCGCGCGACGTGGTGCTGGCGAACGGCTCGGATCCGGTGGTGCCGCCGGTGCCGGGGCTGCGCGAGCTTTCCGGGCTGTGGAGCAACCGCGAGGTGACCGCGATGAAGGCGGTCCCGCGGCGGCTGCTGATCCTGGGCGGCGGGCCGGTCGGCGCCGAGATGGCCCAGGCGGTGCACCGGCTGGGCGGCTCGGTGGCCCTGGTGGAGGGCGCGTCGCACGTGCTCGCCCGCGAGCCGGAGCCGCTGGGTAACGCGCTCGGCGCGGCCCTGCGTTCTGATGGCGTGGAACTGTACCTGGGCATTCACGCGACCGCGGCGCGGCAGGATGGCTCGGACTACGTCCTGGAGCTCGACGACGGTACTTCGCTGCGCGGGGATCGCCTTTTGATTGCTACCGGGCGGCGGCCGCGGACTTCTGGTGTTGGCCTGGAGACGACCGGTGCTGTTTTTGATGCTCATGGCGTCCAGGTGGACGCGCGGCTGCGGGCGGCCGACCGGCTGTGGGCCATCGGCGACGTGACCGGCATCCGGCTGCTGACCCACGTCGGGAAGTACCAGGGTGAAGTGGTGGCCTCGAACCTGCTCGGCGAGGTCCGGGAGGCCAACTACTCGGCGGTGCCCGATGTCGTCTACACCGACCCGCAGGCGGCGGCGGTGGGCGAGACCGAGGGACGGTTCAGCGTGACCGTCCCGCTGGCGGACGTGGCCAAGACGGCTACCTATGAGCATGACTATGCCTCCGCTGGCGGTTTCCTCACGCTGGTTTCCGACGGCTCGCGGCTGACCGGCGGCTTCGCGCTCGGGCCGGAGGCGGCCGAGTGGATGCAGCAGGCCACGCTGGCGGTCCGGGCCCAGGTGCCGCTGGACGTGCTGCGTGACGTGATCCAGCCGTTCCCGACGTTCTCCGAGGTTTTCGTGGCCGGGCTGAAGGCCCTGCGGACGCAGATCGCGGCGTCCCGCTCGACGGCCGGAGCTGGCGGGTCCGCTGGGGTTGGCGGCCTGGCCGGAGCTGGCGGGTCCGCTGGGGTTGGCGGGCTGGCCGGGGCTGGCGGGTCGGCTGGAGCTGGCGGACCGTGAGCGTTTCCCGCCTTTAGCGGCCTGGCGTTTCCGTCGGGACCGGCGAGCTTGTTCCTCTTCGCAGCCGGACCGGGGCCGCGCTGATCACGGCGACGGTGCTCGCCTCGGCCGTCACCGCGGTCGACGCCAACGTCATCAAGGTGGCGGTGCCGGCCATCGGGCGCAGCCTGGGCATGGGGACCGCCGCCCTGCAGTGGACGCTGACCAGCTACCTGCTGACCGTCGCGGCGCTGCTGCTGCTGGCCGGGGCGCTGTCCGACCGGTTCGGCCGGCGGCGGCTGCTGGCGGTCGGCCTGCTGGTGATGCTGGCGGCCTCGGGGCTGTGCGCGGCCGCGCCGTCGGCCGGCCTGCTGATCGCGGGCCGGGTGGCGCAGGGCATCGGCGCCGCCCTGGTCGTGCCGACCAGCCTGGCGCTGCTCAACGGCACGCTGAACCCGGCCGACCGGGCCCGGGGCATCGGGCTCTGGGCGGGCCTGGAAACCCTCGGGACCACGGTCGGCCCGTACGTCGGCGGCTGGCTGGTCGACGTGGGCTCCTGGCGGACGGTGTTCCTGCTCAACGTGCCGCTGATCCTGGGCAGTCTTTATGCCTTGTGGTACGTCCCGGAGAGCGTTCGCACGAGCGGGGCGCTGTCGCTGGACTACCGGGGCGGGCTGCTGGCCGTGGCCGGGCTCGGCGGCGTGATCTACGCGCTGACCCTCGGCCCGGGCTCGGGCTGGCTGAGCGCGCCGGTCCTGATCGCGGCGGTGATCGGGGTGGCCTGCCTGGTCCTGCTGGTGCCCGCCGAACGCAAGCCGGCCGCTCCGATGCTGCGGCTGGCGCTGTTCGCCTCCCGCCAGTTCGACGCGATCAACGTGATGACGCTGGTGCTCTACGGCGCCCTCGGGGCGGCCAGCTACCTGGTGATCTTGCAGTGCGAGCTGCGGCTCGGCTATTCACCGGCCCAGGCCGGGGCCGCGCTGATCCCGGAGTCGGTCGTCTTCCTGCTGCTGGCCCCGGTCAGCGGCGCCCTGGTGGCGCGGGTCGGCCCGCGCTGGCTGATGACCGGCGGCATCGTGTTGGTGGCGGCCGGATTCGGCTGGCTGTCCGCGGCGCAGCCCGGCCAGGGCTACGCCGCCTCGATCCTGCCGGGGGTGCTGCTGTGGGGGCTCGGCATCGGGCTGGCCGTGACCCCGCTGACCGCCGCCGTGCTGGCCGCGGTGGGCGACGCCGACCTCGGCGAGGCCTCGGGGATCAACGACGCCGCGTCCCGGATCGGCGGGGTCGTCGTCATCGCCGTGGTGCCCCTGCTGATCGGCGCGACCGGCAGCCGGGGGTACGCCGGCGCGCTGGCCGGCGGGTATCAGCCGGCCATGATCGTCATGGCGGGGCTGTGCGTGGCGGCGGCGGTCATTACCGCTGTGTTCGTTACCGACGACCGCCGGCCCGGCCGACCGGCCGGTCATCGGGTCGTGCCGCGTGCGCCCGAGAATGGCTGTCCGACGCCCGTCGCGGCTCCCCCGCCCGTCCCGGCCCCGACGCCCGTCGCGGCTCCCCCGCCCGTCCCGGCCCCGACGCCCGTCCTGGCTCCGACGCCTCAGGAGGAATCATGACCACCGCATCCGACGTCTCCGCCCCGCACCGCGAGCCCGGGCTGACCGGGCAGACCGTCGTCGTGATCGGCGGCAGCGCCGGCATCGGGCTCGAGACGGCCCGGCTGGCCCGCGCCGAGGGCGCCGACGTCATCCTGGCCGCCCGCAACCCCGAGCGCCTCAAGCAGGCCGCCGCCGAGGTCGGCGCGCTGAGCACCGCCGCCTTCGACGTCACCGACTGGGCCGCCCTCGACCGGTTCTTCGGCGGCCTGCCTGACGTGATCGACCACGTACTCGTCACCGGCCCCGGGCCGTACTACGCGCCGCTGGCCGAGCTGGACCGCGAGCGGGCGCACCAGGACTGGGATTTCCATCTCTGGCTGCCCGTCGCCATCGGCCAGCACGCCGTCGGCCGGGTCCGGCCCGGCGGCACGCTGCTGTTCATGGGCGGCACCGGCGGCCGCAGCCGCGGGCCCGGCCTGTCCCTCATCGCCGCGGGGACCGCCGCGCTGCCCGCCCTGGTCGCCAACCTGGCGGTCGAGGTAGCGCCGATCCGGGTCAACCTCATCGCGGCGGGCTTCGTCGACACGCCGCTGTCCGCGTCGCTGCTCGGCGATGGCCTGGACGCGCGCCGGGCCGCGTTGCGGGCTACGCTCCCCATCGGCCGCGTGATCGGGCCGGCCGATATCGCGGCGCTGGCCGTGCACATCATGATCAACACGGCGCTCACCGGCGCGACCTACGACATCGACGGCGGTCAGCAGCTCATTTCCGGCGGGTGACCGTGAACGACCTGCTGAAGCTGCGTTCGGCTAGTTTGCGTAGTTTGCGTAGTTCGGCTAGTTCGCCTGGGAGGGTCTTTCCATGGAGTACCTGGTCACCATGACGACCCGGGTCCCGGACGGGACGCCGGAGCAGGCGGTGGACGACGTCCGCGCTCGCGAGGCCGCGCATTCGCGCGACCTCGTCGCCCAGGGGCACCTGCTGCGGCTGTGGCGCCCGCCGCTGCAGCCCGGTGAATGGCGCACCTTCGGGCTGTTCGCCGCGGCTAGCGGCGACGAGCTGGAGACGGTCCTGGCCTCGATGCCGCTGCGGATCTGGCGCACGGACGAGGTGACGCCGCTCGCCTTCCATCCGAACGACCCGGTGTCGCCGCCCGCGCCCGGGCCACCCGAGTTCCTGACCACGTTCGACCTGGTCGTCCCGGCGGGCACGCCGGCGGCGGTGGCCGAGGACACCATCGCGCGCGAGGCCGTGGCCGCGCGTGAACTGGCCGGGCAGGGGCACCTGCCGCGGCTGTGGCGGCTGCCGCCGGGCGGCCCCAGCGCGCTGGGCCTGTGGCGGGCCCGGGACGAGGCCGAGCTGCGGGCGATCGTGCGGGCGCTGCCGCTGGACGCCTGGATGACGACGGTGATCACGCCGCTGAGCACGCACCCGAGCGACCCGGTGCTGGCTTCGTCGTGACCTCGGTGGCCGTGGTCACCGCGGCCACTCAGTCGCCGGTTCGTACTGCTGTGGAAAGATCTTGAAACTCTTGTTCGTCAGATCTGTTTGTTGATCTTGTTAGGTGATAAATTGTTCCCTAGCGGAAGTCTCCGCGGAACCCCCTTCCTTTAGCCGGCCAGGTGAGTCATGTCTGCTGCGCTGTCCCCCGAGCCCGACGAGCCGCAGGGCTCCGGGCTGCCCGGGGATGGCTGGGACGCGGATGAGGGCATACCGCAGGGGCTGTACATCACCCTGCCGGCCGGGGAACTGACCCTGGACGGGTTCGCGGAGGACGGCCGGGCCGACACCATGGCGCCGGGTCCGCTGCTGGCCATGGTGCTGGGCACGGTGGCCGGGGAGAGCGGTGAAGGGCTGGCGGGGCTGTCCGATGACCAGCTGATCGGGTTCCTCTCGGGTACCCGGCGGATGGAGTCGCGGATGGCGTGGGCCCGGATGGCCGCGCTGGCCGAGTTCGCGTCCCGCCCGCGGCGGCGGGACTTCGCCGCCGACGAGATCGCGGCGGCGTTTCACCTGACCTGGCTGTCGGCCACCGGAGAAGTCGAATATGCCCGCACGGTGGCCCGGCGGCTGCCGGTTACCTTCGCCGACCTGGCCGCCGGGAAGCTGGACCCGGTACACGTCAAGATCATCGAGGACGTCACCAGCATCCTGTCCGACGAGGACGCCGCCATCGCCGATGCGAAACTCGCCGAGGCCGCCCAGTCCAAGACGTACGGGGAACTGCGCCGGGCCGCGACCAGGCTGGTGCTCAGGCTCGACCCCGAGGAAGTGCGCAAGCGCAAGGAGAAGGCGCGGCGGGAGGCGCGGGTGCGGTCGTTCCGCGAGGAGTCAGGGAACGCCGGGATCACCGGCCGCGAGCTGTCGTCGGTGGAGGTGCTCGCCTCGATGCAGCACGTCGAGGACCGCGCCCGCGCGCTGCGCGACGCCGGCGTCCCGGGCACCTGGGAGGAGCTCAAGGTCCGCGCCACCCTGGACCTGCTGCAGGAACGCGACTCCCGGCCGGTCCTGAGCGAACCGCCCGCGAACGGCAGCAGCGAGGACGCTGGGAGTCCCGGTGTCGGCGCGCTGATCACCATCACCGTGCCGCACACCGCGCTGGACGGCGACACCGGGGCGCCGGGTGAGGTGGCCGGGTTCGGGATCCTGGACCATGCCGATACGCGGGACCTGGTGGCTGCCGCCGCCCGGAACCCGGCCACCCGGTGGTGCCTGACCGTCCTGAACCCCGACGGGACCGCGGCCGCCCACGGCTGCGGAACCGGGACCCGCCCCTGGCCACCCGGGCAGGAACCAGCGGGACAGGGACCCGGACACGGACATGGACACGGACTGCCATCAGAGCCCATGACCCTCCGCGGTCTCCAGGACTACTTGAAGATCAAGAAACTCACCCCGGTCATCCGCGGGCCGTGCCAGCACGCACAGGCGGAGGACCGCTACCGGCCCAGCCGCAAGCTCCGGCACCTGATCAAGACCCGCAACACGACGTGCACCGCGCCGGGCTGTGGCCGCCGCGCCGTGAGCTGCGACCTGGACCACACCGATCCCTGGCACCAGGGCGGCCGGACCTGCGAGTGCAACCTGGCCCCGTTGTGCCGGCACCACCATCGGTGCAAGCAAGCCGAGGGCTGGTGGCTGGAACAACCCGAACCTGGCGTCCTGGTCTGGCACACGCCCGCGGGCCGCACCTACACCACTACCCCGACGCAGTACGCCAGCTAATACGCCCGCCCAGCGCGCTGACCCGGGTCGTTACCAGGTCTGCTCGCTGGCGCGGACGAGCATCTCGTTGACCGCCACCCGGCGGTCGCGGGTCACGATGTAGGCCACCGCGTCGGCGATGTCCTCGGGCCGGAGCGCCTGGATCGAGGAGACCTGGTTCTGCGCGGCCTCCCTGATCCCGGTCCGCAGGTGCGTGGTCAGCTCGGTGTCGACCGTGCCCGGCTCGACCACGCTCACCCGGACCCGCTGGCTCAGCAGTTCCTGGCGAAGTGCCTCGGAGAACGCGACCACGCCGAACTTGGTCAGGTTGTACACGCTGCTGCCGGCCCGGGCCACCCGCCCAGCGGTGGAGCTGATGCTGACCACGTCGGCGACCTGCCGCGCCACCAGGGCCACGGCTGCTCCCTCGGCGGCGAGCCTGCGCGCGGTAGCGGCCCCGATCCCGCTGCTCGCCCCGGTGATCAAGGCGACGGTGTCCTTCAGAGGCATGATCATGACCGTATCGCCTCTGCCCTTCGCCCCTATGAGGGAGGCGTGTGGTTAGGCCGATACGGCAGGGCGGGGATCTCGGCGTTGGAGTAGTAGGCCTTCGTGAACGGGAATGCCGTTTCGATCCAGTGCCGGAGGGCGGCGTGCAGCATGGCGTAGTAGCCGCGCTCGTACGCATCGGGCGTGACCCACCAGCTCACGTCGACGTCGTAGGTAAGCAGTTCCTCGGTCAGGGGGGCGCGGCGTCCCATCGGGTACAGGTAGCAGCATCCGAGGTAGCGGCCGCGGGAGTCGTACACGGCGTAGGTGAACGAGTCGCCTTCGCGGAATTCGCACTCGTGCCAGACCTCATCGACGTAGTTGAAGTCGACGCTGACCGGCCCGGCCGGCCAGCTGCCGCCGCGAGTCCGCCGGATGAGCTCGATGCTGGCGTTGATGCCCTGCACGTCGTCGTCGTTGTCGGCGCGGCTGATCGCGCGGGCCCGGATGTCGTCGTACTCCAGCTCGGCGGGCGGCGTCCACCCGGCGGGCAGGTCGAGACGCTTGACGAGACCGTGATAGTTGGCCATAGGACGAGCCTGGCAAGGATCGGCCCTGATCGTAAGATCCAATCCGGTCAGCATAAGCAGGACCGATTCCGCTTTCGGCTACGAAGGGAGAACAGCGCGGAGTTCGCGGCGGGAGGTGATGCCGAGCTTGGCGAAGATCTTGCGGAGGTGCCACTCGACGGTGCGGGCGGACAGGAAGAGCTGGGCGCCGATCTCGGGGTTGGTGCGGCCTTCGACGGCGAGCCGGGTGATCGAGGCCTCCTGCGCGGTGAGCTCGGATGCCGACGCGGCCGAGCGCTTGCGGACGGTCTCGGCGCAGCCACTCGCCGTAGAGCAGGTGGGCGCGGCCGAGCTCGGTCCGCAGCCGGGTGCGGCCGAGCCGGGTGATGGCCTCCTGGTAGCCGCCCTCGGCCGCCTTGCCGTGCGAGACCTGGGCCCGCGAGCGCGCCTCGATCCCGAGGCCGAAGTCGGTCTTCCCGGCCTGGGTGAACTCGGTCAGCCGGGTCAGGGCGGCCCGGGCGGCGGCAGCCTCCCCGGTGCGGACGGCGGCCTCGATCAGCTCGGGCAGGGCCCACATGGAGATGAAGACCGTCGAGGTGTCCTCGGTGGCCTGCCGGGCGGCGGGCAGGGCCTCGGCGTAGCGGCCGAGGCCGTTGCCGAGGATGGCCGCCACCCAGCGGGCGTACGCCGCGGCGATGCCCTGGCCCGCGGCGGTGGCGTCGGCGACGGTGGCCTCGACCAGCGGGGCGGCTTCGGCCGCATCGCCGCGGAACGCCGCCAGCATCATCGCCGTGAACGGGGCCGCGCGGGTCCCGGTCGCCGCGCAGTACCGGGTGTTCCCCATCGCCGGCTCCGCGGTTACCGCGATCGGCCTGTTCCTGCTGTCCCGGATGGACTCGCACAGCAGCTTCTGGCTGGTGTCGCTGTTCCTGCTGGTGCTCGGGGCCGGCATCGGGCTCATCATGCACATCCTGACGCTGGTCGCGCAGAACACGGTGGCCTACTCCGACCTGGGCACCGCCACCTCGGGGGTGACGTTCTTCCGCACCCTCGGCGGGTCGTTCGGCGCCTCGATCATGGGCAGCATCTACGCCGACGGACTCCAGGGACGGCTGGCGACTGCCCCTGGTCAGCGCGCGGGTACCGGCCTCCGCGGTGAGCAGCCCCGAACTCGTGCGCAAGCTCCCCAGTACGGCCCGGACACCGATCGTCGCCGCCTACGCCGCCTCGCTCCAGCACGTGTTCCTGTTCGCCGTGCCGATCGCGGTGGTCACCTTCATCCTGGCGCTGTTCTTGCCGCAGGTCGCGATGCGGGGGGTGGCCCGGGCCCGCGGGGTGGGCGACGGGTTCGCCGTCCCCGAGGGCAGCGACAACGAGCACCAGCTGGCCAACGTGGTCGGCCAGATCCTGCGCCGGGATAACCGGTCGTCGCTGGCCGGGATCATGGCCAGCGCCGGGACCACGCTGGACCTGGCCACCGCCTGGGGGCTGATCGGGGTATTCGTCCGGGAGCACGCGGCGAAGCCGAGGTCAGCAAGCTCGTCGCGGCCTGGAAGGCCTGGCTGATGGGCGAGCTGAGCGGCTGGCTCGAGGCGCACGAGGTCAACTCGGAGCAGCGGGCCGAAGTCGAAGAGGCCATCGGGCGGATCACGCTGCGCCTGGTGCGCGAGGCAGACGTCGAGGCGAGGCGGCCTGCCGGGCGGCCGGGCGGCGACCGCTGCTGCACAATAACGTCATGGATACCGATGTCGTCGTAATCGGGGCCGGCGCGCTCGGCCTCAGCACCGCCCTGCACCTCGCGCTGGCCGGACGGTCGGTGACGGTGCTGGAGCGGCTGACGGCCGGGTCACAGGCGTCCGGGCGGGCGGCCGGCCTGTTCAAGTCGGTCCAGGCCGACGAGCTGCGGACGCAGCTGGCGCGGCGCAGCATCACCCGGGCGGCGACCTTCGCCGACTGGGCCGGGGAGCCGCTGGCGGTGGCCGCCAGCGGCAGCTTCCTGATCGCCCGGACCGGCGCGCACGGCGATTACCTGCGCCGGGAGCTGGCGCAGGCCCGGGGCTGGGGTGCCGACGTGCGCGAGGCGGAACCGGGCCAGCTGGCCGCCCTGAGCTTTTACCGGCCGAACGAGGCGGACGTCGCGCTGTGGTGCCCCGAAGACATTTACATCGAGGAGCCGGCCAGCCTCATCGCTGCCTGCCTGGCGGCCTGCCGGCGGCTTGGCGTGGATGTGGCGGAGAACGAGGCGGTCACCGGGGTGATCGTCGACGGTGGCCAAGTGGCGGGGGTGGAAACCGGGCAGCGGACGATCACGGCGCTGGTGGTGGTGGACGCGGCCGGGGGGTGGGTGCGCCAGGTGGGCGCGCTGGCCGGGGCGCGGGTGCCCGTCGCCACCGTCCGTCACCAGCTGCTGATCACCGAGCCCGCTAGCGGGGTCGATCCGGCTGACCCGATCGTGCGGGTGGTCGACGCCGCCGTCTACCTGCGGCCGGCCCGGGACGGGCTGATGGCCGGGGGGTTCGAGGCAGATCCGCTGCCGGTCGACCCGGCCGGTCAGGCCGCCTCGTTCAGTACCGACGACGTACCGCTGGACATGGATGTGCTACGCAAGCTGACGGGTCAAGTGGCAGGCGAGGTTCAGCTGGCGGGCGCGGGGACGGTGGCCGAGCATCGCGGAGGGCTGTTCACGATGAGCCCGGACGGGCGGTTCGTGGCCGGGCCGGTACCGGAGCGGCCCGGGCTCTGGGTAGCCAGCGGATGCAACGGGTCGGGGTTCTCCTCGGCGCTGGGGATCGGGGAGGCGCTGGCCGGGTGGATCACCACGGGCAACGCGAGGGGGATGGAGGCGCTGGCACCGGAGAGGTTCGGCCTGCTCGGGGACGAGGAACTGATCGATCGCGGGATATGGCAATACGCGCATTATTACGACCCGGCCCCGGAATAACCGGCACGGCCGCGGCCTTTTCAGGGGCCGCGGCCGCACGTTATCGGTGAATTAAAGCAGCGCCAGAATCTGGTTGAGCAGGGTGGCGATCTGACCGAGAACGCCGCTCAGCGCGCCGCCGCCATTGAGCAGGCCAGCCACCGCGCACAGCAGATTGCCGAGCAGGTTGCCCGCGCCGGGCACCGCATTGATGACCAGGTGGACCTGGTTCAAGGTGACGACCAGTCCGAGCAGGTTGAGGTTCAGCGGCCCGAGCGTCAGGTCAAGGATGTTGCAGGCCAGGGCGGCGTTGGCCGCGTTCGACGGGGCAGCGCCGCTGGTGTTGACCGGCAGCGTGGCGGTCTGGCTCACGGTGCCGAGCTTGGTCCCGCTGGCGTCGGTCATCGTGCCCTTGAGCAGGCCCGTTGCCTCCAGGACGCCGTTGACCACGGCGAACTTCCGCGGGGTGAACGTGCCCGCGAAGGTGCCCTGGCCGTCGGCGTTGGTGAACGTGCCGGCCACCGTGGAGGTGATGCTGCCAGGCGCGGCGGCGGGCGCGGCCGCGACGGTGCGGGCCGCCTGCTGTGCGGTCGCGGCGTGGGCGGTCGCGGCGCTGGCCGCGGTGGCGGTCAGGCCGGTGGCCATGGCGGCGGCAACTGCGGTGGCGGCAAGAATGCGCAGGTGAGGTGCTTTCACGGATTTACCTCTCGATAGGCGTTGTTTGAATCATCGATAGGTATCCCCGCGAATCACCAATAAACATCAAGGACTTGCGCTCAACCTTGATTGATCTTGTTTGAGTATCGGCAGATGAGAATGATCTCTAGTAACTAACGGGTAAGCCGAACGCCGGAATTCATGGTTACCCAGCAGTAATACGGATGGGCCGGTCGATGTGACGTGGATCACGTTAATTGATTGACAGCCCGGCGGGGATCCCGGGCCGCGGCTGGACAAAGTTAACTCCCAGGTTAACATTAACCTGGAGGTTAAGTAATGTGACCGGGATCGACGGGCCAGGTACTGGCGGGGCCGATGGGAACGACGCCGTGCTCGATGCCGTGCTGGAGGCACTGGCGAACCCCCACCGGCGGGCGATCGTCTACACCCTTGGCTTGCAGCCCTGCGCCGTCAGCCAGCTTGCCCGGATGCGGGGCCTGTCGCTGCCGGCCATCCACAAGCACGTCAAGGCGCTGGAGAGCGCGGGCCTGGTCAGCCGCCGCAAGACCGGCCGCACGACCTACCTGATCCTGCACCCGGGCCGGCTCCGGCTGCTGCAGGACTGGGCGGGCCAGTTCCACACCTACTGGGGCAGCGACGAGGCCTCGTTCGAGAACTACCAGGGCTATCTCGGCCGCGACCCCCAGCGGCCGGCCGGGGATGCAGACAGGAGCACGCAGTGAAGAAGTTCGTCGTACTGACCTACGGGTTCGTCCCGCCGACGGACGAGGTGCAGCGGGCCTGGGGTGAATGGTTCAAGGCGGCCGGCCCACACCTGGTCGATCCGGGCAGCCCGTTCGGGCGCGGGGTCGAACTCAGCGCGGGCGGCCGCACCGAGCTGGATCTGCAGTCACCGTCACCGCTGGTCGGCTACTGCATCCTCAACGCCGAGAGCCTCGCCGAAGCCGAATCGCTGGTGAGCGGCATGCCGGTGATCGAAAGCGTCCGCATCTACGAGGCCCACTCCATGTAGCCCTGTTCAGAACCAGTCGGGGTCGGCCGGGGGCGCGTGCACGACGATCTTCAGGCTCCTGATCGCGTCCCGTGCCATCGCCAGTGCCTGCTCGGGGTCCGCGGCGAAGGCCCGGGCCTCGGCCAGCCGGGAGTAGTTGTCGCGCAGCCCGTCGAGCCGGGCGCCGGGCTGCGCGTGCGGCGTGACCGTCACCCCGGGATCCGAGCCGGCCTCCTCGATCCCCACGATCTTGACGAGTGGCGGCGGTCATCCTGCCCGCCCTGCTGCGGATCCCGGCCCAGGCCTACGTCCGCGAGGCGCCATGAGGACCTCCGTGTTACCCAAGCGCGCCGTGATGCAATGCGCTGGGAAATAGCTCGGAGGATATGGCTTATCCGGTGGATCCGGTACCCCAGGGTTACCCAGATCCACCGGATAATCCGGATCCACCGCGTTAATACGCCATTCTCACCTCATGAACAGCCTGTGATGCACATGGGGTCAGTGGGATCCGGCGCGTGGGGCCGGGCTGGCGGTGGACGGGAGTGGGCTGGCGGTGAACGGCGGTGGGCTGGCGGTGAACGGCGGTGGGCTGGCGGTGAACGGCGGTGGGCTGGCGGTGGACGGGAGTGGGTGGCGCACGGGGTACGTAAGTAAGTACCCGATGGCATACCGAGTTCTTAGGACGCGACGTTCATAGGACGGGACGCGGGGCGGGCTTAGGGGTGGCCGAGCCAGGTGGCTAGGGGCGGGGGGTCGGTGGCGGGGGTGGCCCAGGCTAGGTAGCCGTCGGGGCGGATGAGGACGGTGCGCAGGCCGGACCAGGTGGGGTGGTCTTCGGCTAGCTGGGCGGTCACGACGGTCAGGCGGTCGGCATAGCCGGCCGGGATCGAATCGGGCGGGAGCGCAGGGGCTGAGGGGGCCTCAGAAACCAGATTGAGCAGGACAAACCTCGCAGGAGGGAGGAGAGCGAAGATCGTGGTGACCGGGGCGGGAAGCGGGGTGGCGGGCTGGTTCGAGCGGGTAGCGGGCTGGTTCGGGCGGGGAGCGGGCTGGTTCGGGCGGGGAGCGGGCTGGTGCGGGTCGATGATGCGCAGGGGGAGGTCGGGGGCTCGCTCGCCGATGGGGCTGGCGGTGTCCTGGTCCTGGGGGCTGGCGGTGTCCTGGTCTGGGGCGGGGTAGCGGATGGCTAGGCCGGAGAGGCGCAGGGACAGGTCCTGGGCGAGGGCGGGGTAGCTGCCGAGGAGGGTGTTGAAGCGGTCGCGGAGGACGACGCCTTCGCGGGTGGGGTTGGCGATCAGGCCGCACTGGGCCAGCGAGTCGTCGATGACCTCCAGGCCGACGGGATAGCGTTCGGCGTGATAGCTGTCGAGCAGGCCGGGGGGCGCCCAGCCGCGGATTTCGGCGGCGAGTTTCCAGGCCAGGTTGGCGGCGTCTTGCAGGCCGAGGTTGAGGCCCTGGCCGCCGGCCGGGTAGTGGATGTGGGCGGCGTCGCCGGCCAGCAGGACGCGGCCGGACCGGTAGTGCTCGGCCTGCCGGGCGGCGTTGCCGACCCGGCTCAGCCACATGTCCGGGGTTTCCCTCATGCCGAAGTCGGTCCCGGCCAGGCGCCGGGCGCTGGCTTGCAGTTCGGCGAACGTGGCCGGGGCGTCGAGCGGGTCGCCCAGCGTCGCGTGGTCGATGGTGGCGATCCGGTACCGGCCGCCGCCGATCGCGACCATGTACATCGAGCCGCCGGACTCGTTCAGGGACAGCGCGGGAGCCGCGGGCGGGTCGGCCAGGTCGACGTCGCCGAGGATGGTCCGCCAGGTGTCCGGGCTGCCGGCGAAGTCGATCCCGGCCGCGGTGCGGACACCGCTGGCGGCGCCGTCGCAGCCGACCGCGAACGCGGCCCGCAGGGTCGCCGTCCCGGTCGGCGTCTCCACGTCGAGGTCGACACCGGACGCATCCTGGCGGAGACCGGTGACGGAATGGCCGCGACGATAGGGAACGCCGAGCTCGGCTAGGTGTGCTTCGAGCAGTTCCTCGGTGCGGCGCTGGGGCAGGAACAGGGTGTACGGGTAGCGGGTCGGCAGGACCGAGAAGTCCAGCCGGTTCTTCAGCAGCGCGAAGTGCGAGGACGGCACCGGGGTGCCCTCGGCCAGCCAGCGGTCGACCAGGCCGCGCATGGCGAAAACTTCGAGCGTGCGCGGGTAGAGGGTAAGCGCCTTGGAGTAGGGCGGGCGCTGCGCGCGCCGCTCCAGCACGACCGGGCGCGCTCCCCCGCGGTGCAGTTCGGCGGCCAGCCACATGCCGACCGGGCCGCCGCCCACGACCGCGACGTCGAACGGCCCATCAATCACGGGGCTGTCCATCACAGGTAGGAGTAGTCGACGGCGGTTTCGACGGGGTCGGGCCGCCCGTCGGGCGGAAGCTGGCCGCTGGCCCGCAGGGCGGCGACGACGGCGCCGATGGCCGCGGGGGCGGACCGCTGGTCCGGCGGGATCACGCCGTCGGCGGCCAGCTTGCGGCAGGCGCCGAGGGCGTAGCGGGTGTCCATGGAGGTGCGGGCGGCGGCGAGTGCCGCGGATTCCTCGACGTGATCGCGGAACCATTGCGTCGCTTCGGCGAGGGCCTGAAGGAAGGGGGGGACGATATCCCGTTCGGCCGGAAGCTTGATGCAGACGGTGCTCAGGGCGAATTCCTCGGTCACCGGCCCGAGGTCGGTGAAGCCGGCGTCGACCGCCATGGCGTCGTACGGGATCATCTGCAGGGCCGCGTCGATCGTGCCGGCCTGGAGCGCCTTCCACCGCTCGACGTGCGAGCCCTCCAGGGCGAAGTCGTAGTCGGCCGGGTAGGTCAGTCCGTTCGCGGCGAGCATCCGCTCGGCGACGTGCCGGGTGCCTTCGGTCAGGGAGGAGGTGCCGATCCGGCCGCCGCGCAGGTCGGCAAAGGTCTTGTGCTTCGGGATGGCAATCATGGAGAGCGGGGGGCGGTCGATGAGTCCGGCGGCGACGCGAAGATGGCCGCCGGCTACCGCGTCGGCGATGCTGCCCTCCGGGGAGCCGAGGGCGATGTCGACGGTGCCGTGGCGGAGCGCCTGGGTCACGCCGTGCGTGGTGCCCAGGATGTTCTCGGTCGCGGCGAGGCCGTGCTGTTCGAGGAAGCCTTTTTCCTGCGCGATCCACAGCGGGACGTTGACGTAGGCCGGGGCGACGACGCCGACCGTGATCTCCCTCATGGGCGGATCATAGGGCCGCGGCGGCGGCCAGCCGGCAGAGGTAGGCGTATCCGGCGTTGTACTGAGACTCCGGCCAGACCTCGGCCTTCTTCTTCTCGATCTCGGCCGGGTCGGACCAGGTCCTGATCTCCCCGGCCGCCAGCGCCTGGAGCTGGACCTGGCAGGCCCGGGCCAGCAGCACCGCGCGCATGACGGCCCGGGCGGGATCGGCGCCTACCGTTACCAGACCATGCCTCGGGAGGAGGGCGCCGTTCCCGTCGCCGATCGCGTCGGCCAGGGCTTTGCCGAGGTCGGCGGAGCTGATCAGGCCGCCGGTGCGGGTGAACCGGCCGATCGGCGGGTCGGCGAACTCGACCCCGTCGTGGGACAGCGCGAGCAGCGGCTGGTCCAGCGCGGCGAAGGCGCACGCGGCCGGGGCGTGGGTGTGCACCACGCAGCCGACGTCGGGCCGGGCCAGCATCACCTCGGTGTGGATGGGGTACTCGATGTGCCGCGGCCCGTTGCCCGCCAGCACCTCCCCCGCGGGCGAGACCAGCGCTACCCGGTCCCCGGTCACCTCGCCGAACGACCAGCCCGAGGCCTTCATCCAGACGCCGCGGTTTTGCGGGTCACGAATTGAGGCGTGGCCCCACACCATGTCCGACTGGCCGCTCGCGGCCAGGGCCTGGTTGGCCTGGGCGGTCGCCGCGATGAGCTGTTCGGTGGTTTCCATGCCGTTTCCTTTTCGGGTGGATTTAGAGCCAGCGCGGCAGGTCCGGAAGCTCGTCCGTGGCGACGGTGAGCCCGTGGACGCCGTGGACGCGGCCGGTCAGCCAGCCGGCGATCCGCTGCGGGGTGCCCTCGACGACGACCCCGGTGCCGCCACTGGGTTCGGGGCCGCTGGGGCCGCCGCCGCTGGGGCCGGGGCCGCTGGGGCCGGGGCCGAGCCTGATCGCGTCCGGCTGGCCCTCGGCGCGCAGCTCCGCCGTTATCTGGGTGCGGGACGACATCCAGCCGGCCACGTCCGCGGCCAGCATCCACGCCACGTCATCGGGCATGTCGTCCACGTCGTAGTCGGCGTCCAGGTCGACCACGTGCAGCCAGACCTCGCGGACCCGCAGCCAGGGGACCTCGCTGGCCGGGATCTCGCGGCCCTGCGCGGACAGGACCGTGAACTCCCGGCGGTCGGCCGGGACGGCCGCCGCGGCCACCAGGAACCGCTCGTCCGCGGCGTTGAGGTCAGCGAGCTGCTCGGGCAGGGCCCGGTACGCTCCCGCCTCGATGCCGTCGGCCCGGTCGGCGGGGGACGCGTACATCCGCGTCTCGGTGCCGGTGCGGGCCCAGGTGAGCAGGTTGACCAGGGCGTCGGCGTTGCGGGCCAGGTGGGACAGCACGTGCCCGCGGGTCCAGCCGGGCAGCCGGGACGGCTCGGCCACCTGGCTGGGGTCGAGCCGGCTGGCCGCCAGTTCGACGGCCTGCTGGCCCTGGGTGGCCCAGGCGATCACCGTGTCCCAGGGGGGCAGCGCGGTCACGGGCGGACCGGTTCGGTGCCGCCCCGCGCCAGGTTCAGGACCTCGAGGATGCGGTGGTCGTTGAAGGTGAACAGGTCCAGCTGGGTGTCGGCGGTGAAGCGCAGCGGGGCCCAGGCCGGCACGGTGATTAGGTCGCCCTCGGCCAGCTCGAACCGCTGTCCGGCGAGCTCGGCCACCCCGCGCCCGCGGAACGTCTGCCAGATCGCCGAGCCGGTGCTGCGCTGGGTGCTGGTGGTCGTCCCGGCCCGCAGCCGGTGCATCTCGGTGCGCAGCGTGGGCAGCGCGTCCCCGCCGGTCATCGGGTTGGTGAACCGCAGGGCGGCGTGCCCGGGCTCGTACACGCCGGGGTAGCCCTCGTCCTCCAGCTCGAGCTGGGCGGCCAGCGCCGCGTCGGTGTCGGCCCAGCGGTAGGCCATCAGCGGGGAGTTGGGCAGGTTTTCCAGCGCCGACAGCGGCCGGCGGCCCGCATGCGCCCACAGCCGCTCCGAGCGGGACTTGTCCGGGGTCGCCTTGTCCTCGATGCCGTCGTCGCCGAACTCGAAGAAGCTGGCGTCCAGCTTCTTGATCAGCGGGATGTCCAGGCCGTCGAGCCAGGCCATCGGCTCGTCCCCGACGTGGTGGTGGCCGTGCCAGTGCCACGACGGGGTGAGCAGCAGGTCGCCCGCCCGCATCTGCACCGGGTCGCCGTTCACCACGGTCCAGACCGCCTCGCCGCGGACGACGAACCGGAACGCGCCCTGCGCGTGCCGGTGCGACGGCGCCACCTCGCCGGCCCCGAGGTACTGGATGGCGGCCCACAGCGTGGGGGTGGCGAACGGCTGGCCGCCGAGCCCCGGGTTGGCCAGCGCGATGGCCCGGCGCTCGCCGCCGCGGCCGACCGGCACCAGGTCCCCGGCCCGTTCGGCCAGCGGGAGCAGGTCGGCCCAGGCCCAGCGGTGCGGGAGCGCGTCGGGCTGGGGGAACTCGGGCTGGAGGTTGCCGATCTCGGTCCACAGCGGCTTCAGGTCGGCCGCGGCGAAGTCGTCGTAGAGCTGCCGCAGCGCGCCCTCGTCAATCACGTCGGTCATGACGTGCTCCTTTCCGGCGGGGCCTCATCGTAAAGCCACGCCACATGTTTATGGTCGGCCACGTCCCGGTCGATCAGCAGCTCGTCCCTGATCAGCTTGGCCACGCCGTCCACGTGCCAGATCTCGCCCCAGGTCCTGGCCGTGCGCTGGACGCGGTTCGCGCGCGGGGCGCGGCGGGCCGCGTACGCGGTCAGTCCCTCGGCGGCCGGGCGTCCGGCGTTGCCCGCCGCGGCCAGCGCCTCGGCCAGCGCGTCGGCATCCTCCAGGGCCTGGCAGGCCCCCTGGGCCAGGTACTGCAGCATGGGGTGGGCGGCGTCGCCGAGCAGGGCCAGCCGGCCGTAGGCCCAGCCCGCTATCGGCGGCCGGTCGAGCATCGGCCAGCGGTTGTCGATGCTGAGCGTGCCCAGCGACTCCCGGACGTGCTCGCCGCAGCCGGCGAAGGCTTCCTTCAGCTCCTGCGGGTTGCCGTAGTCGGGGTCCCCGTGCAGGAATGACGGGCTGCGGAACACCGCCACCTGGTTGTACATCCGGCCCGAGCGCAGCGGGTACTGCACCAGGTGCAGGCCGGGCCCGAGCCAGGCCACCACGTCGCGCAGGTCGGCGTGCCGTTCCACCTGCTCCATCGGGACCGCGCCGCGGTAGGCCACGAAACCCGAGATGACCGGCTCGTCGTCGGCGAAGAGCTTACGGAGGCGCGAATGGAGGCCATCCGCGCCGACGGCGATCCCGGCGGTGAACTCGCGGCCGTCGGCGCAGGTGGCCGTCACGCCGTCGCCGGTATCTTCCAGCCGCGTGACATGGGCATCGGTGTGCAGTCGGACGCCGGCCTGCTCGCAGCCCTCGAGGAGCGCGCTGAGCAGGTCGTTGCGGTGCAGGACGAGATAGGGCGCGCCGTAGCGGGCCGGGAAGTCGGTCAGGTCGAGCGAGGTGAGCTCTTTGGAGCTGATCGCATCGGCCAGCACCAGCCGCCGCGGCCGGACCGCGAGCGGAACGATCTTCTCGAGCACGCCGAGCCGGGCGAGGATACGGGTCGCGTTGGGGGCCAGCTGGATGCCGGCGCCCACCTCGGCGAAGCTCTTGGAGCGCTCGACCAGGGTGACGGCGCCGCCCCGGAGCGCGAGGCACAGCGCGGCCGAGAGCCCCCCGATGCCGCCGCCGACGACCAGCGTCTCGGGAAGTACGTCTGATGGCATGGCGTTCACGCTAGGCCGGTATAGCGCAGAGCGGAACAGTTTACAGTTATAGTTCTGTAATGGAGAATCACGCCCCGCCTTATCCCATTCAGTCCGTCGACTACGCGCTGCAGCTGCTGCTGATCCTGAAGCGCGATGGCGTGCTGCGGGTGAGCGAGGCGGCGGCCGAGCTCGGCGTGGCCAGGTCCACCGCGCACCGGCTCATCTCCATGCTCAGGTTCCGCGGCTTCGTCGAGCAGGCCCGCGACCGCACGTACCGGGCCGGCAGCGCGTTCGCCGACCTGGGCGGCGGCCCCAACGCCGCGACCGCGCTGCTCGGCATCGCCCGGCCGCACCTGGTCCGGCTGACCGAGAAGGCCGGCGAGACGTCCAACCTGATGATCCGGGTCGGCGCGGACGTCCAGTTCATCGACTCGATCGAGTCGAAGAAGGCGCTGCGGGTGGGCAGCCGGGTGGGCGTCCGGCTGGCCGCGCGGCTGACCTCGGGCGGCAAGGTGCTGCTGGCCGATCTGCCGTTCGAGGAGGTGGCCCTGCTGCACCCGGGGCTGGCCGACGACGACCTGGGCACGCTGAAGCGGACGCTGGCGGCGGTCCGGCGGCAGGGGTTCGGCACCAACGTCCAGGAAAGCGAGCGCGGCGTGGTCGCGGTCGGCATGGCCGTGCGCGGGATGGATGGTTCCGCCATCGCCGCGGTGACGCTCTCGGCGCCGACGGTGCGGTTCAACCGGGGCAAGGTGGCCGACGTGCTCCCGGCGCTGACCGACACGGTGGAGGGCATCCGCTCGGATATCATCAGCCGCGCTCGGTAGGGGGCGGGGCAAGGTGGGCCTTGATGCCCCGCACGTAGTGCTCGATCGTCACCCCGCCGACGCCGAACCGGAACAGGTTGTGCAGCAGGAAGTCGTTCGCGCCGTGCGCGTACAGCCACGCGACGTCGACGTTCTCCAGTGCCGTGCGCTCGTCCGGGGTGAGTTCGATTGACGACCAGGTCTCTTCGTCTCCGCCCAGGATCCCGGCCCGGAACTCCGGGTCGACCGACAGGTTGTGGTTGAACAGGTCGATCTCGTAGGCGCCCATCTCAGCTCCAGGTCCACGCGGCGTACGAATGGCCGAGGTGCGCCTGCTGTTCCAGCACCTCGACCGGGCGGTCGCCGACCGCGCCCAGCAGCGCGATCCAGTTCAGCAGCTCGCCGCCGACGTTGCCGGCCGCGCGCATCCGGTCGGTGGTGGCCTCGGCTACCAGTTCGGCGGCCTGCCCCTTCTTGAGCCGCTGGCTGACGTGCCTGACCCATTCGACGTCGGGCACGCCGGCGATCGCGTGGTCGGCGATACGCGGGCCGCCGACCTCCAGGGAGAAGCTGCCGCTGGCCACCAGCGCCACCTTCAGCGGGCTGTCCCAGGCCTCGACGACGGCCCGCACGTCGCTCCCGAGGGCTTGGCAGCTGTTAGCGGTAGGGAGTGGCGAGGTAAGCCCGTTGAGGTAGATGGGCAGCAGCGTCATCCGCTCGGCCGGGTCGAGGAAATGCAGCGGGACCATGACCGAGTGGTCCATCGACAGCCTGGCGTTGCGGGCGGGGTAGTAGCCCTTGTCGGTCAGGCCGGCCAGCACCGCGGCGCCGAGCTCGGCGGCCAGCGGCACGGTCCGGTTGTTCATGCCGGGGGTGCCGTCGTTGGTGCCGGTGGCTGATTCGGCGATGGGCACGGACAGCGACGGGAGGTTATCGAAGAAGAACGTGTTCAGGTGGTCGGAGTCGAACATCACCAGCACGTCGGCGTCCGCTACGTGCGACCTGATCTGCCCGTACAGCTGGGCGGTCTCGCTGTCGGGCCCCTCACGGGCGACGAGTCCCGGGAAGGCGGGCGTATGCGGTACGCCCACCGCGGCGACGATCTCGGCCATGCCGTTACCTTTCGGGTGCGGTTGAGGGCAGTATCTCCGGTTTTTCGGCTTCGGCGGCAGCGGGCTCGCCGCCGGCCCGGCGGCGGCGGCGCAGGCGGTCGCCGATGATCCCGAGGTGGTCGCCGAGGACGGCCAGGACCAGGATGATCCCGGTCACCACCTGCTGCCAGAAGCTCGGCACGCCGGCGATGGAGAGCCCGTTCTGCAGCATGCCGAGGAAGATCACGCCCAGGACGGTGCCGCCGACGCCGCCGGAGCCGCCGACCAGGCTGGTCCCGCCGAGCAGGACGGCCGCGATCGCCTGCAGCGGCAGGTTGGCGTCGACGTTGGGGGCGGCCACGCCGATCCGGCCGACCGTGATGATCCCGGCGATGGCGGCGGCGAAGGCGGAGATCCCGTACACGACGATCAGCGTGCGGGTGGTCCTGACGCCGGACAGCCGGGCCGCCTTGAGGCTGCCGCCGACCGCGTAGACGTCCCGGCCGAAGTAGGTCCAGCGCTGCAGCCACAGGCTGAGCCCGAACGCGATGACCATGATCCAGATCGGCGCGGGCACGCCGAGGATGGCGTTGACGCCGATGTCCAGGGCGACCGGCGAGTTCACGGTGAACGACTGGGTGCCCGACCACAGGTTCACCGCGCCGGTCAGGCCGGTCATCGAGGCCAGCGTCACCACGAAGAACGACAGCCGGAACCGGCCGATAAGCCCGCCGTTGACGATCGCGCCGAGCACCGACCCGAAGATCAGGGTGAGCAGTACGGCCGGCCAGCCGGGTACCCCGCCCGATATCACTTTCGCCATGAATATGCCGCAGAGGGCGGCGATCGCGCTGACCGACAGGTCGGCCCCGGCGGTGATCAGGACGAACGTCATGCCCAGGCTGATGATCCACAGCGCCGATACGCCGGTGAACAGATTCTGGATGTTCTGGCTGGTCAGGAAGCCGCTCTGAGTAGTCGTCAAAATGACGAAAAGGAGGATCGTCAGGGCGAGGATCGGCCGGAACAGGCGGGTGCCCCGCCAGGCTTTGCCGAGCAGCTGGCCGCTTGTCATGAGTAGCCTCCCGCGAAGCGCGCGATCGTGGCCTGATCGGCCTGGCCGGCGGACAGGGACGCGACCAGGCGGCCGCGGAACGCGACCAGGATCCGGTCGCAGAGCCCGAGGAGCTCGTCGTATTCGGACGACGAGACCAGCATGGCCAGCCCGGACGCCGTCGATTCCCGCAAGATGCGGTGGATCTCCTCCTTGGCCGCCGCGTCCACGCCGCGGGTGGGCTCGTCCAGCAGCAGGCACTTGGGCTGGCGGGCCAGCCACTTGCCCAGCGCCACCTTCTGCTGGTTCCCGCCGGACAGGGTGCCGGCCGCCGCGTTCGGCGAGGCGGCGCGCAGGTGCATGGAGGTGACCGCGCGGTCCATCACCGCGTTCTCCGGCCCGGCCCGGGGGGTGCTGATCCTGAGCTGGCCGAGGGTGCTGACCATGGTGAGGTTCTGCCGGACGGTCATGCTGAGGATGAGCCCGGCCGTCTTGCGGTCCGGCGGCAGGTAGCCGAGCCCGGCGGCGATCGCCGAGCGCGGGTCGGGGCCGCCGACGGCCTGGCCGAACATCTCGACGGTGCCCTCGCTGCGGGGGGCCGCGCCGAAGATCGCCTCGAGCATTTCAGATCGACCTGCTCCGACGAGGCCGGCCAGGCCGACGATCTCGCCGGGGTGCACGTCCAGGTCGACGCCGTGCACGCGGCCCGGCACGGTCAGGCCACGGACCCGCAGCCCGGGCGATCCGTTACGTCCGGCGACGCGAGGTGTGGCCTCCTCCTCGCGGCGCTGCGCGAGCAGGTTCCGGCCCACCATCTCCTCGATGATCCGGTCCGGGGTGAACTCGGCGATGGGGGCGCTGCACACGGTGACGCCGTCGCGCAGGATGGTCAGCTCGTCCACCAGGCCCATCACCTCGTCCAGCCGGTGCGAGACGAAGATGATGGCCACGCCCTGGGTCCGCAGCCGCCTGATCACCGTGAACAGCGCGCCGGCCTGGTCATCGGTCAGCGAGCTGGTGGGCTCGTCGAGGATGAGGATCCGGGCGTCGGTGGCGAGCACCCGGGCGATCTCCACCATCTGCTGCTGGTCCGGGCGGAGCTTGCCGACCACCGTGTCCGGGTCATAGTCCAGGTTGAGGCGCCGGAGCACCTCGGCCGCCCGCCGCCGCACGTCACCCCAGGAGATACCGAACGGGGTGCGTGACTGCCGCCGGCCCAGCATGATGTTCTCGGCGACCGAAAGATCAGGCAGCACCGCGGTCTCCTGAGCGACCATCGCGATCCCGTGCTCGAGCGCCTCGACCGGGCTCGGGAACGTGACCGGCTCGCCGTCGAAGGTGATGCTGCCCGCGTCCGGGCGGAGCTGCCCGGACAGCACGCCGAGCAGCGTGGACTTGCCCGAGCCGTTCTCCCCCAGCAGGCCGTGGATGACGCCGGTGTCCAGGGCGACCGAGAAGTTCGCGCCGCGCAGCGCGTGCACGCCGCCGAACCGCTTGGCGATGTCGCGGAGCTCGAGCCGCCTGGCACCGGACGTCATCGTGAGCTGCTGCCTTCCCTGGTCAGCCGATGGGGGTCGAGCTGTCCACGTTGTCCTTGGTGATCAGCTTGACCGGGACCCCCAGGTTGGCCGGGAGCGGCAGGTTCTGCTTGGTGATCAGGTCGTAGGCCGCGTCGACCAGCATCCGGCCGGAGGCGAGGAAGTCCGGCTGCGGGCTGTTGTACATCGAGCCGGCCTTGATCGCGTTGAAGGCCTCCTGGCTGCCGTCGGCGCCCGAGACCAGGATGCCGGACTTGCCCGAGGACCTGATGACCGCGGTCGCGCCGACCGCCGAGTTGTCGCTGAAGGTCATCAGCGCCTGCATGGCCGGGTACTTGGCCACGATGGCCGAGGCGGCCTGCGAGTAGCCGCCCGGGTTGTCCTGCGCGGCGTCGATCTCGCCCAGGTACTTCAGCCCGAACTTGGCGGCCCAGTACTTGGTCCGGGCCGCGTAGTACTGCAGCAGCTCGACCGGCGCGGCCAGGCCCATCTCGGCGAAGCTGGCGCCCGGCTTGGCCGCGGCGATGGACTTGACCCGCAGGTAGGCCTCGGTGTCGGACATGTGCAGCATGTTGGTGGAGTAGCCGGGGATGGCCGGCTTGTCGGCCGCGACCGGCGCGCTCTGGCCCAGCACGAAGATCCCGGCCGCCTTGGCCTTGGCCAGGCTCGGGGTCAGCGAGGAGGCGACGATCGGGAAGACGATTATCGCGTTGACCTTCTGCGCCACCAGCTGGTTGAAGTTGTTCACCTGGGTGGTGGGGGTGACCTGGTCGTCCAGCGCGATGTACTTGCAGCCGAGCTTGGCGGCCTCGGCCCCGGCCGCGTCCTGCTCGGCCTTCTGGGCCGGCACCGACTCGATGATGTCCTGGTAGCCGATGGTGCACGTGGTGCCGGCCTTGACGGCCGGCGCCGTCAGCGTCTTGTAGTTCTCCTCGGGACCCGAGTACGGGATATCGGTGGCCGCGGCGGCGCTGCTGGACGCGCTGGCGGTGGCCGACGAGCCGGAGCCGCTCGTGCTGCTGCTACTGCTGCATGCCGTGAGGGCCAGCGCCGCGACACTCGCGACGGATAGCACGCTCACCCGGATCGTTTGCCGCTTCACATATCCTCCCCAAACATTTGACATCGGTGAAACAAAGCTGACTTTAAGGTCGCTGATCGCCGTGCCGAACGTTTTACTGATCGAGTTCTATTGTGCAGAACGGGAGGCGGTGAGGCTCGCAATGACCTGGCCGGACGTCTCGATCTCGGCAAACATCCGCAACGTTTTGATCGCGTCTTCGTGCGCCCGCGGGGACGCGGCCGCGCAGCAGTCTTCCACCACCGACACCGCGTAGCCGCGGTCGGTGAACTCGAAGACGGCCGCCTCCACCACCAGCCGGGTCGAGACGCCCGCGATGTAAATGCGGGTATTTTCCGGGGCGGGGAGGTGGTCGCCGATCGGGGTGGCGGCAAAGGCGCCGATCCCGCCCCGGTAGAAGACGGTGTCGCCGTCCCGGGGCGCGATCTCGTCGTGGAACCTGGCCCCCCAGGAACCCACCTGCAGCCTGCCTTCGGGTTCGTGCTCGGCGAACAGCGTGACGGTGCGGTTCAGGCCGTCGTAGCGCGCGTTGTAGCCGCTGCCCACGTAGATCACGTCGATAGTGGCCGCGCGGGCCGCTGCCAGCAGGGCGGCGGTGTTCTGGATGACGCCGCGCTCGGCTACCACCGCCGCGTTGCCGCGGGCCCCGATGTTGCCGTCCGGATGGACGATCTCGTTCTGCAGGTTGAAGATCGCGACGACCGCTGGCACCTTCGGTCAGCTCCCTTCGAATTCGATGAGGCTGATCCCGGCGTTCAGGTCGGAGGCGACGATGAGGCCCTCGGCGGTGACGATGAGGTCGGCGCTCTGCGGGACCAGCGCCCCGCTGGCGCGCGGGTCCACGTTCCGGGCCGGCGGCGGCGGGACGCAGAAGGCGACCTCGGCCGGTTTTTGCGGGTCGGCGATGTCGTAGGCCCGGACGCCGGCGTTCTGGTAGGTGGCGAAGATCAGGTCCTCGCTCTGCCACGTCCCGGGCCGGTTCTCGTGCAGGTTGTGCGGGCCGTAGACGCCGCCCAGGGTTCTGAAGTCCTGTTCGGCGGGCTCGGGCAGGGCGCCGAGGATCCGGGGCGCGGCCGGGTCGGCTACATCGAGCAGCCAGATCCGCCGGTCGCCATCCGCCTGGTGATCGGTGACGGACTCATCGGCCAGCACGACCATGGCCCGGTCCGGGAGGGGCAGCGTGGTGTGCGTGTTGCCGCCGCCCCAGACGTCGGGCGTCAGGGACCCGATCTGGCGTGGCGTGCCATCGGTTTCCACGATCTGGAGGCCGCCGGCCCGCCAGGCGCCGTAGGCGAGAGGGCCGTCGAGGATGGCGTGATGCAACCCCGTTCGGCCCTGGGTTTGGCTTTGGTCTGGGGACCAGTGGCCGATGAGCTCGGGTTTTACCGGGTCGGACATGTCTAGCAACGAAAGGATGAAGTCGTCGTAGCCCAGTGGCATGGAGGACGCCGTGGCCAGCGGGCGGCCGTCCCACCACAGCCGGTGGGTGCCGAAGCCGGGGATGGGCAGGAAGCCGGCCTCGCGCGGCTGCGCCGGGTCGGATACGTCGTAGACGCGGACCCCGGCACTGAACTCGTCCAGGCCCTCGGTGTCCTGGCCCAGCTGCTGGCCGAAGTACTGCGCCTTGTCCAGGTACTTCTCGCTGGCGGAGTTGTCCGCCTCGTTGGTGACCAGCAGGATCCCGTCGCTGAGCTGCAGGTGCAGCGTGCGGGTGCCGGGCGGCGGCGGCACGTAGGTCACCGGTTTCGGCTGGCGCGGGTTCTTGATGTCGATGACGCTGAAGCCACCCGAGAATGGGTGCGAGACGAACGCGTGGCCTCGGTGCAGCATGACCTGGAGCGTGTCGGGGCGGCCGGCCACGTCGCTGGTGGCGAGCAGCTCCATCTTCTGGCTGGCCATCAGAAGCGGATGTTGACGCTCTTGAGCTGGGTGTAGGACTCGATCTCCTCGAGGTCCTCCTCCCGCCCGACGCCGCTGTTCTTGACGCCGCCGAACGGCATCCCGATGAAGTGCCTGGCCGTCTCGTTCACCCACACGTAGCCCGCGTCGACGTCGCGGGCGAAGGCCAGCGCGGTGCGCAGGTCGCGGGTGAAGACGCTCGCGGTGAGCCCGTACTCGACGCGGTTGGCGATGGCCACCGCCTCGTCGTAGTCGCCGAACGGGATGGCCGCCAGCACCGGGCCGAAGATCTCCTCGGTGGCCAGCCGGCCGGCCGGGTCCACGTCGGCGAACAGCGCCGGGCTGACGAAGTTGCCGCTGGCCAGGTCCCCGTCGGTCAGCCGCTCGCCGCCGGTGACCAGCCGGGCCCGCTCGCCCTTGCCGATCTCGATGTAGGAGAGCACCTTGTCCAGCTGCTGCGGGGTGACGATGGCGCCGGTGTCGCTCGCTGGGTCGAGCGGCGGCCCGGGGCGCATGGCGGCGAGCCGCTCCCCCACCTTCGTGACGACGTCGTCGTAGCAGTCGCGGTGCACCAGCAGCCGCGAGGTCGAGCCGCAGGACTGGCCCTGCCAGGTGAAGTTCATCCCCCGGATGGCGCCCTCGACGGCCAGGTCCAGGTCGGCGTCGGGGAACACGACGATCGGGTTCTTGCCGCCCAGCTCGAGCGTGACGGTCTTGACGCCGCCGGCCGCCGCGCTGGCCTGGATCCGCCGTCCGGTGGCGGCGCTGCCGATGAACGCGATCCGACCGATGCCCGGATGCCGGACGAGCGCGTCCCCCACCTCGGAGCCCAGGCCGGTGAGGACCTGGACCACGCCGGGCGGGAACAGCCGGGCCAGGTCGTCGGCCATGGCCAGGGCCGACAGCGAGGTGAACTCGGACGGCTTGAGGATCACGCAGTTGCCCGCCACGAGCGGGGCGGCGATCTTGGTCGCGGCGAACATCAGCGGGTGGTTGAACGCGATGATCCGGGCGACCACGCCGAACGGCTGGCGCATCGTGTAGTGCAGGTGGCCCGGGGTCTCCGGCATGGTCCGGCCGCGGACCTCGAGTGCCAGCCCGGCCATGTACCTGAGCTGGCTGGTGGCCAGGCCGATGTCGTTGCGCATCTCGTGCAGCGGGCTGCCGTTGTCGAGCGAGTCCAGGCGGGCGAGTTCGTCACCGCGTTCGGCCACCGCGTCGGCGAAGGCCAGCAGGGCGGCCGCGCGCCGCTGGGGCTCGGCCGCCCGCCAGCCGGGCGCGGCCCGCCTGGCGGCGGCCACGGCTTTGTCGACGTCGCGTTCGTCGCACCGGGGAACCTGCCCGATGACCTCGTTCGTCGCGGGGTTGACCACGTCCAGGGTGGCCCCGGAGAGCGCGCCGACGCGTTCCCCGTTCACCAGGGCACGATGCAGGGTGGATTCCACCCGCCGAGATTACCGCTGCCCGTCCTGCATCCCAGATCACGCCCTCGGCTTATTCTGCGTGCCAGAACGGGCGAGCTAGCCGCCCATGGCGGCGTAGTTGTCGGGGCGGACTTGGATGTCGAGGAGGACGCATTTCCCGGAGCGGGCGGCGGTGACGGCTTCGGTGAGGGCGGCGGGGAGGGCGGAGCGGTCGCGGACCTGGTCTTGAGTGGCAAGGCCAAGGGAGCGGGCCAGCGCGGGCAGGTCGGGCTGGGGATCGGTGATGGCCTGGCCGATCCAGGAGTTCCGGGCCGGGCGGTGGCGCTGGGCGGCGACGCGTTCCTGGTGGACGACGTCGTTGTAGAAGAAGGCGTTGTTCGCGACGACGATGAGCAGCGGCAGCCGGTAGCGGGCCGCGGACCAGACCGCGGTGCCGCCCATCAGGAAGTCGCCGTCGCCGAGGACCGCGACCGGCAGGCGGCCGGTGCCCTCGAGGGCAAGCGCGGCGCCGACGGCCATGCCGGGGCCGGAGCCGATGCCGGCGCCGCCGTCCATGCCCAGGAAGTCCAGCGGATGGGCGGCCTCGAGGTCGGCGCCGGCCCAGCCGAGCGGGACGCGGACCAGGCAGGCGGGTTCGTCGCCGAGCGCGTCCCGCAGCGCCGCGGCCAGGTCATGCATGAAGATATCGGGGCCGGTCGCTTCAGTGACCGGAGCGGGGGCGGGAGGAGCGAGAGCCCACTCGTTCGGCTGGCTGGGTTCGTCGGCGGCCAGCAGGGCACGGACCAGCAGGTCCGGGTCGGCCGGGATGGTCAGGTCGGCCGGCTCGCGGCCGAAGGAGTCCTTGGACCAGCCGTTGTGCAGGGCGGCGTCGGTGCTGCAGGAGATGACCTGGGCCTGGGTTTCATAGCCATGGTCCTTGGCTGCGGAAAGGGTACCGCCGAGGTCAACCCAGTCCAGGCTCAGGATCAGGTCGGCGGCGCCGATCAGCTCGGCCGACGATTTCGGCAGGAAGATGCCGGGCGGGGTGGGGTGCAGCGGGTGGCCGGTGGGGAAGACGGCGCCGTTTTTCAGGTCGGAGATGACGGGGGCGCCGTAGCGTTCGGCCAGGGCGATCCGGTGGTCCCAGTCCTGCTCGTCGCGGCTGAGCCGGCCGAGCAGGAACAGCGGGCGGCGGGCGTCGCGGAGCAGTTCTCCGGCGGCCGCGACCGCGGCCGCGTCGGGGCCGTGCGACCGCGGTGACCGGTCCCGGCTGACATCGGGGATGGCGGGCGGTGCGGGCAGGGGTGCTTCCTGCAGGCTCACGTCGAGGCAGACGTAGACCGGGGCGGAGGGGGCCTGCCGGGTCATCGAATAGGCGCGCAGGAGGGAATCCAGCGCCGCCTCGACCGAGGCGGGCTGGTCGTCCCACTTGGAGTACGCCCTGATCAGCGCGCCCTGGTCGGCGGAGGTGTGGATCCAGTCGATCCACGGCCGCCGCCGGGCCGCGTCGACCGGGCCGGTGGCCCCGATGATCAGCATCGGGACGCGGTCGCAGTACGCGTTGTAGACGGCCATGGCCGCGTGCATCAGGCCCACGTTGCTGTGCACCGCCGCGCCCATCGGCCGCCCGGTCACCTTGGCGTAGCCGTGGGCGATCGCGACCGCGTGCTCCTCGTGCAGGCAGACGAGCAGCTGCGGGTCCCGGTTGCCGCCGTAGTTGACCAGGCTGTCGTGCAGCCCGCGGTAGCTCGAGCCGGGCACCAGGGCCAGGTACTTCAGGTCCAGGCGGCTCAGGAGCTCGGCCAGCGCGTCGCTGCCCCACTCCATCGCGATCTCGCCGCGCTCGACGCCTTCGGGATCTTCCGCCCGCACGCTGCCTCCCGCCGTGTTGCCAAGGGACCCGACCCTATGTGACCGAGCGTAAAGGCAGCCGGCCGCAGTACCAGGATTCTGACTGGCAGAACTTGATGTGATCGATGTACTGATGCGGCCTTCTCGATGCGTCGCCGAGAGCTGCTCATCGCTCATGACGTGCCACAGTGATACTTGCATAGATGCGTAACATCGACAATTAGAAGGCCAGTTTCGTAAGATATTGACGTAAGATGTAAGCAAGATGCGTCTCTGCCACTAGGAGAAATCGTGCTGCTCAGGTTCGAGGTTGCGAACCACCGGTCCATCCTCCGGCCTGCCGAGTTGTCGATGATCGCTGTGGACGAAGACCGGGTCGCCACTCGCGGGTTCGACT
Source organism: Streptosporangiaceae bacterium (assembly GCA_025934635.1). The sequence goes on along the minus strand of JAICWX010000005.1, from coordinate 32,960 downwards.
TGCTCAAGGAACGCGTGCTCACTGTCGCCGGGATCTACGGGCCGAATGCCTCGGGGAAATCTAACGTCCTCGAAGCGCTTGCGTGGCTTTCCGTGGCTGTCGGCTCTTCGCTGCGGGGCTGGGGGGAAAGAGTTCCCCGGGATCCCTTCCGGTTCGCATCCGGCCCACGCGAGCCATCGATCTACGACATACAGATGGTCGCTGACGGCGTTCGGTATGCCTACCACCTGGAAGTCAACGACTCCGAAGTTCTTTATGAGTCGCTGTACAGCTATCCAGAACGGCGCCGCCGTATCTTGTTCGAGCGGGATGGCCTTGAGGTTGACTTCCGGCGCGGGCTCGGTGCCCTGCTGGCCGGCGGAACCAGGATGCTGCTGACCCCCACGACCCTCGTGTTGTCGGCGATCCTGAGGCTAGACCATCCGGAAGTAGATCCGTTTGCCCGTGAGCTAACCGGGATGAGAGTAGTTAACGTAGGAATGACGCGTGCCTGGAGGAAGGTACTCGGACGTGCATCTATGCCGCCCCGCCTACTGACAGAGCAGATCTTCACGGGCGTCGATCCGCAGCCGGGTGAGCCCTCCCTCCATGGCACAGATGACCCCGCCGTCGAGCGGAAGCTGGCGCTCGAGCTGCTTCAGTTCGCTGATCTCGGAATCGATGACGTACGGGTCCTGCCCCACGAAAACGGTAAGGAGATCCGGCTCGTCCACCGCGCTGGAGTTGAAGAACTCTCGTTCGCCATGCATGACGAGTCAGCTGGAACCCGCACATGGTTCGGAGTTATAGGCGCCATCCTCACGGCGCTGCGCCAGGGCCACCTCCTGCTGTACGACGAGATCGACGCCCGCCTGCATCCGAGGCTTTCCGCTCGGCTGATCGAACTGTTCCAGGACCCGGCTACCAACCCGCGCAACGCCCAGATCCTCTTCACAACTCACGACACAAGCCTGCTGAATAACCTGAATCGGGACGAGGTGTGGCTGACTGAGAAAGGCGCGGATGGTGCTACAAAGCTGACCGCGCTGGCCGAGTTCGGTGGAGATAAAGTCCGGCGCTCTCTCAACCTTGAGAAGGCCTATCTGCAAGGGCGCTTTGGCGCAGTCCCGGAACTCGACCAGTTCAGGCTGCACCGGGCTCTCGGCATGCTCCCCGGCGAAGACTAATGCCGGGAAATCCCGAAGGCGCACGCCGAGTCCGCTGACCCGAAAGATTGAGACCCGCCAGCCTCGCAAGACGCTAGTGATCTTCTGCGAGGGTGAACGGACCGAGCCTGTCTACCTGGAGGCGCTCAAGCGACGCCCCGAAGTCAAGGACGTGGCCTCCGTAGACCTTCGTATTGAAGCAGACCACGGGATGCCAGAGACTCTGGTGTCCTCGGCCATCAAGGCCCGGGATAAGTCTGCTGACGAGGAAGGCGAGGTCGACGAGTTCTGGTGCGTATTCGACGTCGAGTGGCCAAGGAACCATCCGAGAATCCGCGAAGCCGTTCAACGGGCGGGAAGCAACGGCATCAATCTGGCCATATCCAATCCTTGTTTTGAACTCTGGCTAATCCTGCACTTCGAAAGACACGGTTCATGGCTGGACAACGACGGCGCCCGCAGGATCCGCCGTCAGCTTGATGGGGCTCGCGACAAGAATCTTGATCCCGCCAAGTACATGCCTCTCGTTAATAAGGCTATGAATAACGCCATCGGCCTCGCCGAGCGCCATTCCCGAGACGGCACTGGATTCCCCCAGGACAACCCATCATCCGGTATGTACCTGCTCGTCAGGAGCACAGGTGCCGAGTGGGACTCTGCGGCCACGCGCCGCGGTTAGGAGGCGAGGGTGCCGGGGGCCGGGAGGTGGAAGACGCGGCGGCGGGCGCGGTCGAGGACGGGGACCGGCAGGCGGCTGAGCAGGGCCAGCCGCCGGGAGTAGCGGCCGGTCAGGTAGACGGCGCGGGCGCGCGGGGCGGTCAGGGCGCGGACGATGGTGGCGGCGGCCACGTCGGGCGGGCTGCCGTGGGACTCGCGCCGTTCCATGACTGCGAGCATGTTCGTGAAGGCATCCTCGTACAGGGCCCGGCCCTGCGGGCCGGCCGCGTCCAGGGCCGCGGCGGCGTCCCGGGTGACCTTGTCGGCGGCGCCGCTGTTGATGCTGGCGGGCTCCACCAGCACCACCCGCACGCCCCAGGGGGCCAGTTCCTGGCGCAGGGTGTCGCCGAGGGCGGTCAGCGCCGCCTTGGCCGCGTCCAGCGGGCCGGCGAACGGCGGGCTGAACCGGACCCCGATGGTGGAGACCATGACGATGCGGCCGCGGGCCTGGCGCAGGGCCGGCAGCATGGCCTGGGTGACGGCCAGCTGGCCGGTCACGTTGACTTCCAGCTGGCGGCGGAAGGCCGGCAGCGGCACCAGTTCGGTGGGGCAGGCCAGGCCGTAGCCGGCGTTGTTGACCAGGCCGTCGAGACCGCCGTGGGCGGCGATGGCGGCCGCCGCGGCCTCGATGTGGCCGGGCTCGGTGACGTCGAGGATGAGCGGGGTGATCTCGCCCGCGGTGGCCGCGCGGACCAGCTGGTCGCCGTCTTCTTGGTGGCGGACGCCGGCGTAGACGTGCTGGCCGGCGGCGGCGAGGCGGAGCGCGGTGGCGCGGCCGATACCGGACGAGGATCCGGTGACGAGCGTGTGCTGACGGGTGCAGTTCATGATTCCTTCTCTTCCGGGGCGGGCGAGCCCATGACGTCGTTGAGGACCCGGAGCAGGCCGAGCCATCCGGTGAAGCGGAGCTCCTCGTGCTCGTCGCCCGGGACCCGGATCCGGCCGGCCGGGGGGTCGGTGGCGTCGAGGGATATGAGGATCTCCACCCGGACATCGTGGCCAGGATCCGGCGGCGCGCACATCCGCTGACTGGCGGATGTGCGGGTCGCCGTCGCCGCCGCACGCTGAGTACGACCAACCACGAAAGGAGACATCGTGCGACTGCTGGTTACGGGGGGAAGCGGGGCCGCCGGACCTCGCCCCGCGCGGGGGCGGGCGGGCATAACATCCGGCTATGGGGACGCCGCTATCGGCCCCGGGCCTGCGCGGGCGGGAGACGGAGAGCACGGCCCTGGACGGTGCCCTGGACCGGGTGGCGTCGGGCCGGGCGGCGATCGTGCTGGTCGACGGGGAGGCTGGCATCGGCAAGACCCGGCTGCTCGAGGACGCGCTGGCCCGGGCCCGCAGCCGCGGGATGCGAGTCGAGGCGGGCCGGGCGGGCGAGCTGGAACGGACCCGGCCGTTCGGCCTGATGGCCGACGTGTTCGGCTGCGTCAGGTCGTCGCCGGACCCGCGCCGGGCGGCCATCGGGGACCTGCTGGCGGCCGGGACGGCCTCCGGCGACGGACCGATCACCGTGACCAGCGATCCCGGCCTGCAGTTCCGCACCGTGGACGCGTTCGCTGACCTGGCCGAGGAACTCGCGCTGGCCGGGCCGCTGGTCATCGGCGCGGACGACCTGCACTGGGCCGATCCGTCGAGCCTGCTCACGCTGGGAGCGCTGGCCGCGCGGCTGCGCTACCTGCCCGCCCTCATCATCGGCTGCTTCCGCCCGGCCCCGCGCGCCGCCGAGCTCGAACGGCTGGCCGGCGCGCTGGAGGCGGACGGCGGACGGCGGCTGTCCCTGCGCGAGCTCGACCAGCGGGCCGTGACCGAGCTCGTCGCCGAGACGGTCGGCGCCGTGCCCGGCCGGCGGCTGCTGGCGGGCATCGCGGGCGCGGCGGGCAACCCGCTGTTCGTGACCGAGCTGCTCGGGGCGCTGGCCCAGGAGCAGCTGATCGAGATCGCGGCCGGCCAGGCCGAGGTGTCGGACCTGGCCCTGCCGCCCACGCTGCGGCTGACGATCCTGCGCCGGATCAGCTTCCTGCCCGAGGAGGCGCTGCAGGCGCTGCGGGCGGCCGCGATCCTCGGGTCCGGCTTCACGCTCACCGACCTGGCCACCGTCACCGGCCAGCCGGCGATGCGGCTGTCCGAGGTGCTGGCCGAGCCGATCAGGGCGCGGGTGCTGGCGGATGACGGCACCCGGCTCCGGTTCCGTCACGACCTGATCCGGGACGCCATCTACGACGACCTGCCCGGCAGCATCCGCAACGCGCTGCACCGCGAGGCCGGGCAGCGGCTGGCCGCCGCCGGGGCCCCGGCCCTCCAGGTGGCCGAGCACCTGGCGCGCGGTGCTGGCGCAACGGACGCCGAGGCTGCTACCTGGCTGGCCCGGGCGGCGCGGCAGGCCGCCGCGACCTCGCCGGACGTGGCGGCCGGGCTGCTCGACCGGGCGATCGGGCTGACCCCGCCGGCCGGTCCCGGCCGGGACCGGCTGCTGGCCGAGCGGGTCGATGCCCTGATGCTGGCCGGACGGGTGCCCAGCGCCCTGGCCGCCTGCCGTGACCTGCTCGGCCGGCCGCACGACCCGGCCGTCGACGGCCAGGTCCAGGTGTGCCTGGCGCATGCCCTGCTCGCCCAGGGACAGGTGCGCGAGGCCCGGGACGAGCTCGAGCGGGCCTGCCAGTCACCGGGCCTGCCCGCGGCCGCGCGCACCGCTGCCCAGGCCTGGGCCGGGTTCGCGCGCATCTCCCTGGGCGACCTCGACGGCGCCGCGGCTTCGGTCGCCGCGGTTTCGGTTGCCGCGGGCCGGGACGGCGGGGCCGCCGCGGGCGATCACCTGGTCACCAGCATCACCATGTCGACGATGGCCCGGGTGGCGGAGTCCCGCGGCCGGCTCCGGGAGGCGCTCGGCATCGCCGACGAGGCCGTGCGCCTGGCCGACGTCAGCCCCGGCCGGCTGGGGCACCGCTTCCCGGTCTGCGTCACCCGCGGCCGGCTCCTGATCGAGCTCGACCGGCTCCCCGAGGCCCGGTCGGTGCTGAGCGACGGCCTGCGTATCTGCGAGGACCTCGGGGTCCGGTGGGCGGCCGCGACGCACCAGGTGTACCTGGCCTACGGGCGCTTCACCGCCGGGGAATGGGACGACGCCGCGGCCGAGCTCGAGGCCAGCCTGGGGATCGCCGAGGAGATCGGCGAGATCTACAGCCTGGTCTATGCCTACGGCCTGATGGCCCGGATCAGCTTCTACCGCAACGAGCTCGGCCCGGCCCGGGAGGCCGCCGCCGCGGCCGGGCGGTACCTGGCGGGCTGGGGCCGCGGGCACAGCCTGACCTGGGTCGCGTGGCCACGGGCGCTGCTGCTGGAGGCAGACGGCGAGCACGGGCAGGCGCTGGCCGCGATGACCGGCCTGTGGGACTGGTGCGCGGGCGCCGGGCTGGTGCTCGAGTACCCGGCCATCGGCGCCGACCTGGTCCGGCTGGCCCTGGCAGCCGGAGACCAGGACCGGGCCCGGGCGGCGGCGGCCGCGGTGGCCGCGGTGGCCGCCGGCAACGACGTCGCCTGGATGACCGGCGAGGCGCTGCGCTGCCAGGGGCTGGCCGGTGACGACCCGGAGGTCCTGGCGGCGGCCGTGGCGGCCCATGGCCGCGGGGCGCGTCCCTACCAGCTGGCCCAGGCCAGCGAAGACGCGGGCCGCGCGTTCGCCCGGCACGGGCAGGCCGACCGGGCGGGCCCGCTGCTCGGCCAGGCGGCCGGGCTCTACCAGCGGCTCGGCGCGGCCCGTGACCTGGCCCGGGCCGACGCCACGCTGCGCGCGGCCGGTGTCCGGCGGGGGCGCCGCCGGGCTCCCCGCGACCGGCCGCGGTTCGGCTGGGCGAGCCTGACCCCGACCGAGCACGCGGTGGCGGGCCTGGTCGCCGAGGGGCTGTCCAACCCCCAGATCGGGGCGCGCATGTACATCTCGAGCCGGACCGTCCAGACCCACCTCGCGCACATCTTCGCCCGGCTGGACATCTCCTCCCGCGCCCAGCTCGCGGCCGAGGTCACCCGGCGCCAGCATCACGCCGCTTACCAACGTGACCAGGCTTTATCGGCTAACTGGCGGATAGTGGCCACGACCGCAGGCGGCGGGGGCGGGGCGGGATGGCGGCCCCGTTCGGTTCAAAGGTTCTGCTGGGTGATGAAGACGTACTCGCGGCCGGGGCGGTCGGGGGCTTGCCGTACGTCCAGGATCCGGTAGCCCGCGGCGGCCAGGCTCGCGGCCACCTCGTCGTGGCCGCGGAAGCGCAGGGTGGAGTGCGAGGTGATGACGGCGCCATCGGAGGCGAAGGTGTAGGTGTCGCGGAAAGTGACGAACGGGAGGTCGATCGCGGTGACCTCGCTGCGGTGCTCGACCGGGCCGGCGCCCGGGACGTCCCGGGCGACGGGGGCCGGGCCGGCGGCCCACTCTTCCCAGGCCCGGCGCTCGGGGCGCCGGGTCTCGAAGACCAGGTGGCCGCGGGGGTTCAGGGCAGTTCTGATCGCCTGCAGGGCCTGCGTCCAGTCCTCGTCGGCGAGGAAGACCTGGGCGACGTTCCCGGTCATGGTCGCGAGGTCGGCGCAGGCGGGCGGGGCCGCGGTGGCGTCGCCACCGATCCAGGTGACCGCGCTGTCTTTGTCTTTGGCCCTGGCTACGGCGAGGGAGGCCGCGGCCGGGTCGGCCGCCAGCACGGTATGGCCGGCCCGGGCCAGGGCGATGGCCAGGGACCCGGTGCCGCAGCCGACGTCGAGCACCCGGGCGGCGTGCAGTTCCCGTGCGATCGCGAGGTAGGCGGGCAGGTCGTCGCGCGGGCCGTCGAAGGCGTCGTAAACCTGGGCCAGCCGGGGGTGGGCGAAGATCGCGTCGGGCATGTCTAGGGTGCCTCGGCCAGCTGCTCTTCGGTCTCGCGGGGTTCTTTCCGCCGGACCCGGAGGAGGGCCAGGGTAGCCAGGCAGGCGGCGGCGAGCAGGATGTAGGGAACCAGGTCGGAGGTGGCCTGGGCCAGCGTGCCGCTGCCGGCCGCGGCGATGACCTGGCCTGCCGCCCAGACCAGGTTGCCCAGGCCGAAGGCCAGGCCCTGGTCCAGGTGCTGGTCCTGGGCGCCCTGGCTGACCAGGGTCATGGCCGGGGTGAACAGCGTGCCGAACGAGGGCATGCCCAGGATCAGCGCCGGGATGAGCAGCGCGGCCGACGCCAGCGTCGGCGCGAGCAGGGCGATCGCGACCGCGACGGCCAGCGAGAAGCGGACCGACACCAAGGCGCCGCGCCGGTCGGCCACCCGTCCCGCGACCGGGGACAGCGCCGCCTCCACCGCGGCCGCCGCCAGGAACGTCCCGGCGATGACCAGGGCGGTGACCCCGAGGCGGGCCATCCGCAGCGGCGCGAGCACGTCCAGCACGCCGAAGGCCAGGCCCGCCAGCATCGTCAGCCACAGCCCGGTGCGCAGGCGGCGGTCGCGCGTCGCGCGGAACGCCGCCCGCAGTCCCTGCCTCGACACAGCGCGCGAGGAAGGGACCGCGAACGCCACCGCGATCAGCAGCGCGCCCGCCACCGCGGCGCTGGAGAAGGCCGGCCCGGTGCCGATCTCGCTGGCGATGGCGCCCACCACCGGGCCGAACAGCGCCCCGCCGACGGCGGCGCCCATGGCCGTGCCGATCAGCTCGCCGCGCCGTTCGGGCGGTGCCTCGGTGGCCAGCCAGGCCATCCCCCCGGCCCAGGTGCACGCGCCGCCGAGCCCCTGCACGAACCGGGCCGAGTCGAGCAGCAGCGCGGCCGAGGCCCACCCGAAGACCAGCGTGGACACGCCCATCAGCAGCAGGCCGAGCAGCACGGTCCGGCGGTAGCCCAGGTGCCCGGTGAGCAGCCCGCCGGGGAGCGCGCCGATCAGGGTGCCCAGCGGATAGCCCGCGACCAGGATCCCGGCGCCCGACTTGGTCAGGTGGGCCACGTGCGTGTAGTGCGGCAGCAGCGGCGTCAGCGCGGTGTAGAAGATCGTGTCGGCGAGCACGAGCACGCACACGAACAGCAGCAGGACCCGCAGCGGCCTGGTCAGCGGCAAGCCACGCCTGCCCCCGCGATAAAGGTCGACATGGTGTGATCATGGCATAGGCCGCCGGGGGCGGCCGGCGGCCGGATCCGGCGGACCCGCAGGTCGCGGCCGGCGAGCGAGAGCACGTCGCAGTTCAGCTCACTGCCTGCTTGACGAGCGCGGCGATCCTGGCCTCGCCCTCGGCGGTCAGCTCGGTCAGGGCGTAGGCGACCGGCCACATGGAGCCGTCGTCGAGGCTGGCCTGGTCGCTGAAGCTGAACATCCCGAACCTGGTCTTGAACTTCAGCGCGGGCTGGTACCAGCACAGGACCTTGCCGTCCTTCGCGTAGGCGGGCATGCCGTAATAGGTTCTCGGCACGAGGTCCGGCGCGACGGCCTTGACGATGGCGTGGATCCGCTCGGCCATGGCGCGATCGGATTCCGTCATCTCGGCGATCTTCGCGAGCACGTCGCCTTCACCGTCGTTCTTGCTCGCCTGGGGGCCACGCCGCGCCGCGTTCTTCAGCTCCTGGGCGTGGTCCTTCATCGCGGCGCGTTCCTCGTCCGTGAATCCCTCGAACGTCTTGGCGGTCTTGGTGGTGCGCTGGGCGGGCTTCTTCGTGTCAGCCATGGCCGGTTCTCCCGCTTCTGAGTCTTTGGTGGGGACGTTTCTCATGCTAGGTACGGGCCGCTGACCAGTGCTTCTCGATTCCTGACCGGTCAGGTCCCAACCCGTCGCCTGGCCGTGACCAGGGCCGCGACCATGCTGGCGCGGATCGGCCGTCCGAATCGCGCGTAGATGGCCTCGTGTTCGCGTTCGAGGGCCTGCCGCTGGTCCGGCGCGAGCCGGGTGTAGAACGACATCGTGCGGACCAGGGCATTGAGCTTGTCCGGAGTGTGCTCGGCCAGCATGGGCGTGACGGCCAGCTGGACATCGCCGAACAGCCGGCCCGCGTAGTCACGTCCGAGGTCGCAGCCGCCGAGCCACGCCCAGGCCTGCGAGACGTTCCCGCGGCGCTGCTCCACCCCGGCGATCGTGGCGTCGAGATCGCGGTAGGCCGGCCAGTCAGCGGCGATATCCGGGGCGATCGTGGCGAGGGCCGCGAGCACCGCTTCCTGATCCGGCTGGCTGCGTGGCTCCTCGAGTCCGAAATACTGAATCAGGGCGAGGGTCCCGCCGGGAGCAAGGGCGTCGGCGACCTGCTGCCAGCTGACCTCGGGGTCGGCCCAGTGGAACGCGGACGCCGAGAACACCGCCGGGAACTGCCCGCGGGGAAGCACTGCCTCCTCGAGCTTCGCGTGCACGAAATCCACCGCGCCCGCCAGGTTCTGTCTCGCCCGGGCAATGAGGTTCGCGCCGGGTTCGAGCGCCGTGACGTGCAGGCCCCGGGCGAGCAGGCCGCGCGTCAGCTGGCCGGTCCCGCAGCCGATCTCGAGCACCCGGTCACCGGGCCCGATCCCGGCGACCCGGCAGGCCTGGCCGACGAGTTCGTCCGGGTAGGCCGGGCGGTGGCGGTCGTACTCGGCCGCCATGTCGTCGAAGACCGTGCCGTAACGGCGCGGATCGGATGCTGGCCCCGGTGTCATGGCACCAGTGTCATCGCACCGGTGCCATCGCGGGTCAGCGGGGCCGCCGGCGGGCCGGACATCACAGTTCGATGCGCGAGCCCATGATGACGGTGCGCTCGCGGGGAAGCCGGAAGTACTCGGCGGCGTCGGCGGTGATCCGCGAGGTCGCGATGAACAGGCGCTTGCGCCAGCGGCTCATGCCCGGATCAGGACCCTGGACGAGCTCGAGGCGGGACACGAAGTACGACAGGTTGCCGTCGGCCAGGGACGTCTCGATGTCGGTGGCGCGGATCAGGGGCAGCAGGCCCGGGACGTCGGTCTGGTCCAGGTAGCCGAAGCGGGCGGTGACATGGAAGATCCCGTCGTCGGAGTACCCGAGGTCGTCGATCCGCAGCCGCTCCGCCGCGGGGACGTGCGGGGCGGGCATCGTCTCGACCGAGAGGATCAGGACCTCCTCGTGCAGGATCTCGTTGTGCTCGACGTTGGCCCGCAGGGCCAGCGGGGCGGTGGCCTTGCCGCGGTTCAGGAAGACGGCGGTGCCCGGTACCCGGTGCAGCGGGGGCTGCATGGCGTGCAGCTGCGCGACGAACTCCGGCAGCGGCCCCTCCTCGCGGACCCGCGCCCGGGTGACGAGCTCACGGCCGCGCTGCCAGGTGGTGAGGATGGTGAACGCGGTGACGCCGATCAGCAGCGGCAGCCACGCGCCGTGGGTCAGCTTGGTCAGGTTGGCGGCGAAGAAGAGCAGGTCGATAACGAGCAGCAGGCCGCCGCCCGCCAGCACGATCCACAGCGGCCACCGCCACTGGTGACGGGCGTAGTAGAAGAACAGCAGCGTCGTCATCGTGATCGTGCCGGTCACGGCGGTGCCGTAGGCGTAGGCCAGTGCGGCCGAGCTCTGGAACGCGAACACGAGGGTGAGGACCGATACCAGCAGCAGCCAGTTGATCCACGGAATGTAGATCTGGCCCATGATCTCTTCCGAGGTGTACTGGATGCGCAGGCGCGGCAGGTAGCCGAGCCGCCCGGCCTGGTGCGCCACGGAGAAGGCGCCGCTGATCACCGCCTGCGAGGCGATGACGGTCGCCACGGTGGCGAGGAGCACCAGCGGGAGCCGGGCCCAGCCCGGGGCCAGCAGGAAGAACGGGTTGCGGCGGCTGGCCGGGTCACCCAGGAGCAGGGCGCCCTGCCCCAGGTAGTTCAGGACGCAGGCGGGGAAGACGACCAGCAGCCAGGCGCGCCGGACCGGCTCGCGGCCGAAATGCCCCATGTCCGCGTACAGCGCTTCGGCGCCGGTCACGGCCAGGACGACCGCGGTCAGGGAGAAGAACGCCGCGCCGAAGTGGCCGAACAGGTAGCCGAGCGCGTAGGTGGGTGACAGCGCCTTCAGGATCGCCGGGTGGGCGGCGATGCCCTTGACGCCGAGCGCGGCCAGGACGGTGAACCAGGCGACCATGACCGGCCCGAACACCCGGCCCACGGCGCTCGTGCCCAGCCGCTGAGCCATGAACAGGGCGACGATGATCGCCACCGTGATGGGGATGACCAGACCCGACACCGACGGCGCGGCGACCTTGACGCCCTCGACCGCGGACAGCACCGAGATGGCGGGCGTGATCATGCTGTCGCCGAAGAACAGCGAGGCCCCGAAGATCCCGAGCGCCGCCAGCACCGCCTTCGCCCGGCGTCCGCCGGGCAGCGCCCGCCGCCGGATCAGGGCGATCAGCGCCATGATCCCGCCCTCGCCGTCGTTGTCGGCGCGCAGCACGAGCAGGACGTAGGTGGCGGTGACGATGATCGTGACCGCCCAGAAGATCAGCGAGACGACCCCGAAGATGGTGTCGTGCGACACCGTGACCGGGTGCGGATCGCTCGGGCTGAAGATCGTCTGCACCGTGTACAGCGGGCTCGTCCCGATGTCCCCGAAGACGACGCCGAGGGCACCGAGCGCGAGGGCTCCCTGAGCAGTAGCGCGGCGGTTCATGCTCAAAGTATGGGCCGGCTGCTGATCCCTGCCGCTGATCAGGGCGGCCGGTGGACCGAGACCTCGGGCGGCGTGTCCAGGTACGGCTCGATATCGACCATGGCGAGCTGGCCGGTGTTGCCCTGGGAGAGGGCGGAGCTGGGCCGGTCGGCGGTCAGCACGTTCGGGTTGCCGTGGCGGCAGAAGGACGGGTCGGCGGGGTCGGGGTCGTACCAGGCGCCGGTGGACAGCTGCACGACGCCGGGCCGGATGTCCTCGGTGAGCGTGACCCCGGCCAGGCAGCTGCCGCGGTCGTTGAACACGCGGACCAGGGAGCGGTCGGTGATGCCCCGCGCGGCCGCGTCGGCCGGGTGCATGGCGAGCGGCTCGCGTCCGCGGATCTTGCCTTCCTGGCTGTAAGCGCCGACGTCGAGCTGGCTGTGCAAACGGCGGCGGGGCTGGTTGGCCACCAGCTGGAGCCGGTACCGAACGGGGTGGCCCCCTTGACCGCCGAGCCATTCTGACGGCTCGAGCCAGACCGGGTGCCCCGGGCAGTCCGGGTAGCCGAAGCCGTCGATGACGGCCGAGAAGATCTCGATCTTCCCGCTGGGGGTGCGGAGCGGCGACGCGGCCGGGTCGCGGCGGAAGGCGGACAGCAGCACCTGGTGCGGCTCTGGCACCGGGATCTCCAGCGATTCGCCGGCCCAGAACGCCTCGAAGGACGGCATCTCGTGGCCCGCGGCGTGCATGCGCGAGCGCCATTCGGAGTACAGGTGGCTCAGCCACTCGCTGGTGGTCCGGCCCTCGGTGAAGGACTTCTCCGCCTCCAGCCTCTTAGCCAGGGCGGCGAAGGTGGCGTAGTCGTCGCGTGCCTGCGCGTACGGCTCGGTCAGCTGCGGCATGGCGAACAGGGTGGAGTCGCCGCTGCCGGCGCCGAAGTCGTCGCGCTCGACCGACATCGTCGCGGGCAGGACGATGTCGGCGTGCCGGGCGGTGGCGGTCCAGAACGGGTCGTGCACCACCACGGTCTGCGGCCGGGTGAAGGCCTCCCGCAGCCGGGCGAGGTTCTGGTGGTGGTGGAACGGGTTCCCGCCGCACCAGTAGACGAGCTTGACGTCCGGGTAGCGGCGGCGCTGTCCGTCGTAGTCGTAGGCGGCGCCGGGCTTCAGCAGCATGTCCGCGATCCGGGCCACCGGGATCCAGGAGTCGATCCCGTTCTGGCCCTGGGGCAGGCGGGGGGCGGACAGGCGGCGGGCGAGGCCGACGTCGCTGGTCGATCCGTAGCCGTGCCCGAACCCGCCGCCGGGCAAGCCGATCTGGCCGAGCATCGCGGCCAGGACCAGGCCCAGCCAGGCCGGCTGCTCCCCGTGCTGGGCGCGCTGCAGCGACCAGCTGACCGTGACCATCGTGCGCCCGGCCGTCAGCTCGCGGGCCAGCGCGCGGATCCGGCCGGCCGGGACGCCGGTCAGGGCGGCCGCCCACGCCGGGGTCTTCGGCACCCCGTCGGCCTCGCCGCGCAGGTAGCCGGCGAACCGCGGGTAGCCCACCGTGTACCGGTCCAGGAAGTTCTGGTCGGCGAGACCTTCGGCGTCCAGGACATGGCACAGCGCGAGCATCAGCGCGGCATCGCTGCCGGGCACCGCGGCGATCCACTCGGCCCCCAGCCGGAGGTCGGTGTCGGTGCGCTGCGGGCTGACCGAGACCAGCCGGCATCCGCGCGCCACCGCCGCCGCCAGCGCCGGGCCCATCACGTGCCGGCCGATGCCGCCCGAGGCCACCGCGGAGTTCTTCGGGGACAGCCCGCCGAACGCCACGATCAGGTCGGTGTGCTCCGCGATGACCGGCCACGCGGTGGCCCCCGCCATGACCACGCCGGTGTCCCCCACCACGTGCGGCAGCAGCACCGCGGAGGTGCCGTAGCTGTAGTTGTTCACCGAGCGGACGTAGCCGCCCAGGCCGTTCAGGAACCGGTGCAGCTGGCTCTGGGCGTGGTGGAAGCGGCCCGCGCTGGCCCAGCCGTAGGACCCGCCGTAGATGCCGTCCGGACCGTAGCGGTCGTACACCCGGCGTAGTTCGGCCGCCAGCAGGTCGAGGGCCGTCTCCCAGGGCACCGGCACGAACGCGCCGGAGCCCCGGGCGGCCGGGCCCGGGCCGTGCTCCAGCCAGCCCTGGCGGATGCAGGGCTGGCCGATCCGGGCCGGGTGACGGTGGGCGCCGGCCAGGTTTTCCAGGATCCGGCTCGGATCGGGATCCTCCCGCCAGGGACGCACCGACGTCAGCCGCCGCCCGTCGCTCTCGATCTCCGCCGCCCCCCAGTGCGTGAGGTGGGCGGACCTGCGCTGCTGGCCAGCCATGATGACCATTCAAACCGACCCGGCGAAATCCGTCCAATTACTTACAGTGTGGTTGATTCCGGCGGATTTGGCGGTGAATGCCCCGCGCACGCGCCGGAAAGGCTATAACGTGCCCAGCGATGGAGGGGGGCGAGGCCAGGTGTGGGCCGTGCTGTATGACGACGGTACGTCGCTGACGACCGTCAGCGAGCCGATCGCCCATAGCCTGGCCGAGGCCGAACGCCAGCGCGGTCATCAGGTGACCGTCCGGCTCGTGGACGACGACGTCGACAGCACGCCGGAGCCGGAGCCGGAGCCGGTCCGCCCGGCCGGGCCCGGGCCGTCCCCGGAGCCTGAGCCGGCCCGCGCAGTTGAGCCGTCCCAGGCCCCGACGCCGGCGCCGGCGCAGGCGTCCGAGCCGGCGCACGCGGTAGAGCCGGCGCACGCGGTAGAGCCGGCGCACGCGGCCGAGCCGGCGCAGGTGGTCAGGCCGGTACCGGCCCGCGCGACGGGGCCGGCCGGACGGCGCAGGCTCGTGCGCTACGTGCTCGCCGCCGCCGCCATCGTCGTGGCGGCCGCACTGGCCGATCACTGGGATGTGCTGCCCTCCGTGGGGGCCACCACCAGTTCCAGCTCGACGCAGGTCGGCGGCCCCTCGGATCGCCCGCGGCTGCTGCCTCCGCTGGATCGGCCGCCGGTCATGCACTTCAGCACCAGGGCCCGGGGAGGGTGACCTTGAAAAGGATGCGAGTGAGGGTGGGCGAGGGCGCTCGGGCCACCCGTTCGGGCCGAATTTTTGCGCCGGGGCCGATGAGCGGGCGGGTGCCTGCCGCGGGGTGGGTCTTCCTGGCCGGCGCCCTCGTGCTGGGGGCCTGCGGCTGCACGGCGGGCCACCCGGCGCGGGCGGCCGCGCAGGCCTCCCCCACCGGGTCGGCCACGGCGCAGGGGATGCAGGGGATGCAGATGCCGGCCGCCGCCCCCACGGCGCAGGCGGTCGAGCTGCGCATCGGGATGGAGGAGTTCTTCGGTCAGGACGTGTTCGTGGGCATCCGGGTCACCCGGAGCCGGCTGCGCGGCGACCCGGACTTCACGCAGGCGGCCGTCGGCGCCCTGTCCCGCAACTCCGACGACCTGACCAAGCTCTTCACCGGGATGTACGGCAGCGCCAAGGCGCAGCAGTTCCGCCGGCTCTGGGAAACCAAGCAGGAGGGGCTGGTCGCGTACGCCCGGGCGGTCAGCCAGCACGACGGGGCGGCCAAGACCACCGCGCAAGCCCAGCTCGACGCCTTTCCCGGGCAGGTCGCGCAGTTCCTGCACAGCCTCACCGCGGGGAAGATCGCCACGGATACGGTCAGCTCCCACCTGGGGACGCATATCGATGACCTGCTCCGCTTCACCGACGCCTACGCCGCCGGTGACTACGCGACGGCCTACCGGATCGAGCGGCTGGACTACGAGCGCCAGTTCGCGTTCGGCACCGGCATTGCCGCGGGGATCGAGGAGAACCGGGACGGGCACCTCCCGGCCAGCTTCGACAGCCCGCTCACGCGGCTGCGGTCGGCGCTCGGCGAGCTGCTCGGCGAGCACATGCAGCTCGTCGTCGACGCGATGGGCGCGGCCCTGCGGGGCGGTCCGGAGTTCAAGGCCGACGCGGCGCAGGTGAACAACGACACCGAGCAGCTGGCGGGGGCGTTCGGGGTGCTGTTCGGGCCGTCGAGCGGAGCGAAGTTCACCAGCGTGTGGGGCGATCACGTGGACGCGCTGGTGGCCTACTCCGGGGCGGTCGCGGCCAAGGACCAGCAGGGCAAGGTTAAGGCCCTGGCCCAGCTGACTGCGTTCGAAAAGCACCTGAGCACGTTCCTGAGCACGTCGACCGATGGCCGGCTGACGGCGCCCGCGCTCTCGGACGTGCTCCACATGCACGACCGCGACCTGGTCGAGCAGCTCGACGCGTACGCCGGCGGCAACTTCACCACCGCGTACAACGTGGCGTACGAGGGCTACCAGCACATGTTCACGGTCGCCGCGGCGCTGTCCGGGGCGATCGGCCCGACGATCGCGGCCCGGCTGCCCAAGGGGGGCGTGCAGACCGGCGGCGGGGGGATGGCGGGCTCCCGATGAGCCGCTGGGTTCCGCTGGCCGCCCTGGTGGTGGCCGGGCTGCTGGTGGCGGGGTGCGGTGGTGGCGGGTCCGTGTCCTCTTCGCGGTCCTCTTCGCGCAGCGGGCCTACGGCTACGGCATCGGCGCACGAGCCGCCCGGGGTGGCGGGGTTCCACTCCGTCCGCACCTACGATCAGGTGGCGCTGCCGGTGCGGCTGCAGATACCGGCGATCGGCGTGTCCACGACGCTGGTGAAGCTCGGCCGCCTGCCGGACGGGACGCTGGAAGTGCCGAAGGCCTGGGGTACGGCCGGCTGGTACGACCAGGGGCCCCGGCCGGGGCAGCCCGGCCCGGCGGTCATCCTCGGGCACGTGGACTCGAAAGCCGGCCCGGCGGTCTTCTACCGGCTGCAGACGCTGCGGCCGGGCGATACCGTCCGGGTGGGCCTGGCGGACGGCCGGACCCTCGTCTTCCGCGTGCAGCGGCTGCAGCGGTATCCGAAGAATCAGTTCCCGACCCAGGCGGTGTATTTCCCCACCCTCGACCGTGAGCTGCGCCTGATCACCTGCGGGGGCGACTTCGACTACGCCCGCGACAGCTATGTCGACAACATCGTGGTCTACGCGACGCTGGTCAGTTAGTTCAGTTAGTTCAGTTAGTTCAGTTAGCTCCGTTGGCTCCGTCGGCGGGTCCGGGGTGGCGGGTCGCATGGTGGCCGGGCTGGCGCCTGCGCTCGAAGAGAGCTGCGGCGGCCAGGCCCAGTAGCAGCACCGCGGCGATCGGCCAGGCCAGGGAGATGCCGCCATGGCGGCGGGGGCCGGACGGCGCTTGCGCTCGTGCTTGCGCGCCGTCCCGGGCCGGTATGCGCACGGTCGCTTCGGTGGTTGCCGTCGTGCCCGCTGCCGTCCCCGCTGCCGTCCCCGCTCCGGCCACCGCGACCCGGAGCCGGGTGGTGGTCAGGGGCGGGACGGCCGTGGTGTAGGCGAGCTGGTACTGGTGGACGAGATCGGCGCCGACCGCGTCGACGGCGGGCAGCAGGGCCCGGGCCGACGATGCGGTAACCGTCCAGCCTCCGCTGGAGCCGGCCAGGCTGGCGAGCGACGGCACGATGGCCGGCACCGCCGCGATATACAGGCTGGCATGGGCGGCTTTCAGCGGCCCGGACAGCGCGGTCGCCAGCCCGGCGGGGACCGGGCCGGTCGTGATGAGGACCACGGCGCGCCGCCCGGCGGGGCTCTTGAGGACCTCGCGGACGGCTAGCTTCAGCGCCGGTTCGTCATCGGCCGGGCCGGAGAACGTCGCATCGGCGAGGGCCTGCACGACCGAGCCGGCATCGCCGGTCAGCGGCTGGACGAGGCGGGCGGGCCTGGCTCCCACCACCGCCGCCTCCGCACCGGCCGGCAGGCCGATCATCAGGTCGGCGACGGCGTTCTGGGCACCCTGAAGCTGAGCGCCGGGCCCGGCGTCGACGACCACGCCGAGGCGCAGGGCCGAGGCCGGAAGCGGACTCACGCGGACTTTTTCCGGCTGCCCGTCCTGCCACAGCCGGAAGGCGGGCGCGGTCAGCGGCCCGCTCGCGCCGGGAACCGCGACGATCACGCCGACGCGCGACGGGGCGACCGGGACCGTGCCGACCACCCGGATCCCGGGATCCGGTGACGGGCTGGCTCCGGCGACCGCTGGCGTGACCGACGTCATTACGGTAACGGCAAGAGTCGTCACGCACAGCAGTCGATTCCGTACTCGTCGTCCCCGCTGCGCTCGGGGGACCGTCGGATCGCTGTGCATGGCTGATTGCGACCATCGTAGAGCGGCCGGGGCCCGGGTGTCGGGCCGATCGCGGGATCGCGGGATCGCGGGCCGACGGGGTGTTCGGGGTGTTCGGGGTGTTCGGCCGGACTGTCCGGGTCAAGATGACCGGGCGCGCACTAGTCTGTCTGCTGTGACCCAAGGTGAGGAAATCTCCGTCTCACGCGTCTTCGACGCGCCGCGCGAACTGGTCTACCGGGCCTTCGTCGACTCCGACCAGTTTGGCCAGTGGTTCGGGCCCGCCGGTTTCTCGGTGCCGTACGAGAGCGTGCAGAGCGACACCCGGCCGGGCGGTTTCCAGCGCTTTGTGCTGGTGAGCGACGCGGATCCGAGTCACCGCACTCCGGTCGAGGTGGCCTTGAGCGAGGTCGTCGAGGACGAACTGCTGGTGGCGCACGCCGATATCGGCGCGGTAGCGGGCGGCCGGACGGCCGGGGTCAGGTTGCGGCTGGAGTTCGGTGACCAGTCCAGCGGCAAGACCAGGCTCGAGCTGCGCCAGGAAGCGTCCCGCCACCAGCTATGCGGTGACCCGGAGGCAGTCTGGGAGAACTCGTTCGGCCGGCTCGACTCCTTGTTGCGGCGCTCGCTATAGCGCTACCGGAACGAGCCGTCGAGCCGGCCGAAGACCATGGGGACGCAGTCGTCATGCCACCGGACGATGGCCCCGCATGCCGCCGGACCGCATTCGGCCCTGGACGGGTTTTGCTGACCCTCCGGGTGGACAGCAACCCTGAGCCGATCCGGATATCCGGCTCCGCCTGGATCGCCTGACGGCGAGGCGTAAACCGCTTACAGCTCCGGCGGCCGACGATTCGTCCCGTCCGGCGAGCCGGACTTGGCCGGTCAGCCTCGCTGAAACCGGCGGACGGAAAAGAGTGATGCCAACACGCGCAGTGAGTAACGCCTCAAGATCAACAAGATTTTCTTTATGCTATTGTTACCATCAACATCCGACATTTTCGCTCTACCGGAAGAGAGCAAGCCGGTTGCGCGAGAAAGGTGCACAGTTGGACACGATCCTCGACTACATGGATCACTGGGCAGCGGTTCAGCCTGAAAAGTGTTTCAGTGCGTTCCTCGATCGCCACGGCAAGCCTCGCGAAACGTACACGTACCAGTCGTTTGCCGCCAGGACTCGCTTCCTGGCGGAGTATATACACGATGAAATGGCCTTTCAGCGCGGCGATCGTGTGGCGCTGGTATATCCGCCAGGCCTGGAAATGGTGGCTTCATTCGTCGCTTGCGCGCGCATAGGGGCCATTCCCGTTCCCGTTCCTCCGGCCTCGTCCGTCGCCAAGGGGGGAACCGCCCGACTCAGGTCGGTGATGCTGGACAGCGGAGCCGCGCTCGCCCTGACGGATTCATCACTCGGATCAGCGCCAAATGGCCGTCCTGAGGTCGGGGACCAGGCCGACTCAGAAGATCCTCTCGCTTCCCTCGGCATTCAATGGCTCGCCACCGATCGGCTGCAAGGCGTCGCCCGCGGGGGCGTAACCGACAGCCCCACTCAGACTCTCTTCCTGCAGTACACATCCGGCTCGACCGGAACGCCCAAGGGCGTCGTGGTATCGCACCAGAACGTTATCCATAACAGCCATTCAACGGTCGGGCACCAGGCAATCGGGGTATCCTGGCTGCCGCAATTTCACGACATGGGCCTGATCGGGGCTTATCTTTTCCAGCTTGTCACCGGGGGCACGCTCTACGGATGCTCGCCGCTCGACTTCTTGCGGCGACCCGCCCTGTGGCTGGAGACGCTCAGCCGGCACAAGGCGACCTGGACGTCATCCCCGAATTTCGGCTACGAGTACTGCCTGTCTCCTGAACGGGTCCCGGATGCGCAGCTAGACGGCCTGGACCTCAGTTCCGTCGAAGTCTTCATGAATGCGTCAGAGACAGTCAGGCCGAGCACGTACCGAGGCTTCCTGGAGCGATTCGAGAAGTACGGCCTGCGTCCCGAGGCGCTAGTCGCGGCCTACGGACTCGCGGAGAACACCCTGGCGGTCTCCAACTCGGGACGGCAATCGGTCAAGATCGACCGGAAGTCGCTGTACGCGCGGGCCGTCGTGATTGCTGCCGAGACCACGCCGCTTGACCAGCAACTGGAGCTGGTCAGCTGCGGTAAGCCGCTGGACGGGATGCACGTACGGATCGTCGACCCGGACACCGGGGCTGCCGTCGAAAGCGACGGGATCGGGGAGATCTGGATCGCCGGCCCGAGCACGTGCCAGGCGTACTGGGACATGCCAGAGCTTTCTGAGCACGTGTTCGGCAACTCGATCACGGGCGACTCACGCGCCTACCTTCGCACCGGAGATCTCGGGTTCCTCCGGGACGGGGAGCTGTTCGTCTGCGGCCGGCTCAAGGACATTGTCATCCTCAGAGGCCAGAACTACTACCCGGAGGATCTTGAGGCTGCCGTCGAGCGAACTTCCGAGAAAATACAGTTCGGAAGCGTGGCCGCGTTCCGGGGCCAGGATGGGGAGGAGCGGCTCATCGTCGTCGTCGGCCTCGGCGGTGCGGGTGACCCGCCGCATCCCGATGAGATTACTAGCTCGCTCCGCGCCTACGGCTATACGGGGCCGCACACGATCGTGTTCGTCCGGCGCCAGGCCATCAAGAGAACGACCTCGGGGAAGGTAGCCAGAAGTGCCACTCGCGACAAGTGGCTCGACGGCAGCCTGCGCACGATCGAGACCCACGTGCGTGACGGCGATGCGGCCGGGCTGACCGGGGCGCACACCCTCGACGTGCACTCCCACTACGAGCGTTTCCTGGCCGCCTACGCGCTCAGCGGGGATGAGAACGCCCGGCCGGGCGACATCGGCCTCGAATCTCTCGCGGTTGCCGAGCTCCTGGTCATCCTCGAGAGAGCGGTTGCCCAAGCCGATGCGCACGAACTGCAAGAGACGCTGCACATGCCGCTCCTGCAGCGTTTGACTATCGCTGAGATATCCGCGCTGGTCCGGGGGCTTCAGGAAGGCTCGGCTGACTGGGCCATCAACCTGCGGGCGGAACTCGACGCGATAAAGCGAGAGCTTGATGAAAGCCAGGCGGCGGCGATGCGGAGCGACGCGGTACTCGACCTGCCAGGCGCCGGTGCCGTGCCGCCGGCCGACTGCACCTTCAAGCAGGTGCTCCTGACGGGTGCCACCGGATTCCTCGGGCCGTTTCTCCTCCGCAGCCTGCTCGACCAGACCAGTGCGACCTATACGGTCCTGCTGCGGGGAACCGACCCATCGGAGGCACGCGAACGGCTCACGACCGCCCTCGAGGCGGCGGGCCTTTATGACCGCCGCACCGCAGAGACCCTCGACGCCCGGGTACACGTGGTATGCGGCGATCTGACGAGCACGCGGCTGGGGCTTTCAGGCACCGACTGGGCGCAGCTGGCTGAAACGATCGACACAATCGTTCACAACGGGGCCTGGGTAGATTACGTCCTCGATTATGACGCGCTCCGGTCAGCAAACGTCGAGGGCACTCGCGAACTGCTCAGGTTGGCGTGCGACTCGCGCCGTAAGCAATTTCACTTCATTTCAAGCACGACCATCTTCGGATTCTCCGACAAGCGGAACCTTCTCGAACAAGACTCCAACCCCGAGATGGCCGGGCTCGACTTCGGTTACGCACAGACGAAATGGGTCTCAGAGCAGCTCGTACTCCAGGCCCGCGAACAGGGCATCGACGCCCAGGTATACCGGCCGGCTTTCCTCACCGCGTCAACGGCCGGATTCGGGCATTCCACGGACATCGTGGTGCGCCTGCTTTCGTTCATGATCAAGCACGGCGTGTCTTTCAACACCGACATCCAGCTCAGCTTCATGCCGATCGACATTGCCGCCCACAATATCGCCGCCGTCATGACCTCGCCCGCCAAGCCTCAGGAGCCAGTTCTTCATGTGACCATCGACGACTACTTCAACATGGTCGACCTCACCGCGCAAATTAGCGAGGATTTCGGAATTTCGTTCCGATATGTCGACATGGAGGAGTTCTCGCGGGAAATGAAAAGGCTGGCCAGCGTCGCGGATCCGATTTTCCCGATGGTTGACTTTATCGTTCGCACGCACTCGAAGGTCGTGATAATGGAGGGCAAGCGGTACCGGAACACGGCGTTCCGGCTGGCGCTCGAGCAGTCAGGTGCCGGAGTCCCTGACGCGCCCCTCCCAGAGGTCGTGTCGTTCATGATGGCTCACCTGAAGGCACGGGGAATGCTGCCGCCGGGTTGAACCTCCGGGTGGCTGCACCGCGCGGCCGGGTCGGTGCGGTTTGACTCAGAGATCAGTGAAGGATTCCGGCCCGGCGTTCCCCATCCTCTTGAATCCCGATAGCGGATGGCCTGTTACCTCGTCGCGGCTCTTTCCACGGGCGGCCTGACCTATGGCCCGGTCAGTGCGGCGGCCAGCCTCCGACCTGCGCGAGGAGCCCGACATCGTCTCGGCACGCCCAGTGCTCGACGATCAGGTCGTCTTCGACCCGCCAGATGTGGATGAAGTCCCACGTGACGGCGACGCCCGTCGGTGGTAGCCCGGCGAGGAGCGGCATCGTCGACGCGACGTGGCGCCCGTTCATCGTGAGGTGCACGACGACGAGATCATCCTCGGCCACCATGCGATGGATTGTTGCCGTCGGGTGGTCGAGGTCGTGCTCAAGCGTCGCGAGGGTCGCTCGAAGGCCGTCGCGCCCCTGCGGCCCGGCCGCATGCTGAATGAGGTCTTCGGCGACGTGGTCGAATGCCGCGTCGTCGTGCCCGTTCAATGCCTCCTGAAAGGCCTCAACGATCTCCTCGGGGGTCATCGCGTCATCACATCCCCGCGCCTGCTGGCTGGCGCGGACGGGTGCTTCGCCGCAGTGTCGCGTCCGTGAGCCAGGGCAGTTCGAGCGAGGCCGACTGCGGGCTGTAGACGTCGCTTCCGGGAGGGACGATCTCGTCGATGCGGTCAAGCGTGTCATCGTCAAGTCGCAGGTCCATGCTCGCCAGGGAGTCCTCGAGCTGTTCCGTGGTCCGTGGCCCGATGATGACCGAGGTGACCGCGCGGTGCGCCAAGGGAAAGGCAGTGGCCAGCGCCGGGAGCGTGCAGCCAACGTCCTTGGCCAAGGCCATCAGCTGCTCGACCGCGTCGAGCTTGCGCACGGTGACGGGGTTGGCGGGGTCGAACCACTCCGGCCGCAGGGCGGCCCGCCCCACAGCCGAAGGGCTGGTGCCCTTACGGTACCGGCCGGTGAGAAATCCGAACCCGAGCGGGCTCCAGCTGAGCACCCCCATTCCGCATCGTTCGGTTACTGGCAGGACGTCCCGTTCGATGCCGCGCGCCAGGATGTTATACGGCGGCTGTTCACTCCGGAAGCGCAAAAGGCCTCGTCGCTCGGCGACGTGGTACGCCTCGACGATCTCGTGCGCCGGAAACGTGGAGCAGCCGAAGGCGCGGATCTTGCCGTCCCGGACGAGGTCGGTCAGCACTGCGAGGGTCTCTTCGAGGTCAGTGTCCCAGTCGGGCCGATGCACCTGGTAAAGGTCGATGTAGTCGGTCTGGAGCCGGTGCAGGCTCGCCTCGAGCGCACGAGTGAGATAGCGACGCGAGTTGCCGGACCGGTTGGGGCCTTCCACGAGGGCGAAATGGCCCTTCGTGGCGAGGATGACCTCTTCCCGCCGCCCCTGAAGGGCCGCACCCACGATCTCCTCGGACTCTCCGGCCGAGTACATGTCGGCCGTGTCGAGGAAGTTGATGCCGTGGTCGAGTGCCCGGTGGATGAGGCGGACACACTCGTCCCGGTCGGGGTTGCCCACCGAACCGAGCATCATGGTCCCCAGCGCGACCGGTGAGACCATCATCCCCGTTCGCCCGAGGGGGACGTACGACGCGTCACCGCTCACCGCGGGCCCCCGCCGCGGGACGGTGACTTGACTGATCGAGTACGGCTCATGGGTGCCACCGTATGTCCGCAAATTTGTTTGCGCAAATTTTCTTGTATAGTTGGCGGTATGCGTGACGGTACCCCCGGAGACGTCCGGACCCTCCACCACCTCGAGGCGCTGGCCGCGCTCGGGAACCCGGATCGGGCCAGGCTGATGGACGCCCTCACTGTCGCGGGCACCTCCACGACCTCGGCCCTGGCCGCTGCCGTCGGTCTCGCGACCGGGAGCGTCTCGCACCACCTCAAAGTGCTGTCACAAGCAGGCCTGGTCGAACGAGCCGAGTCGGCGCACGACCGGCGCCAGAGCCAGTGGAGGCTGGTGACGCGGGGGTACACCTGGACGCCCGCCGAGTTCCGCGACCAGCCAGCGGGCCAGGCAACGGTCAGAGCCGCAATGGCCGTCCAGGTCGACCGCGAGCGTGACCGTGCCCAGGAGTTCGTTCGTAGCGCCAGTGCGCCGTGGGACGAGGCGGCCTTCTCGGGCCACTACTGGCTCCGGCTGACCCCGGCTGAGCTCGTCGAGGTCGGCCGCGAGATCGACGAACTGCTGTTGCGCTGGCGGCGCCGGGAGCTCCCCGACGATGACGCCGCCGATCGCCAGACGGTGCTGGCCTTCGCGCGCGCTTTCCCCTCGCAACCATGACCTCGGCCGGCGGAACTCCCGGAGCCGCACGAGGGTGGCCCTCGATAGTCCGGAGCTCAGGGCAGCGTCTGGTCCAGTGGCGGGGCCGCTGCCGCGGGCTGCGCCGCCGCGCTTTCCCCGGGCAGCGATCGAGGACGAGGGTGCGGGTCGATGAGCGCGCAGGTGGTGGTGGCGCCGATGAAGAACGCGGCGGCGGTCCACAGCAGGCGGGACTCGGGATAGCCATCGCGCAGCAGCATGCTGGCGGCGGTGCCGGCGGCCAGGCCCGCGGCCACGGTGATGGCCATCTGCGCGAGCCAGCGCACCCGGTTCACCGGGCTGCGGGCGAAGGTGCCAGCGATCCCGCGCACGGCCGCGGCCGTGACAAGCACCAAGGCCGCGGCAGCGGCCACGTACGTGGTGCCCCAGCCGATCAGGCCATAGCGTACCGGCAGCGCGGGGACGAAGAACAACGGCAGGAAAGCGCCGAACGACCGGGTGATCGACTCCACCCCGGGACCGGGCGGGCGGCGCGGCAGCAACGGCGCCGACGCCCGCGCCGCGACCAGCACGGCCAGGGCGGGCGGCGGTCCGGCGAGCCGCCCCGCCCACAGCGGCTGAGGCCGGCCATACGAGCCGCCGCGCCGCGCGGTACGCGCCGGCCGAAAACCAGCGGCTCACCGTCAGGTAGGCGAACACGACCAAGGGCAGCTCCAGGAATGCCTGCACCCGCAGCACCGCCGGGGCGAGCAGGCCGGGATCAGGGCACTGGCGCGCTAGCGCCTCCATTCCCTGGCCGCGGGCGAGCGTGAACCAGCCTGCCGGGAGATACCGCGCGATGAATGACGGGTCCCCGTGCCAGACCCGGATCACGTACACGGTGAACAGCACCTGGTTGAGGTAGATCATCATGATCACCGCGGCCAGCGACAAGACCGGGGGCCCGGGCCGCCCGCCCGCGGCGTTATCCGTATATGGCCTGCGCGACAGGAACAGGGCCGCCGCGGTCCCCGCGATGATGATCGCGCTCAGCTCCGGGGCGGTACCCACACCAGTCACCCTACGAACTACCGCACGCCGCGGCAGCGGTATCCGCGCGTGCCTTGGGCCGGCGACCCCGTAGTCCCTGCGGGTAAGATCCGGGCTGGCCCCGATCACCCGCAGGTCCGGCTGATCCCTGCCACCGTGTCGTTGCTGAACGCGCTGAGCGCGGACCGCGTCCTGTTCGGCGAGTTGATCGGCTCGCCCGTTCCGGCTGGCTGGCCCGAGTTCCCGGAGGCCATCGTCTTCACCTTGGGGCACCTCCAGAACGCACGGGAGGCTGACCGCTCGTGGTCGATGCAGTTCTTCATCGATCGCGCGACCGGGCGGCTGCCCGGCTCAGGTGGCTTCGCCGCCCCGCCAGCCGGCCGCGCCGTCGAGATCGGCTACGAAGTTGCCCGGAGGACCCCGAAGCTGGCGCGGTCTGGGAATGGCGATGGACCCGGCCACCGGCGGAGTAGCCCGCCAGCTCCCGGCGGGGAATTCATGCCTGGACAGCGCTGTCGCACGGCACGGCCGCGCGCCGGCGGTGGGCGGCCAGGAGGCCGAACGGCCAGGCAGCCCGGCGCCGCTTCTGCGGCCTGGCCTGGGCTATCGTGCTGACCCGCTCTTCAATCCGACGGATCTCCGCGAAGGTCCTGGCTCGCTCCATCTGCTGCGTCTGGCTGACCAGGTAAGCGTTCATCGGGTTGCTCCTTGACTGGCGAGTGCCTATATTCGCAACTTACGGCTAAGACACGCGCCGCCACATCGGGCGAAAGCCGTAGCTCCCGCCGTCCGCGGACGGCGGGAGCTAGGCGATGGCTTAGGGCCGCTGAGGACGTACAGGGTCCGCCAGGACCGTGAGGTGGACGGGTCGCGTAGGCCGGACGTAGCGTCGAGCCATGGCCGCTCCGACCTTCGTCCCGCTTTCCGCCGCCGACGCTTTCTGGGCCGACGCCGACCGGCACCTTATCCGCTACGCCGGCGCCGGCGCGTTCACCCGCGAGATCATCGATCACGCCGCCGGCAGCTTCCTGTTCACCGAGGACGGCCGGAAGATCCTCGACTTCACCTCCGGCCAGATGAGCGCGATCCTGGGTCACTCGCATCCGGAGATCGTCGCCACCGTCACGCGGCAGGCGGCGAAGCTCGATCACCTGTTCAGCGGCATGCTCAGCCGTCCCGTCGTCGATCTGGCACGTCGTCTGGCCGAGACGCTGCCCGAGCCGCTGGAGAAGGTGCTGCTGCTGACCACCGGGGCCGAGTCGAACGAAGCGGCCATCCGGATGGCCAAGCTCGTCACCGGCAAGCATGAGATTGTCTCGTTCGCCAGGTCCTGGCACGGTATGACACAAGCAGCCGCGGGCGCCACCTACAGCGCGGGCAGGAAGGGCTACGGCCCGGCCGCGCCCGGCAACTTCGCCATCCCCGCGCCCTACCGCTACCGGCCTGACTTCACCACCGCCGACGGCGAGCTCGACTGGCAGCGCCAGCTGGATTTCGGTTTCGACCTGATCGACGCGCAGTCGGTCGGCAGCCTGGCCGCCTGCATCGTCGAGCCGATCCTCAGCTCCGGCGGCGTCATCGAGCCGCCGCCCGGCTACTTCGCCGCGTTGCGGGACAAGTGCGCCGAACGCGGAATGCTGCTGATCCTTGATGAAGCCCAGACGGGGCTCTGCCGCACCGGTACCTGGTACGCCTTCGAGCGTGACGGCGTCGTCCCCGACATCCTCACCCTGTCCAAGACACTAGGCGCGGGCCTCCCGCTGGCCGCCGTGCTGACCAGCGCCGAACTCGAAAAGGCGGCGCACGACCGGGGATTCCTGTTCTTCACCACGCACGTGGCGGACCCGCTGCCGGCCGCTGTCGGCAGCACCGTCCTGGACGTGCTGCACCGCGACCGGCTCGACGAGCGCGCCCTGCACCTGGGCGGCATCCTCCGGAATGGCCTCGAGCAGATCGCGCAGCGGCACGAGGCCGTGGGCGATATCCGGGGACGTGGCCTGCTGGTCGGCCTCGAGCTGGTCGTCGACCGCCATACCAGACGCAGCTCC
Organism: Streptosporangiaceae bacterium; assembly: GCA_025934635.1. Next base: position 5,683 of record JAICWX010000005.1, on the reverse strand, counting down.
GACGAGCTGGGCGCGCTCGTCACCAGACGTTGCCTCGAACTGGGCCTGCACATGAACATCGTGCAGTTGCCTGGCATGGGCGGTGTTTTCCGGATCGCCCCGCCATTGACCGCCACCGAGGACGAGCTTTCGCTCGGCCTGGCGATCCTCGACCAAGCGATCAGCGATGCCACCAGACGGCTCTGAACGTGACCACCGAGTGCCTGCGGTGGAAAACCGCCAAGCGTCGCCGACCTAGCAGCCCGAGCCGACATGACCGTGGATGACGTCGAGTGCGTCGAAGAAGGCGGCACCGAGCCCACCATTGCCTGGCTGCGGCGCCTGGCCGCCCGCCCTTTTCCGCTTCGGCGCCCGGCGCATCCAAGACCAGGGAAGGGAACCATTCATCCCTGCCCGCGCTAGCCACTAGGACATCTTGACGCACGACATCCGGGACAACCGTTCCGGAAGAGAGTTCGGCGATGCTGCGACTGCGCAGAACCGGGCGATCTGTGTTCGCCGCCTGAAGAATTAGGTGCAACTGTCAGCCGCGCCGAATCGGCGCACGGCAGGGGCCCCGATCCGGTATCCGAGGCCGAGCACCTCGCCCTGGATCCCGGGATAGGTCCACGGCCAGCGGACCAGCACGGCGAGCACCGCCTGGTCGGCCCAGTCCAGCCTCGGCTTAGGTGCTGCCGCCGTAGCACTGCCACCTTCTGGCGCAGCACTAGCAACTCGGCGTCCTTCGACGCCGTGGAGCGTGTCAGCAGTGCCATCCAGCTATCCAGCCAGTCAGGCGGACGAAGACCAGGTAAAGCAGCCGGACCATCACGAGCCCGCGATCCTGCCACCCGCACGGTGAGCATGTCAGGCATACTCGCAGGTCAGCTACCTATGTACGGTTTTGAACCGGGCAGCCGGATTGCTTGCGCGGGTTTGTGCTATCCGGTTCCCGTGGCCAGGCTGGACGGTGCCAGCGGGATGGCATCGAGGACACAGCCGGCCAGTTCTTCCATCGGATAGTGCCGGTTGGTCAGTGCGACCTGGACCTGGCTATTGGTTCGGCGGATGAGCAGGAATGCGCTCGCGCCAAGGCTCAGGCCTCCGGTTCCGGCGCGGTCACCATCAGGGTAGATGCCCCAGCCGAGGCCGACCGAGGCTTCGCCCGGGCCGGTGCGGGTATGCGGCCGGAATGTCTCGCGGACCAGTCCGGCTGGCAGCAGCGATGACCATCCGGCAGCCAGCCGCACCAGGTCGGCCGCTGTGGTCCACAGGCCGCAGGCGGCGGGCACGGTCCAGATGCTGGCGGGCACGGATGCGAAGGACCTGCCGGCCCCCACTTCGTAACCGGTGACCACGCCGGTTCCGATCTCAGCCACCGAGGCCGGGAACGACGAGGCAGCCATGCCCAGCGGTCCGAGCACCAGCCGGGCGGCGGCGTCGGCGTACGCAGTCCCGGTGACGTCGGCGACGAGCTGCCCCAGGGCAGCGTAGCTGCCGGGCCGGAACCGGAAGACCCTGCGCGGGCCGCCGCAGGCTAGCACCGGGCCGACCAGCGCTGCCAGGTCCGGGACATTCTCGCCGAACAGCGTGCCGGGATTGCTCACCCCGCTGGTGTAGGTGAGCAGCTCCCTGATGGTGACGGTCTCGTCGGCGAGGGCGACCGTGCGCAGGTGGTCGTTCGCCGCGTCGTCCAGGCCGACCTGGCCGTCGGCGACCAGGCGCAGCACCGCGACCGCGGTGATGAGCGCCGAGATCTGGTTCGCGGGGAACCTGTGGTCTGGCCGCATCGGCTCGGACCTGTCCAGATCGGCCAGGCCGGCGACCGCTGTCCAGATGGGAGCCCCCGGACCGGCCTGGCCGGCCAGCACCAGGCCAGGCAGGCCGAGGTCGGTGGCGGCTTCCTCGATGATCCCGGCCACCGCCGCGGGAATCTCATGGCGGCCGCCCGCTTCGGCTGCGGCGATCCGGCTGTCCGTGATCCGTATGCCGGTGGCGAAGGCATGCAGGCTGGTGATCCGGTGCGGCGGGTCGGCCTCGGCATCCACATAGACCTCGATGCCGTCGAGCCGGAACCGCGCATGCAGTGGCCACTGCGCGGTGATGGCGAGTTCCTGGGACAGGTCGACGCCATGGCCGGTCATGAACGCGACAAGCTCCGGCGCCGATGTCTCGTCCATGAACTCGTCACTGAAGTGCTCTCGCAGCTCGGCTTCGCCGGGCGGCGCCCACCCAGGCTCGCTGGCACCCCGGAACCGGGAGATCACCCACCGGATCTGCGGCAGAACCCGGCTTTCCGCACCGCGCTGGACCTCGATGATGTGCAGGAAGGCTGGCCAGCTCGGCAGGCCATGCTCGGCGGCGAGGGCCCGCTGGGCCTGGTGCAAGGTGGCGAACTCGCCGGATCGCACCCGCTGCTTGGCTTCCTGCTTGAAGTACCGCAGATTCGGATGGGCGGGCAGCGAGCGCTGGGCGGGCATCGCTGGCCTACCTGGCGACGTAGCGCGCCAGAAGCGGGATGAGCACCTGGGCATCGGGGCTGCCCCAGCCGGTCACCGGGTCCCAGCCTCGGGTGGCGTTAAAGCCCTTGATGGTGAACGGCCCGGACCTGACGGTGTTGTCTCCCTTCGTGACGTCGTGAAACGCGCGGTGGTACTGGGTGCTGCGGCCGACCTGGTAGATAGCGGGATTGACAAAGCCGAGATGCCGCCCGGCGTACTGGTCGGCCAGCGCCACGATCCCGGCCCAGAACGGCGCACTCGCGCTCGTCCCGCCGGCCGGGGCGATGAAGAACGTGCCGCCGAACACCTCACCGAAGACGATACCGGCGTCCTGGTCGGCATCGGCCGACACGTCCGGCACGCCCCGGCGTGCCCCGATGCCGGGGACGCCATCCTGGTAGGCCGGACGGGCGAATTCGCTGCTGAAGCCGCCGCCTGACCCGGAGATGAACCCTTCAGCCGGGTCCGGCCGGTTCCACACGGTCTCGCCGATGTAAGCGCCGGTCCGGTGGTTCGCGTCCAGGCTGGTGCCGCCGACGCTGAGGGCGAGCGGATCCGAGGCGGGAAAGTCCACCCCCCTGCCCGGGGCAGGGGTAGTCGTGCACGGATTACCTGCCGCGCCGAAATCACCCGAGGAGACGGCGACAGTCACATGGTGCGCCTGGTCGAACTGGAGCGCCGAGTGCAGCATCGCTGTCTCCTCGGGATCCAGGCAGCTTTCTCTCACCGAGTTGGTGAGTCCGACGACCCCGCCCAGGGCCGCCGCCATGCGCAGCGCCGTGGCATAGTCCTTGACGCCTGCCGACACACTGTTGTTGCCGGGAATCAGGATCACCCGGATAGCGGCCTGCGGGGCGACCGCGTGCACGATCTCGACGTCCCCTGCGTACTCGCCGGACGCCTCGAACGGGTGAGAGCCCGGCGCCAGCGCCGCATCGACCTGCAAGTTGACGGCAGGCAGGCCGAACTTGCTGTCATAGCGGGTCAGATCTTGCCGGATGTCGGACGGCTTTTCACCTGGTGAATCCGCGATTTCCGGCAGGACGACGGTCTCGCCCCGGCCGGTGATACCGCGCTCGGTCAGCGGCTGGATCCCGTAAGCGACCCGGACCTGCGCTGGCGAATAACAGGCAGGCGAGGCCACGGTCAGGCAATCGCCGGCCGAGCCGGCTGCCGCGCGCGCCGCCATCGCGCCGCTGGCAGCCGACGCCGCCGTGCTCCCGCTCGCTGCCGGACCGGATACCGCAGCCGCGGCGAGTGCTCCGGCAGCGGCAATGCTCACCGCCGCCGCGCGCAGGATGGGTGTACGTCGGATAACAGGCACAGCAGTCCTTTCCTCGCGCCCGCGGGTCCGCGTCATCGGGCAGGAAAAGGAACAGAGCTGCCTATTACAGAAGCTGAAATCCGGTGCGCTCAAAGCGCTCCCCGCGGACCAGGAGGCGGCCGGACCGCCTGCGCCACAAAGCATATCGCAACATGCCGACGACGAGATTCCCCATGCAGACCAGCGTGATCGTCCCCGCACGGCGCCATGCCGGCTGGCTCCCCGTTAGGCTCCCCGCCGGCGGACCACCGTGCAGCGCGGACCGGGCCACGGTTTTGCCTGGTGAACGCATTACTCACCCGAATAGGCATCAGATATGAGTGACTGCTCGCAGGCGGTCACTCATTGACCTGGCAAAGTTTTCGAATAAGAAGCTTTACCTGCATAACTTGCGTCCCGACCGCGACTCGGACGCGGGACCTACTGCTTAGGATGCACTTTCGAAGTGTCGCCTCGTAGTGCTGGATGTGGCCTGACGTGCCAGTTGGCCGTTCCGGCCATGGCTGGACGTGGCTTGATGCAGGCCGGAATCTGTGGTCGTCGGCTCCCCGTCTGGCTCCCCAGAATCCCGTTAGCGATACTGGCGACCAAGCTCGTTCAGCCCTGTGCTCGACCGTTGTGAGGCATGTTCCTTGCGGCCGAGTGGCCCTGTGAGCCAGTCCCGGCCGACGAGCAGGTTGACCGCCGCCTTCAGGATGCGCGGGATCACCAGGCCGGGCTCATCAGCGCAGATCACCGTGGAACCAGACGGCGGGGCGGTATAGAACTCCACGACGCGGGCCCGTTGGGGACGGACTCCGGGTCGGTGCTCGTAGCCCACCTGCGGATCCGCCGCCACCGCATCTTCCCGGCCAGCAGGATCCGCCGCACCTGGCTGCGCCCCACGGCGATGCCGGCATCCCGGGCCGCCTGGGCCAGGAGTCCCTGGTCTACTGCGCCGGCGCGCGCTCATCGGCAACCGGCAGCTTCCCGGCTCCGTCGCGCGCCAGCCGCCCGGGCGGTTCCGAGTGAGCCATGGCGATGATGGCCGACCGCTGTGCCTCGGCGATCCGCTGCCTGCGCCCAGCGTCGGCCGGCGCCCGAGCCCGTCGACGCTGACTGCGCTGCACCGGTGCAGCCAGCATCGCGAGGTAGCACTAGTGACATAGGTTTTCGGCACCTACAAGGATCCGGCCCGGCTGCGGTGCCCGCGCCGATCTGACCGCCAGCCCGCGTGAGCCGCCCGGACCCGCTGCTCCGGAGTCGAGACCTTTCGATACCGGATCCGGTCCTCCGGGCCTCTATGTCGGCAACAGTCATTAAGCGAGCTATTCCATCGGCAATCTCGTAACTTTCGCCCCACTGCATGCCTCAATCTCCATTCTATGGTTACCCAACGTCAATGATGGTTATGAATAAGTGTCGAAATATTTCCGAAACTAATTGACATCCTCATTGCGCCGATCAATGATGCACTCATCGACGGCATGAACATCCGTCGATCTAGGTCGCCGCCCGGCCGCCACCCGAGACCCCTCCGGCGACCTGGCCCTCCGGTCGATGACGGCCCAGTATCAAGGAGGAAGCCGTACATGAACGGTCCCCCCGTCCTTCCAGAAACCCGCTGTCCCAGCCGCATACGGCTATTCCTCGGCGCCTGCGCCGCAGTCCTGGCCGCCGCCACGGCCATGGTGGCCGCGCCCGGCGTCGCCCATGCCGCCGTCTGCTCGAATCAGACCGGCACCACCAACGGCTACTACCACCAGATGTGGAGCAATGGGCAGGGATCGGCTTGCATCACCGTTGGCTCTGGCGGCAACCAGTACTCCACGAACTGGAGCGGCATCGGTGACTTCGTCGCCGGCGTCGGCTGGCAGCCGGGCAGCAACCAGACGATCAG
>JAICWX010000378.1 GCA_025934635.1 Streptosporangiaceae bacterium | reverse complement strand
GTGGCCGTAGCCGCGCTGGGCCCGCAGCGCGATGTCCTGCTTCTGCTCGAGGGTCAGCCCGAGGTCATCGAACAGCAGGTCGACGCCGCGCAGGGCCACCCGCCAGCGCCGGTCGGCACCGGCGTCGCCGGTGAGCTCGCCCATGATCGCGAGCACGGCGTCGCTGTCGGCGTGGAAGAAGCGTTCGGCCAGGCGGATCCCGGTGCCGCCACCGTAGCGCTCCACCTCGCGCTCGTAAGTGTCGAGCTGGACGCGCCAGAGCTCGCCGCTAGCGAGCAGCGGCGCGGTGACGCGGGTCAGCAGGGGCAGCGTCTCGTGCAGCAGCCGGTTGGGCGCGCCGTGGATCCGGAGCCGCAGGTGCCAGTCCGGGTCGCCGTAGCGGAGGAAGAACCACTGGTCGGCCCCGCCCGCGGTGAGCGCCCAGGTCAGAACCGAGGCGATCCGCCGCAGCACCTGATCGGCGGTCGCCGTGCCGGTGAACAGCTTGACGTAGAGCCACTCGGATCCGGGCGGGAAACGCCGGGCAAGCGGTGCGGCAGTTTCCGTCCGGGCCGGCTCCGGAGCTGGCACCCCCTCATATGGCGCCAGCTCCGGACGCGCCGACGCTGGCTGGGCCGGCTCCGGCTGGGCCGGCTCCGGCTGGGCCGGCTCCGGCTGGGCCGGCTCTGGCTGGATTGCCGGGGGCCGGACGAACGGCACGATGACCTGGTGGGTGAACGGCCCTTCCGGTCCGGCGGCACACAGCTCATCCGGACCCGGCACCATCTCGGCCAGCGACACGAAGGGGCGGCCGCGGACCTCGTGCGCGAGCATCTCGAGGCACAGCACGTTGTCCAGGTCGACGGCCAGTTCGTTCTCCCCGTCGACGAGGGCCACATAGCGGGGCATGCGGTGGCGTTCCCGCAGCCGCTGGACGGCCGCGAACCGGGCGGCTCCGAACCGGCCGGCTCCGAACAGGCCGGCTCCGAACAGGCCGGCTCCGGTCGGATCGCGCAGGATCTTGAGGTCGTCGCCGGACAGGTTCCAGCGGGCCCGCGACAGGATCACCCGGCCGCTGACGACGCGGGGCAGGAACGGCGCCTGCGCCAGCGGCCCCCAGTCCCAGGTGATCCCCGGGCTGACCTGCTGGCTGGGCAGCGCGCAGAGGAAACGGTACACGCCGAGGCCGTGCGTGACGTGGTCGTGGGCGGTGGTGAGCCGCGGGACGACCTCGCGGCCGAGCCGGGCCGAACGGAGCACGATCCGCTCTCCCTGGACGGACACGAGCAGGTCAGCAAGCGGCAGCTGCCGGCCGGCCGGAGCGCCGGAGCGCCCGAGGTACGGGATCTCGTAGCCGCGCAGCACGGGCCGGCTCAAGATGTTGCCGACCCGCCCCTCCGGCAGGTGCACGATCTCGGCGAATACCCGATCCGGGTGGACCGCTTCCTCCGCGGCCAGGTGCGCGCGGACGAGCCGGTGCAGTTCGTCGTCGGCGTGGCAGAAACGGCCGAGGATCCGGGCGCCGGACGGCCCGGATGCTGAGTGCAGCACGGCCACCGGCGCCGGGCCGCGCCTCGGCCCCGTCCTGGCCTCCGGGCAGGCCTCCGGGCCGGGCAGGACGGTGGCCACCACCTCGAAGGCGTCGGGCAGCGGCGGGATGTCGCCGTCGCTGATCCCCGCGGCCTCGGCCGCGTCGATCGTGATCTCGCTGCTTCCCGCGGCGAGCGCGCGGGTGAGCTTGCCGAGCAGGAAGGCGTCGCGGCGGGACCAGGGCACCGACGGGTCGGCCGGATGCTGCAACGGCATCCCGGCCAGCAGCGGTGCCGCGTCGGCGGAGGGCGCGGCCGACCGCTCGAACCCGATGCCGTTTTCCTCGTCGAGCGCCTGCGCCAGCGGCATTTCCCTGGTCCCGTAGCGCCGCACGAACTGCTCGCGGAACTGGCGCAGGCCCTCGTGCCGGCGGTAGCGGGTCAGGGCGTGCAGGACGCTGACGCCTCGTTGCAGCTCCGACACCACGCTGCTGCCCAGGGTGGCCTCGGCGGCCGGCTTGGTCAGGTCGACCTGCACGAAACGGGACGGGTCGGGGGTGGCCGGCAGGTCGCCGAGGAGTTCCGCGACCGCGCCGTAGCGTTCGGCCGGCACCCCGATGCCGTCGGCGTCGATCACGGCTAGCTGGCCCGCTGCCTGGCTGAGCCGGCGCGCGATGCGGGCGCCGCGCTCGTGCCGGGCCAGGGCCAGCACGAAGGTGTCGGTCGGCGGCGGCCCGGTCAGCTGGGGCCGGATGTCCGCGACGAGAAGCTGGCTGGCGGCGAGTTCGGCGATGTACTCGTCGGCCTCGGCGCGGGTGATGTCGCCGGTCACGAGCGCGGCGGCCAGCGTGCTCAGCCGCGCGCCGTCCCTGGCCCGGTCCAGCGTCTGCAGCAGGTACGGTGTCGGGTCCACCGCCACCAGCCGGTAGCGGCGCCCGCCCCGCCCCGGCCGGGCCTCGGCGAACAGCAGCCGGTCCCCCGCCTGGTACAGGCTGGAGTTCGGCCGGTAGTCCAGGCCCGCGGCCAGGCCGGGGTCCCGCTCGACCGCCCCGGCCAGCGCCCACAGATAATCCATATCCAAACGGGTGTGGCGCCCGTAATCGCGCAGCCCCTCGAGCCTCAGCCGGGTTCGGTCGCCGATGGTCCCGGTGGTGCAGCCGGCGAAGAGCCCGAACGGGGTGGGCCGGGCCGCGGCGCGCATCAGGTAGGAGACGAGCGATCGCTCGGTGGCCCGGCTCTTGTCGCTGTCCGGATCCTTGCGCCAGGGGTCGACCGCGGCCGCGAGGCTCGGCGAGGCGATGTGCAGGGCGTCCCGGAACTCGGGGGTGGTGACGATGTCTTCCAGCCGGCGGCGCAGCTGTGCCTGGTCGGCGGCTACGGCGCCGTCCAGGGCGCCTTCTGGGGCGCTGGCGTCGCCAGGGCCCTCGGGGTCGCCGAGGATGTGCACCGCCGCCGGCGCCTGCAGCCCGTCGCCCCAGGCGGTCACCGTCGTGAACGGCAGCAGGGGCGTGCGGAGCACGAAGAACCCGGACGGCGCGGCGACGGGCTGAGATCTCATCGTCCCTGGGCTCCCGGGTTCTCGATCGAGGAGACCAGCAGCATCTGGTCCCAGACGGGTTCGGCCGTGCTGGCCGCGGCCTCCAGGGCGAGCACCACGCCCCCGGCTCCTTCGAGCAGTCCGGGGCCGCTGTACGGCGGTGGCGTCGCCGCGGCGAGCGGCACCCGGGCGGGCGCCGCCGCGCCGGGTGCCGCCGTCCCTGGTGCCGCCGCCCCGGGTGCTGACTCATCCGGGGGTGACGCGGAGCACAGGTCGAGAGTCCGCTCTATCCACAAGCGCGCCGCGTCGGCCAGGGCCTGTTCGGCGGTCAGCTGGTACAAGCGGTTGAACAGGTGCGCGAGGCCCGCCGAGCCGTGGCACAGCCCGGCATCGGTGACGCCGGCCTGCCCGGCCGGGCGGGCGGCGGCCCGGAGCGCGAGGCCGGTTGCCGCCGTGGCCCAGGCCAGGTCGCCGACGTCGCGCGCCGCGAGCAGCAGCGCCATGGCCACACCGGGGTCGCCGTAGCACCAGGCGGAGCGGGCCGGTCCCGGCTCGACGCCGTCGGCCACGAAGTACGGCACGGTGGGCCCGGTTGCGGTGTCGACCAGGTGGGCCAGCAGCCATCCGACCGCACCGTCGAGCAGCGGCCGCACGACCGGCCGGGCCAGGCCGAGGCGGTGGACCCGGGCCAGGAACGGGATGACCCCGGCGATGCCGTGCGCCACCCCCAGGTCCACCCCGGCGGGCCGGTACCGTTCCCCCCGCAGGCCCCGCCACGAGGATGGCGTCCACCAGTAGATGCCGTCCTGGTCCTCCCGCGCCCGCCGGGCGAGCTGGTCGACCACGCCGAGGAGGCATGAGGTGGCTCCAGGCCCGGGCCAGCGGGCCAGCGCGTAGGTACCCAGCCCGGTGAGGCCGTTGATCAGGTCGTACGGCGCGTCCTGCGGGTACCGCGGCAGCAGGCTCGCCAGCGCCTCGTCGATGTCGCCGTTCCGGTCCTCGCCCTCGGCGCCGAGCAGCCGCTCCACCACTTCCACTGCCCAGGCGATCCCGGTGAACCCCGAGTACAGCGAGCTCGTGAGCGGCTCGGTGGCCAGCAGCTCGACCGCGTCCTCCAGATGCGTGAGGGCGGTCTCGACGGCGGCCTGGTCCGGGTGTGTCCGGGCGAGCTGGCCGGCACAGACGGCCAGGCCGGCCGACCCGGACGCCAGGGACGGGTTCCGGTGGCCGGACGGGGTCGTGCGGCCGGACGGGGTCGTGCGGCCGGCAGCGGCCGCGGCGGGCAGGGACCGGGCAAGCGCGCCCGCGAGGTTCAGGGCGTCGTCCTTGAGCGTCCCGGACAGCAGGGGGCTCCGCGGCGGCGGGCTCACCGGCAGCGCGCTCATGGGCAGCGTGCTCGTGGGCGGCGCGTTCATGGGCGGCGCGTTCATGGGCGGCGGCTGCTGCGATGCCCCGGCCACCTCCCGGCCGGCCGGGGCATCGCTGGCCGGTACAGCATGCATGCGCATCAGCGAGTCCTCTGCCATGTCGCGGGCAGGACCTGCTGGTGCGTCAGCTGCTGACCTGGGTTGCGGTTCATGCTGTGGCAGTTCCGGCTAGGCGATGCAGAGCACGCCGGTGCAGATACCGCTGTTGCACTCGAAGCTGACGCAGATGCCGGAGCAGCCGAACGAGTTGTTGTTGTTGTGCCCGCCACCGCCGCCGTGGTCCCGGCCGCCGCCGCCGACGACGTCGGCCAGGTCCTGATCATCCAGGCTGCGCAGCGTCTCCTTCGACAGCGCGAGCTTCTTGGCGTTATTCACCATAGGCCTCCTCGGCTTGTGCGGGATATGACCATTCCAGTTTCTCGGCCGCCGCCTGGGTCGCACAAGTGGGCATCATCATTAATGACCCATGACACCTGACATGGGCCATGACACTTAACATGGGAAAATCGTACAGAAAAGCTGCTTCTGCAGATATTGCCTACCAGTAATTTAACGGGCAGGCAAGGCCTGGAACAGTGGCATGACGGGCTTCGCAGCAGGTAGTGAGCTGAGAAGATCATTTGTTCACGGCCAGGAATTTGTTCACGACCAGGAAATTGCTTTAATTCAGGGCGGCCTGGCAGTTCACAATCATCAGGGCGGGAGTTATATTTGCGATATGACCATGGCGGGAACGACGGAGAGCGTCGTTTTGCGATGCGACCTCGGCCGGGAAGACGTGCGCGAGGTAATGGCGACATCGCGCATTCTGGCGCTCATGCGCCGGTCCTGGACGGTGGCGGGATTCATGTTCGCCGCGCTGCTGGCCGAGGCGATCGCGCTGCTGCACACCGTGGTGACCCGGCCGGCGGTCTACGGTCCCAGCCAGGGCTCGCTGCGCGGGGAACTGATCGCCGCCGCCAGCTTGTGCGCGCTGCTCGTGTGCTGGAGTTCGCTGCGGGTGTGGCGGCTCTCGCCCGGGCACCAGGCCCGCCGCGCGCTCGCCAGCGGCGTCTGGCAGACCGGGATTCACCAGTACAAGCTCAGGGCCGAGGGGGTGGCCTGGCGCGCGCCCGACGGGTCCGCCGTCTTCCTGCCGTGGTCCGCGCTGACCGGCGTACGCGAAACCGGGCGGCTGTACCTTCTGCTCGATCAGCAGGACCGGCACGTACGGGGGTTCATCCCGAAGTCAGGCCACGGCGACCTCCCGCCGGACCCCGGGCTCGCCGACCTGATCCGCGAGCGGATCGCGGCCAGGGCGGCGTGACCCGTGGCGGACCGTGCCGCGCCAGGCCGATCCGCGGCGGATCGCGGGCCGCGGCAGGAGCCCGTCGCGTCGTTGTCCGTCGGGCATGTGGTTGTCCGCCGGGTCCGCCGTTGTCCGTCGGGCATGTGGTTGTCCGCCGGGTCCGCGGTTATTCGGGTTTGCGCCAGCGCAGCGAGTAGCGCCAGAGCAGGTGCCGGCGGTAGCGCACGCCCGGGAGCACCTGCCGGGCGGTGGCGTGCACCTCGGCCCAGGTCATCTCCGGGTTCTTGACCGGTGCCCCGGGTCCGCCTTCGCCCCGGAGGGCACGATAGATCCGGTTGGCGGGCACGCCCGGGGCGCCGATCAGGTAGTCGGCGGGCCCTCCGTTCGCGGCCAGGCCGACGACAGCGAGGCGGCCGCCGGGCCGCAGGGCGCGGGCCATGGCCTCCAGCGCCGCCGTGAAGTCCATGTGGTGCAGCACGGTGTTGGCGCAGGCGAAGTCGTAGCTGGCCGCCTCGACCGGGTAGGCGAGGAAGTCGGCCTGGACGAACCGCACGCGGGTCCCTGACGTGTCCTCGACGGCCGCCGTGCGCTGCCTGGCGCGGGTGATCATCTCCGCGTCACGGTCAATCGCGGTGACCTCGGCAGCTTTGTCGGCCAGCCGCCGGGCCAGCAGCCCGTCACCGCAGCCGACCTCGAGCGCGGCGCCGCAGCGGTCCGGGACCGCGTTGAGAATGACGGGCTGGTAGTGGACGTTGTGGTTCCAGTAGTCGGCCTGGGTCATGGCGGCTCCTCTCGGGTCCGGAGGATACCGTTGGCCCCATGCGCGCACTGATCATCGTCGATGTCCAGAATGACTTCTGCGAGGGCGGGTCGCTCGCGGTCACCGGCGGCGCCGCCGTCGCCCGCGCGATCAGCGAGCATGTGGCGGACGGACCCGGCTACGGGCACGTGGTGGCGACCAGGGACTTCCACGTCGATCCGGGTGCCCACTTCTCCGACCACCCGGACTACGCGGCCTCCTGGCCGCCGCACTGCGTGGCCGGCACCACAGGCTCCGATTTCCACCCAGACCTGGATACCGGGGCCGTGGAGGCGGTGTTCCTGAAGGGTGCGCACGCGGCCGCCTACAGCGGCTTCGAGGGCGCCGACGAGGCCGGGACGCCGCTGGCCGACTGGCTGCGCGCCCGCGGCGTGGACGAGGTCGACGTGGTCGGCATCGCCACCGACTACTGCGTGCACGCCACCGCCGCGGACGCGGCCCGGGCCGGGTTCGCCACCCAGGTCCTGCTCGGTCTCACCGCGGGCGTCGCCCCCGCTTCCACCGCCACGGCGATCGAGGATCTGCGCACCCAGGGCGTCATCCTCACCGGCACCCCGCTCGGCGCCTCCTAGCTTCTGGTTCTCCTGCAAGCTTCTGGCCCTCCTGGGACGAGTTGCCGGGTTCCCGGTCCGAGTAGCCGCATCTACCCCAGCCGCCCCGTTCGTCACACGCCAGCGCCCTGGCCCGGCGGCCGGCAACGACATGGATGCTCCATCAATGTCGCGGGAGCAGCATCGATGCTCCATCAATGTCGTCAGCTGCGCTGTCGAGATGCGGTGAGCCGGTGTCAGGAGCACCACGGGCACCATACGTCACCTCAGTCCCGCACTTGCTCGCATCGGCGCTGACCGAACGGCATCAGAGTGACGTCGATGTCGTTGGGGCGACATCAGAGTGACATTGATGTCGTAGTAATCGCCCGGCGTTGCCGGGGCTGGTAGCAGGTGCGTCGCCCAGGGCCAACGTCGCTTGGGCGCGGGCAGCGGGGCGAGGCGGGGGGGTGGGTGGGTGGGTTGGTGGCTGGGTGGGTGGGTTGGGGGGTGGGTTGGTGGGTTGGTGGCTGGGTGGGTGGGTTGGTGGCTGGGTTGGGGGGTTGGTGGGGTGGTGGGTGGGTTGGTGGGTGGGTTAGCGGCCG
>JAICWX010000463.1 GCA_025934635.1 Streptosporangiaceae bacterium | reverse complement strand
GCGGCCACGGCCCGGCCCGCGCGGGTCGCCAGCCAGGCCCGGTAGCGCGTGAGGAGCGGATCGCGGGCCGCGGCACGGACCGGGTAGGCGGACGCGTTCACCGCCCGGGCCAGGTTCACGATCCCGTCGCCGTAGCCGTCGTCCGGCCCCGGGTGCCCGGCCGGGGTGGCCGTGCCGGTCAGCCGCTGGTCCACCTCGTACCAGGGCATGTGCGGGTACCGGGACCTGATGAGCGCCGCCGCCCCCGCGGTGAGCGCGGCGGCGAAGCTGGTGCCCGCGCCGGTGGCGGTGAACCGCCCGTCGCGGCCCACGTAGACCATGTGATCGGCCGGCGCCGCGACGGCCACGTACGGTTCCCTGGTGCTGCCGGGCCACAGGGTCCCGTCCGGCTCGGTGCCGCCCACCGCGAGCACGCCCGCGCAGGAGGCAGGCTCGCCCGGCCCGGCGAAGAGGCTGGTGTTACCCGCGCTGGCGATCAGGACGACGTCGCGCCCGAGCGCGTAGGCGACGGCGGCCTGCAGCACCGGGTCGCAGCGGGCCGGCGACGTCACCCCGATGCCGAAGGGCAGGTCGATGACCTGGGCGCCGTGCGCGGCCGCGTACCGGATCCCGGCCGCCGCCGTGGCCACGGACCGCGGGCCCGAGCCGCCCACGATCACCGGCAGGATCCTGGCCCGCGGCGCGATGCCCACCGTGCCGGTGCCCCGGCCCTGCCCGGCGATCATCACCGCCATCGCGGTACCGTGCCCGTCCTCGCCGGCCTGGATGTCGGTGCCCCCGGTGCGGCTCGGCCCGGTCAGGTCAACCCCCGGCAGCACGACGCCGCGCAGGTCCGGGAGGCCGGCCTGGACGCCGCTGTCCACCTCGGCCACCGTGATCCCGGCGCCCCGGGACAGCGGCCACACCTTCCGCCGCACCTGCCAGGTCCTGAACCACCACTCCCCCGGGCCTGGAGCCAGCCGGCCAGGGCCGGCGAGGACGGGGCCGGCGAGGCCAGGGCCGGCGAGGCCAGGGCCGGCGAGGCCAGGGCCGGCGAGGCCAGGGCCGGCGAGGCCAGGGCCGGCGAGGACGGGGCCGGCGAGGACGGGGCCGGCGGCCAGGGGCAGGCCGCAGAGCGCGAGCAGGCAGGCGGCCACGGCAGGAAGCAGGCGCCTCACAACCTCGGTACGGACGGACGGGCACCCCGGCTCACCGTTCCCGCGCGGGTAAGGAACCGGTAACAACTAAGACCTAGCTGGTGAGGGGGGCGGGGTGGGGGCGCCAGCCGGGCTGCTTGGGGTGCCCGGGAAGCTCGACGCGCCCGCCGGCCCACAGCAGGGCGGTCCACGGGTCGGATCCGGCCAGGTCAGCGGGCGCCTGCGGGAAGATCCGGGCCAGCACGCGGCGGCACACGTCGCGGGGCGGGTCGAGGCTGAGGCCGAAGCCCTGGGCGATGTCGTTGCCGTGCAGCAGGGCCTCGTGGCAGCCCATCCCGGCGAAGCCCTCCGGGTCGGTCATCCCGTCCGGGTGGTACGCCCGGACGTGCGGGCGGGACGTGCGCACCATCGAGGCCAGGACCCGGCCGCCGGTGACCGCGAACTCGAGCACGTCGCCCGGCGAGGCGTCCTTCTCGGCGCTGGCGATGGCCCGGACGTAGCGCCCGGTGGGCTGGACGGCGAGCTGCCAGGCGTAGGACATCAGGCAGTCCCCGATGTGCTCGGCGGTGTGCCAGCAATCCCACTCCAGGGTGCCCGCCCGCACCGACCAGTCCCGGTCGGTGATGGGCAGCAGCCTGCTCATCACGCAGGACATCACGCTGTCAAGGTCATCGGCGGTGACTGTCATGGTGCGTCGAGCCTACGGCCATAACCGGACAGGCACGAGCGATTCACCGCGAGTCAGGATCGGCCCGGCTAGTGTCCCGGCGCGTCCGCGGTCCCCTTGAGCTGGGCCTTGACCTCGGTCTTGAGGATTTTCCCGACCTTCGAGCGGGGCAGGTCGGGCCAGACCTCGACCTGCTTGGGGGCCTTGACGCTGCCGAGGCGTTCCTTGACGAAGGCCCGGACCTCGTCCCCGGTCACCGCCTGGCCGGGGCGCGGCTGCACGACGGCGGTGACCCGCTCGCCCCATTTCTCGTCGGGCAGGCCGATGACCGCGCAGTCCTGCACGGCCGGGTGGGCCAGCAGGGCCTGCTCCACCTCGGCCGAGTAGACGTTGAAGCCGCCGGTGATGATCATGTCCTTGGCCCGGTCGACGATGAACAGGTAGCCGTCGGCGTCCAGGTAGCCGATGTCCCCGGTGTGATGCCAGCCGTGCTGGGACGTTTCCGCCGTGGCCTGCGGGTTCTTGTAGTAGCCGGCCATGACGAGCGAGCCCCGGACCACGATCTCGCCGCGCTCGCCCGGACCGAGCTGGTGTCCCTCGTCGTCCATGATCGCGACGATGGTGAGCGGGGTAGGGCGCCCGGCCGAGGAAAGCCGCTCGGTGGCGACGGTTCCGTCGTGACGGAAGTGCATGGCCGGCGCCAGGGTGGAGATCATCATCGGGGCCTCGGTCTGGCCGAACAGCTGGCCCATCACCGGCCCGATCCTGGTCAGCGCCTCTTCCAGCCGGCTGGCCGACATCGGGGCCGCGCCGTACCACAGGCACCGCAGGTGGCTCAGGTCGGTCCCGGCCAGGCTGGCGTGGTCGAGGAGCATGTAGATCAGCGTGGGCGGCAGGAAGGTGTGGGTGATCCGGTGCTTCCCGGCGAGGGCGAGGAACTCGGTCAGGTCCGGCTTTGCCATGATGACGATCTCGCCGCCCAGCGTCAGGACCGGGAAGCACAGCACGCCGGCCGCGTGGGTGAGCGGGGCCAGGGCCAGGTAGCGGGGGCGCGGCTGGAACGGGTAGCTCATCAGCGTCAGCGCCGACATCGTCTCGATGTTGCCGCTGGTGATCATGACCCCCTTGGGCCGGCCGGTGGTGCCGCCGGTGCCGACGAGCATGACCATGTCACCGGCCGGCTCGGCCTGCCAGGGCTCGGCCGGCTCGGGACCGGTCCACAGGTCGAAGGGGGTAGCGCCGGCGGGCTCCCCGTCCAGGCAGACCAGCACGCTGAGCTTGGGCAGGCCGGGCAGGATCCGGGTGACCAGCGGCGCGAACGCGGCCTGGAAGATCAGGCACCGGCAGTCGAAGAAGTCGAGCAAGTCACGGTTCTCCGCCGCCTCATTGCGCGGGTTGACCGGGCACCACACCGCGCCGGCCCGGGAGATGCCGAACACGCAGCTGAACGCGACCGGGTCGTTGGCCGACAAGATCGCCACCTTGTCGCCGGGAGCGATCCCGGAGCGGTCAAGCGCGCGGGCGACGCGCCACGACAGCCGCTGGACGTCGGCGTAGCTGAGCGTGCGCCCGGCCGCGGTCAGGCAGGGGGCCTGCGGGCCCAGGGAGGCACCCTTGTCGAGGTAGTCGGTCAGGCGCACGCTCGCCTCCGCCTAGTGGTGGACGGTCAGGTTCGGCTCCATGACCAGTCCGAAGCTGCGCATGGCGCCGAGCAGCTCACGGTGGCCGAAGGCCTGGCAGCCGGACGCGAAGCCGGCCCGCAGGGGCGCCTGCTGGAGCAGCGAGTACGCGCCGTACGCCTGCATCAGGCCGGTCTGCTTGTAGTTGGAGTTGCCGTGGATCACGCAGTGCGCCCGGCCCAGCGGCCCGGACGCGTGCACCGAGTCCAGCGAGGTGTTGATCCTGGTGACCTCGCGCGGCGGCATCTGGTTCATCACGCCGGCCGCCTGCTCGTTGATCACCCGGAGCTTCTCGCTGTCCGGCAGGCCCTCGATCTGGGCCAGGACGCCCTTGACGATCTGCGGGACGCCGAGCATGAGCGGGCGGTTGAACACGCCGCCCAGCGCCTTGACGTTGGCCACCCGCGGGTCGCGCTTGAACCACACCGGATGCGACATGCCGCCCCACGGCAGGGCCAGGCCGATCTCGTGCTGCCCCGGGATCGCCACGTCGTACAGGCCGGCGTCGGCGGGCCATTCCGCGTACTGGTTCTGCTCCAGGTAGTACGCCTTGGACAGGCACGCGTTGACCAGGATGGTCCGGGTGGAGGCCACCGTCGGCGTGCCCTTCCAGAAGACCAGGATGTCGAGGGTGTCGACGCCGGGCTTCTCCAGGCACAGCTGGGCCGCGATCTCGCTGGTGGTGTACATCTGGGCAATGCCCGGGGCGAGCAGCAGGCCGCTGGCCGCCATCCGCTCGCCGTACTCCTCGTCGCAGGTGATCAGCCAGTCCTGCTCCCCGGTGGTGTCCAGGTAGTGGCAGCCGGCGTTGATGCAGGCCTCGACGACCTCGCGGCCGTACTGGGCGAACGGGCCGACGGTGTTGAGGACGACCTTCGCCCCGTCGAACAGCTCGGACAGGGTCTCGACATCGTGCGAGACCTCGACGATGTCGTGCTCGATGGTGTCGATGCCGGGCACCTTGTCCATCGCCTCGGCGATCCTGGCCTTGTCCCGCCCCGCCGCGATGAACGGCACGTTGTACTCACGCAGGTACTCGCAGATCAGGCGGCCGGTGTAGCCGGACGCGCCGTAGACGACGACGGGCTTGCTTGTCATGTCGTTCGTTCCCCCCGGTTCTGGCTCACATGCCCATGCCGCCGTCGACCGGCAGGCCGGCGCCGGTGATGAACCGGGCCGCGTCGGAGGCGAGGAAGACCACGGCGTCCGCCATGTCGGCGACCTCGCCGAGGCGGCCCTGCGGGGTCAGCCCGACCACGGCGCCGATGGCCTCGGGGACGCTGGGGAACAGGCCGAGCGTCACCACGTCCTGCGCCAGCTGGCTGCCCATCTCGGTCGGGACCAGGCCCGGGTAGATGCAGTTGACCCGCACCCCGTAGCCGAGCTTGCCCGACTCCATGGCGGATACCCGGGTCAGCCGGTCGACGGCGGACTTGGTGGCCGAGTAGACGGCGATGCCGGGAAACGCGATCGTCGCGGCGACCGAGGCGATGTTGACGACGGCGCCGCCGCGGCCGGCCGGGCCGCCGGGGCGCATCGCACGGAAGGCGTGCTTGATGCCGAGCGCGGTGCCGAGGATGTTGACCTCGAGCATCTTCCTGATGGCGTCCGGGTCGAGATCCGCGACGAGCTGGGTGATCTCGACGCCGGCGTTGTTGACCACGATGTCAAGGCCGCCGAGCTCGGCTATCGCGCTCTCGACGCACCGTTCCCAGCTGCCGTCGTCGGTCACGTTCAGTGGCAGGAACGCGGCGTCGCCGCCGGACTTCTTGATCTCGTCCACGGTGGCCTGGCCGAGGTCCTCGCGGATGTCGCCGATCACGACGGCCGCGCCGGCCCGGGCCAGCGCCTCGGCCATCCCCGCGCCGAGGCCGCGCGCCCCGCCGGTGACCAGCGCCTTGCGACCAGTCAGGTCGTACACGCTCATGGCTATCTCCTCCTTGAGATGACGCCGTCCTGGTTGTCGCGCCCCTGGTTGTCGCGCCGCCGCCGCCCTCCGCGGCGGCGGCGCGACGTAGGTGACACAGCCACGAGTTATGGACAAGCGTCAAGCCTTTGTTGGACAGTTGTCAAGTTCGTCCAGGGCGGCGTGTGTTTGCCGCGATACAGTGG
>JAICWX010000249.1 GCA_025934635.1 Streptosporangiaceae bacterium | reverse complement strand
AGGGCCGCCCGCAGGTCACCGCCAGCACCACCAGGCCCGCGCTCGCGCTCAGCTCCTGACACCAGGTGCCGTCGCCAGTCACGGTCCAGAACACCAGCAGCCGGGCTGGCCGTCCCAGCGACGGGCCGGGCCAGTAGACGCGCCCCTGTAGCGTCCCGGCCCGGCCCCGGAGCTGCAGTCCGGCTGTGCGGTTCGTCGGCATGCCGCCACGCTCGCACGGTCGCGGGGGCGGAGGGAAAGGCCGTTCACGCATGGCGGTCGTGCGCGAGCCGCATCACCGCCGGCCATGCCGGCGGGTCATAATCGAAGGCATGGACGCGGAGGTCATCTCGCTGCCGCAGGCGCCGGACGCGATAGAGCTGCGGCACCTGCGCTCGTTCGTCGCCGTGGCCGACGAGCTCAACTTCGGCCGCGCCGCAGCCCGGCTCTACCTGTCCCAGCCCGCGCTGAGCCGGCAGATCAGCAGCCTGGAACGGCTGGTCGGCTGCGAGCTGCTGCGGCGCTCCACCCACCGGGTGGAGCTGACGCTGGCCGGCGAGGCACTGCTGGGCCGGGTTCGGGAGCTGCTCCAGAGCCTGGATGAGGCGGTGAACGTGACCCGCTCGCTGGGCGGTGAGCTCCTGGCCCGCGTCAACCGGCACTGGGAGCTCGCCGGGCTCGGCAGCGAGGTACCCGATCCGGGCCAGGAGCTGCAAGAGCTGCGCGATGCCTTCGAGGCACTGCACGCGCAGTTCGAACCGCCGCCCGGCATCAGCGTGCGGCCGGTGAACGCCGCAGGAGTAGCCGCCCTGCTGAACAGCCCGGCGCCTGAGGAGTCCGCCACCATCTTGTACCTGCACGGCGGCGGGTACGTGACCGGGTCGGCCTTCGGGTACCGGCCATTGACCGGCTGCCTGGCCGACGCCGCCAAGGCCGGCGTCCTGGTCCCTGACTACCGTCTGGCCCCCGAACACCCGTTTCCGGCCGCGGTCGAGGACGCGGTGCAGGCCTACCTGTGGATGCTCGACCAGGGCGCCGACGCGGCGCGGGTAACCGTGGCGGGCGACTCAGGCGGGGCCGGACTGGTCCTGTCGCTGCTGCTCACCCTCAGGCATCAGGGTCTGCCGATGCCCGGGGCCGCCGTGCTCCTCTGTCCGTGGATTGACATCAGTACGGCCGACCGTGACAGCCTGCCAGCCGAACTGGACCGGATCCGGCGCCTGTCCTCCCAGCACTACCTCGCCGGGCATCCGGCGGACGACCCGGTGATCTGCCCGCTGAACGCCGACCTCACCGGATTGCCGCCGATGCTGGTCCAGGCCGCCACCGGGGACCCTGTCCTGAATGACGTCACCACGCTGGTCGATCGCGCCGTGGAGCACGGTGTGGATACCCGGTTCGAGCTGTTCGCAGTGGACACCCATGATTTCCACATCTTCTGGAGTTTCCTGCCCGAAGCGGCTTCCGCCATGCGGCAGGCCGGCCGCTTCGCCCGCGAGACGCGCCAAGGGCCGGCCAGCGCCGGCGAGGCCGCCGGCTGACCTCTGGACGGCCGGGCCAAGGTGATTGGTCACGTCGACCGCCCCGACGTGGAGTCTGCCGGACGGCTGACCGGTATGGCGGCCGTGGCGCTTACTGGGCCGTGATCGCCGGCCGGGGACCGGAGCTGGACGGCGGGGGCGGGATGGCGGGTGGGGAGGGCCAGGAAGGCGGTGTAGGCGAGGACTGCGGCGGCGCAGGCGAGCAGGGCACCGGTCTGGCCGAGGGTGCTATCCAGTACCGGGGCCAGCAGCGAGCCGACGCCGATGACGCCGATCGAGACGGGGACTGCCAGGCCGTACGCCCGCCCGAACACGTCCCGCGGCAGCATCCGCTGCAGGCCGGTGTTCATCGTGATCTCGACCAGGAGCGAGGCGGCCCCGCCGACGGCGACCACGACCAGGATCGCGGCGGCCCAGTGCAGGACCGCCACCCCGGCGACCGAGAGCCCGACCGCGCTCAGCGCCGCTATCAGGACCCGGCGGCCGGGCAGCCGGGCGGCCCGGCCCGCCAGCGTGGTTCCGGCCATGCCGCCGGCGCCGAGCGCGGCGAACATGAAGGCGTAGCCGTTCAGGCCGAGCCCGGCCGACCGCGCCACGAGGACGAACAGCACGGACTCCATGCCGAGCACGAAGCTGCATGCCATGTCCGCGCCGAGCAGCCGCACCGCCGCCGGGTGCCTGCGCAACGCCACGGCACCGTCCGCGAGGTCGCGTAGCAGCCCTAGTCTCGGCAAACCGCGGCGGGCGGCCCCCTTGGCGGACCGGGTCACAGTGAACGCGTCGCGGGCCCGGATGGCCAGCACGCAGGCTGCCGAGACGGCGAACGTCGCCGCGTTGATCACGAAAGCCAGCGCCGGCGACACGAACAGCAGCACGCCGCCGAGTCCCGGTCCGAGGATGACCGCGGCGGCGGTGAACACGGAGCGGGCCGCGTTCGCGCCAGGCAGGTCCGCGTCGGGGACCAGCCGCGGTGTGACTCCGGCCACGGACGGTATGGACGGCGCGGCCGCGGTCGTCGCGAGCGCGGCCAGCACCGGGGCCAGGACGACCGGCAGGCGCCACGCCGCGACCAGCGCCAGCGCCAGCATAAGGACAAGCCGAGTCAGGTCGCAGGTGACCAGGACGCGGCGCCGGTCGAACCGGTCAGCGACGATGCCGCCGAACGGTCCGGCGATGAGCATCGGCACGACCCGGGCAGCGGAGGTGACGCCGGCCCAGATCGCCGACCCGGTGCGCTGGTACACCAGCGTGATCAGCGCGACGTTGTAGAGGAAGTCGCCGAACTGCGACACCGCCTGCCCGGCGAGCAGCGCCCGGAAGTCCCGGTGCCGCAGCGCCGCCCGGATCGTGCCCGCTGGAGGGTTCGTGGAATTCATCGTCGGCCTTCTTTCGCCAGGTTTCCGGCAGCGTGTTTAACTACCTTCACGATCTGGCTAAAGAACAGGCCGGCGCATCGGGCGGTCGCCTTAGCCGACCCGGCGGGGATATTCAGATTTCCGGCCGGCCTCTTTAGGGTGCGCCTGCTAAATACCTAGCCGCGGCGTGCTAAAGACCCGGCAGGCTCCGTCTAAAGCAGGCGACCACATGGGTTTACGGCGATCACCCGATGCGGTGGCCTGGTGCTTAGCGCGACAGTGGAGTTATCCGCCGAAGACGAGGCGGGAATCCTGCGGAAGGAAAGAACATGGAATCTATCAAGACTGGCCAGCCCGTGACCGACACGCAGAACCCGAACCAGCGGGCCTGGTGGTAACACTGCCGCACAGTGCTAAGCCGGATGCCCTCGGGCATTCGGCTTAACACCGTCTGGACCGGCTGCGGTCAGCGATCCGGTGTGCCGGTAATGCCGAGGCGGTGGGCCACGGCGGCGGCCTCCACCCGGCTGGCGACGCCGAGCTTGGCGAGAATGTTGGACACGTGCACCCCGGCGGTCTTGGGGCTGATGAACAGGACCCCGGCGATCTGGGCGTTGGAGCGGCCGGCCGCGACCTGGAACAGGACCTCGCGCTCGCGATCGGTGAGGCCGAGGCGGGCCAGATCGCCCGCCGGGCCCGCCGCCTCTTGCCGCGCCGCCTTATCCCCGGCCGGGCCTTGCGGCGCGCCGTCGTCGAGCGGCACCCGGGCGCGGCGGGCCAGGGCTGCGGCCTGCTCGGCGATCGGGGCGGCACCCAGCCCCGCGGCGGTCGCGTGCGCCTCCCTGACGGCGTGCCCGGCGGCGGTGCGGTCCCCGGCGGCGAGCAGCGCCTCGGCGTACCGAAGCAGGCAGTAACCGATCAGGTAGGGGGCGCGCAGGTCCCGCCAGATGGCCAGCGCCGCGGCCCAGGACGGCGGGACGTCTGAAGCGTCGCCACGATCCCGTTCGGCATCGAACAAGCAGCGGTACCCGCGGGCTTCGGGAAAGCGAGCCGGCAGCTGCCCGGCGATGCTCGTCAGTTCGGCTACGGCAGCCACCGACTCCGCCAGGGGAGGCACGCGGCGGTCGCGGGCACGGATCGCTTCGTCCGCCGCCGCCCGCATGCCCAGCCACAGCAGCGGCCACGCGTGCCGGACGCTCATCGGCCCGGTGCTCCCGGCCAGCGCGGCGACGAGCAGCTCACGCGCGCCGGCGAGGTCGCCCTGGCCGTGCCGGACGAGCGCCTCGTCGAAGGCTATCGGCAGCAGGACCTGCGCGTTGACAGACGCGCCGGTCTCCTTGCGGGCCTGGCGGAGCAGTTCAGCGGCGGCCGGGTAGTCGCCTCGCCGCGCGGCCAGGCTGACCGCCGGCTGCGCGAGGATGACCCGGTAGATGCCTTCGCGAGCGGTGCGCAGGCTCTCGGCGGTGAGCCGCTCGGCCTCCGGCCAGCGGCCCTGCTGGAGCGCGGAGATGGCCATGTTGCCGGCCAGGAAGCAGCCGAGTGTGCGTGCCCGGCCCACCCGGGCGGCGAGCACGCGGCCCTGCGCGGCGACCTCCATGGCTTCCTCGTGCCGGCCGAGCAGCTGGAGCACGTCGCTCAGGTTGATGTAGCCGCGCAGCGCCGTGGCCGGGAAATTCCCGCGGAGCGCGAGGTCGAGGCCGGCCCGCAGGTCGCTCAGGCCGGCGTTGTCCGGGCCCAGGTACAGGCTCGCACCGCCCGCGGTGATCAGCGCGTCCGCCTCCTCCCGCGGCGCGCCGACCGCCTGGGCGGCGGCCACCGCACGGCGGGCCACCTCAGCTGCCTCGGCTATGTCATCGACCCGCATCAGCGTGCTGGCCAGGGAGCTGAGCAGCATCGCGCGGAGCTGGCTGGGCTTTTCCTCCGGCAGCTGCGTCAGCGCCTGGCGCAGCGCGGTGATCGCTTCGTCTTCGCGGCCGATGTCGCGCAGCGCTATCGCACGGCGGTCGAGCAGCTGAGCGCGCAGGGCGCCGGTGCCGTCACCGGGCTCAGCGGGGAGCGCCGCCATGCCCTGTTCGGAGAGGTCAAGCGCCTGGTCAAGGACGCCCGCGTAGTAGGCGGCATCGACCGCCCTGAGGTATACCTCGGCCAGGCCAGCCCCGGCGCGCTGGGCGGCGTCCGGGATCCGCGGCCAGATCTCCAGCGCCCGTTCCAGGTGGTGAAGTGACTCGGCCGGGGCGTAGCTGCCCAGCGCGTGGCTGGCCGCGATCAGCAGGGCGGGCAGCGCGCGGGGCAGGTCGTGGGCGCTGTACCAGTGATGCGCCAGTGCCGCGGGCATCGCGGCGTCGTCGGCCAGCCCGGGGTCGGCGGCGAGGGCCGCCGCGTACGCGGCGTGTAGCCGGGCACGTTCGCCGGGCAGCATGTCCTCGTACACCGCGTCCCTGGTGAGGGCGTGCCGGAACTCATATCCCGTCCCGGCGGCGTCCACCACGAGGACATGGCCGTCTACTGCCTCGCGCAGCGCCGGGTACAGGTCAGCCTCCGCGGTTCCCGCCACCGCGGCGAGCAGTCCTTCGGCGACCCGGCGGCCGCCCGCCGAGGCGGCGCGCAGCAGGTGCTGCGCCGCCGGGCTGAGCGAGTCGGCGCGGTGCAACAGCACGTCCCGCAGCGACGGCGGCAGGCCGGCGTCGCGGCCAGGGCGGCCGGGGTCGCTGGCCACGCCGGCGAGCTCCTCCACGAGGTAGGCGTTGCCGCCGGACCGGTCGAAGATCAGGTCCGCCAGGCCCGGCTCGGGCGACGCACCGAATATCCCGGTGAGCTGGTCGGCCACCTCGTCCCGGTCCAGGCTGCCCAGCTCGATGCGGCGGGTAGACCGGACCCGCTCCCAGCCGGTCAGCAGGACGCGCAGCGGGTGCCGTCGGCGCAGTTCGTCAGACCGGTAGGTGACCACCGCGAGCAGCGGCACCTCGCGCAGCGTGCGGATCAGGTAGGCGATCAGCTCGAGCGTCGACTGGTCCGCCCAGTGCAGGTCCTCGATGACCAGCAGCACCGGGCGGAGCGAGCAGAGCCGGCCGAGCAGCCCGGCAACCAGTTCCGGGAGGCTGACGGCGCTGTCGGCATCGGCGGTGACCGCTGCCGGGCCACCAGGCGGGGCGAGTTCGGGCAGCAGCCGGGACAGGCCGCCGGCCGCCGGGCCGGCCACGTCGGCCAGCTCGGCAGGCGGCAGCATGCGGGACAGCGCCCGCAGCGCGCTGATGACCGGCGCGAGCGGCAGCCCTTCCGCGCCGAGCTCGACGCAGTTGCCGGTGAGCACCGCGAACCCGGCGGTCGTTGCCCGCGTAGCGAACTCCTCGGCCAGCCTCGTCTTGCCGATGCCCGCCTCACCGCCGATGAGCGCGAACACCGGGTCGCCACCGCTCGCCACCGCCATCGCGGCATCGAGCGCGGCAAGCTCCTGGTCCCGGCCTACGAAGACCGGGCTGACGATCCCGCCGCTCATGAACAGCACGCTCTCACAGCGGCGCGGTCCGCGCGAGTCCTGGATTCAGCTGTGCACCAGAAGCTGACGCCCCCTGATGATGGGTCAGCGTCCCGGCTAGGGCCAGTCGACCCAGCGGGTCCTGATCGTGACGCCGCCCTGGGGACGGCCGCCGGCCAGGGCGGCGGTCCGGACGCAGACGTGCGTCCACATGTTCAGCTGGATCTCCTTGGCCAGCCGGAGCTTGTTGTAGAGCAGGGCGGACAGCTTGTCCCCGGCGCGCGCCCAGGACTCGATCACGAAGCGCAGCGCGTCGCCGTCCCTGACCGCCCGGAACTCTATTTCCCCGGCCTCCAGGTGGCCCTCCAGCGTGGCCAGCCGGAACGAGCCCGGCTCGCGGCGGACCACCCGCACCGGGCCGTCCCATGGCCCGGGCATCCGCACGACGAGTTCGTCGCCCCGGCGGAGCCGGTCGCCGCTGGACCCTCGCGTCCGGCGGAACACCGCCATCTCGGGCGAGGCCCGGTTGAGGTTGTCGGCCAGCAGGTCGATCAGCTCGGCCGGCTTGAGGTCGCTGCCCGTGATCCGCACCGAGTAGGAGCGGTGCAGCATCGGGCCGGAGCCCGCGTCCAGTGGCTGCAACCGGTCCTGCCCCGCGTCGGCAGCCGGGACGGGCAGGTCCGTGCGATCGCCCGCTTCCTCGGACCGGTGCAGTGGCGTCGTCCGCCACATGTACCGCCAGCTGACCAGGGCAATCCCGAGCGGCCAGCGCAGCACGATGCCGAGCTGGTCCCGCCGGTTCTTCGTCGTCATGATCATGTCTTCTTACCCCGGTCCGCTGTTTCATGCCGTTCTCGCTGGTAAGAGAAGCGAAGGTGACTACGGGAGAGATACTGAGGCGAGCCGGCCTGCGCGGTACGTACCTGCACGCCGCGTCCATCGGGTCGATCGGGCTGTGCATCGGGCTATGGATCCGGGCGAAGACCGTCGACCAGGACGAACGCGGCAACGCGGAGCGGCGTGCCCTGTTCGTCGGACTCTGGCCGCCCATGTTCTGGCTGATCGGCGACGCTGTCGAGAAGGCCGAGTAGATGCGGCGGCAGCTGTTCGGCTCGGTCGACGAGGCCGCCGCGCTGGACGAGCTGCGCCACCGCACGGTCAACTACGATCCGGCCCGCGCCCCCGAGGACGGGCGGGCGGACGGCCACTGGCACGTCGACTCGGACGACATGGTGATCGGCCGGGAGCCGCCGGGACCGCCGGAGCCCGGCGGCGTCTGGGAGACCGGCTGCACGCTGGTCCGCCAGTACGAGTTCGCCGAGCCGCGCATCCTGCGCGGCGTCTACCGGGACGGCGGGGAACTGGCCGGGCGGGACATGCTGCTCGAGGGCAGGTTCTCCGTCCTGCGGTTCTACCTCGGGGTCCGGGTCACCGGGATCATCGACGAGACCAGCGAGACCGAACGGGTGTGGGGCTGGAGCTACCAGACCCTCGAGGGGCACCTGGAACAGGGCCGCCTCACCTACGAGGTGATCAAGGACACGGTTACCGGCCGGGTGCTGTTCCGGGTCCGCGGCTACTCGCGGATGGCGCCTATTCCGAGCCCGGTTGTGCGCTTGGGGTTCCGCCTGTTCGGCCGCTGGACCCAGCGACGCTTCTACCAGGCGATCCAGCGGCGGCTGGGCGGACTCATCCAGGCCGCCCAGCGCGGCGCTCCGCTCCCGGTCCCCGCCGTCCGGTCCGACGGCCTGGTCCTCGCCCCGTCCGGGGCGGCGCCGCACCCCCTGGAACGCCTGGCCCGGTCCTGGCTCCACCCCGGCCGGTGACCGGCCTCGCCCGTGGCGGAGATCGCCCGCGATCCGATGGAGGTTCCGGTCCGGAGCCAGGCGGGCCAACCCGTGCGCGGCGCGGTTACCCTTCGGGCCATGAGCCCTCTTTACGACGTGGTGGTAGCCGGCGCCGGGCCGGCCGGCAGCATCGCCGCGCTGGTGCTGGCCCGGTCCGGTGCGCGGGTGGTACTCGCCGACAAGTCAGCCTTCCCGCGCGACAAGGCGTGCGGGGACCTGGTGGGCCCCCGCGGGGTGCAGGTCCTGTCGGATCTGGGGCTGCGCGTCCCGGACGCCGGGCAGGGCTCTGACCTGCTCGCGGTCGGCCCCTCCGGCCGGCGCAGCAGGCTGCCTGCCTTCCCCGGGAAGGCCTACCCCGGCCACGGGATCATCGTGCCGCGGCTGGCGCTGGATCACGCGCTGCGCGAGGCCGCCGTGCAGGCCGGCGCCATCCCGGTGCGAGCACGGATCACCGCGGTGGAGAAGGGCCGGGACGGCCGGGCCGATGCCCTCATAGCCAGCGACGGGCAGCGCCTGGCGGGGGAGGTCATCATCGCCGCGGACGGGGCGCTGAGCCCGGTCGCCCGGCTGGCCGGGATGCTCGACCCGCAGGCGGCGCTGTGGGGTTTCGCGATCCGCGCGTACGTGCCGGCCGAGGTTCCGCTGCCGCTGCTGGTCCTGCTCGACGCGAGCCCGTGGCGGATCTACCCGGGGTACGGCTGGCTGTTTCCCGGGGCGGACGGCCAGGCGAACGTGGGCATCGGGGTCGGCCTCGGCAGCAGCCGCGGGCAGGCGCCGCTGCGCGGTGACCTGGCCCGGCTGGTTGCGCTGCTCGGCCAGCGCGGTGACCTGACCGGGGACGCGCGGCCCGGGCCGGTGATGGGCGGATGGCTGCGCATGGGCGGCACCGGCGCCCCGGCTGCCGCCGGCAACGTGCTGCTGGCCGGAGACGCCGCGGGGCTGATCAACCCCTTGCAGGGCGAGGGCATCGGCCCGGCCATGGTCAGCGCCCGGCTGGCCGCCGAGGCGGTGCTGGCCGGGCCGGGGAAGGCTGGCCACGCCTACGCCCAGGCGCTCGAGGCGGCGTTCGGGCAGTACATGGCCGGGGCGGCCGCCCTGCAGGGCGTGCTGCTGCGCAGGCCAAGGATCACGTCGGCCGCTACCCGCCTGATCACCGCCCCGGTCGTCCGGCGCGCCGTCGCGGGCACCTGGTCGATTTACTGGAACGCCCTGGCCGACGGGGCCCGCCCCCGGCCGTCGGCCTGGACCGCGCGGGCCGTGCAGGTCCTGGCCGGCCGCGGGGCCGGGCCCCCGGCGATCTCCGCGCCGGTCACGCCTGGAGCAGGATCTTCCCCCGCACCGTCCGGCCCGCCAGCAGGGCATGCGCCTCGGCTGAGCGGCTGAGCGGCTGAGCGGGAAGCGGCCGGCGATACGCGGGCTGAGCCGTCCCGCCGCGACCTGGCCGAGGACGGCACCGACGGCGGCAGCCCGGTCCTGCTGGCTGGCCAGGTAGTGGCCGGCCGCCACCTAGCGCAGGGTCAGCGAGCCCGCGCCGCGGCCCGCTCCGGTGATGCCGGACAGCCGGCCGAGGTCGAACGGGGCGACCGGGCCGCTGGACTGCCCGTAGAGGACGAGCGTGCCGCGGGTGGCGAGCATGTCCAGGCTCATCTCGAAGGTATCCCGGCCGCCGTCGCGAGCTGGACCACGGCGCCTCCGGTCGCCCCCGCGGCCGCCTGCACCGCCACCACGTCCCCCGGCCCGATCCGGCAGGCCAGGCTCGTCAGCACGTGAGCCGTGGTGCCGTTCATGGTGACGGCGGCGGCCGCGTCCAGCGCCACGCCATCGGTCAGCGGGACGACGAACTCGGCCGGCACCGCGGTCATCTCGGCGTAGACGCCGCCCAGGTGGCCGAAGTGCACCACCGGCGCCCCGGCCAGCAGGTGGTCGGCGCCGGCGCCGACCGCCACGACGGTGCCCGCCGCCTCCGTGCCGGGAATCAGCGGCAGCCCGACCGGATAGGGCTGCCCTGCGCGATGCTGCAGGTCGACGTAGTTGACCCCGATCCAGCGGTTGCGCACGACCACCTGGCCCGGCGCGGCCCCCTGACAGCAATCCCGGCCCCCGAGCGGGGGCCGGGAAACGCTAGCCGATCTAACCTCGGTCAGGCACCCCACACGACGGGACGGTCGTAGTAGGCGGACACGTCGTCGGCCGGGGCCGGGCCGTCCTTCCACTCGACCGACTTGATCGAGCCGCCGCCCGGGATGAGGTACGTCAGGCAGCTCTGGTAAGACTTCCCGTTCGCGAACGACGTGGGCGGCGAGGGGTCATCGCAGCGCTGGAAGGTCCCGAGGATGGTGACGTTGTCCTGCTGCTGGCCGCGGTCGTCGATCGCGGTGAAGGTGAGGGCGGGATCGTTGTCCTTGGGCGGCGCGACGTTGCCGAGCGCGGTGAGGCGCACCCGCACGTAGTACGGAGTGGACTTCTTCTCGGCCGCGTTGAGGTCGATGTTGGTGAAGTCGGCGATGGTGCCCTTCTGGATGGATTCCACCGTGACCTGCAGCTTGAGGCCCTTGTGGGCGCCCGTCCCGGTGTCGAGCGTCGGCGGTACCCAGCCGACGGTGGCGGCCGTACCGAAACCGAGGTGGGTTCCCGGCGGGGTCAGGCCGTTGGCACCCGCCGCGGCGGCCGACGGGCTGGCCGGCGCCGAACTGGCCGGGGCAGTGGCGGTGGCGGTGGGCTGATTGCCCCCGCCGGTAGCGCCCGCGGCGGGATTGCTCCCGCTCGAACTGCCCCCGGAGCAGGCAGCGAGCGCCGGCAGGGCGATCGCGGTGATGACCAGCGCAGCGGTCCGGCCCGACTTCATGGCAACTCCTTGTAAGTATCCCGACTCCTGATGCCGGGCGGCCGGTCAGCAAGGGACACGCCACGGCAGGCTGCGATCGCGGCAGGGCCCCCGACACAGCCACCCAGAGGTTGCCAGCCAGCGCTTGAATGGTGCTGAAACGCCGCTGGAACGACGGGCACCCTGCCTAGAGCGGCACCCTCACGGCTTGATACAAGAAGCCGGGCGGATACGGCTTGCACCTGACCTTGCGTGAGGTCTTAGCGTCAGGAACATGACACCAGCCAACGCCCCGGGCCAGGCACCAGAGGACGACCCGGCCCGGGCCCAGAGGGACGGCCCGGGCCAGCTGCTGACCGTCGGCGACCTGGCCCGCGCGACCGGGCTGACCGTGCGGACGCTGCACCATTACGACCGTCTCGGCCTGCTGTCGCCCGTCAGGGACGCCGGCGGCCGGCGGCGCTACGGGCCGGCCGAGGCCCGCCGCCTGCATCAGATCATCGCGCTGCGCGGCTTCGGCCTGCCGCTGGCCGAGATCGCGCGGCTGCTCGAAGGGGCGGGACCGGATCCGCTGCCGCTCCTGCGGCGGCAACTGGCCCAGGCCGAGGAGAAGATCGCCGCGGCGCACCGGCTGCGGCACTCGCTGCTCGCCCTGATCGGCAGCCTGACCTCGCTCGATGGCGAGGTAACCGCTCGCCAGCTCATCGAACTCGTTGAGAGGATGATCACAGTGGACCGCAAGCTCACCCGCGAACAGCTCGACCAGATGATCGAGCAGCGCAGGCAGCTGACCGCCCGGCTCAGCCCCACCGAACTCGCGCAGCTGCAGAAGCAGCGAGAAGAGCAGGTCAGCAAGCTCACCCCCGCGCAGCTAGCCGAGCTCCACCAGCGACGGCAGCAGCTGCTGCCGGCCGATTTCCCCGCGCCGAGGGCCGGCTAGAAACGATCACCCGCGGAGTGCCTCCCGGCCATCCCGTCACAAGGTGAGACACGAGGCCAGGGGGTCTGTCGAGCACCTGTAGGTACGGCCTATGGTCTAGACATGACCACGAATGACACGCTGCGAGTAACCGACTCACGGACCGGCCGCAGCTACGAACTCCCTATCGTCGACGGCGCTATCCGCGCCATGGACCTTCGGCAGATCAAGACCTCCGATGACGACTTCGGGCTGCTCGCCTACGATCCGGCGTTCCAGAACACCGCCAGCTGCCGCAGTGCCATCACCTTCATCGACGGTGACAAGGGCATCCTGCGCTACCGCGGCTACCCGATCGAGGAGCTGGCGGACCGCGCGTCCTTCCTGGACGTGGCCTGGCTGCTGCTGCGCGGGGAGCTGCCCGACAAGGACGAGTCGGCGGGGTGGGCCCACCAGATCTCCCACCACACCTACGTGCACGAGAACGTCAAGAAGTTCATCGACGGCTTCCATCATGACGCCCATCCGATGGGAATCCTGGTGAGCACGCTGGCCGCGCTGTCCACGTTCTACCCCGAGGCGAACGCGGTCCGCGACAAGGCCAACCAGGACCAGCAGGTGGTGCGCCTGATCGCCAAGATGCCGACGCTGGCGGCCTTCGCCTACCGGCACGCCCGGGGACTGCCGTACGCCTACCCGGACGACGACCTGTCCTACGCGGGCAACTTCCTCAACATGATGGCGAGGATGACCGAGCCCAAGTACGAGCCGAACCCGGTGCTCGAGCACGCCCTGGACGTCCTGTTCATCCTGCACGCCGACCACGAGCAGAACTGCTCGACCAACGCCATGCGCAGCGTGTCGAGCTCCCAGGTCGACCCTTACTCGGCCGCGGCCGCGGCGGCGGCGGCGCTCTACGGACCGCTGCACGGCGGCGCGAACGAGCAGGTGCTGAAGATGCT
>JAICWX010000148.1 GCA_025934635.1 Streptosporangiaceae bacterium | reverse complement strand
TGGCGCACCTCGCTGACCCCGGACGGCCCGGGCACGCTCCGGGTCACCACCCGGCGTACGCCCGCCACCACCCCAGCGCACCCGCCCATCGCGCCCGGCCCCTCCCGCGCCACCGGCCCCTCCCGCGCCACCGGCCCGGCCCGAACGCCTGGCCAGGTCTACGTCATAGGCCAGGCCTGGGGTCCCGGCGCAGGCTGGCTGCTCGACAGCATGCCCGGCTGGCTCGGCTTCCACGACGACCGGGCCGGGTTCAGCGCCTGCCACCCGGTGATCGGCGAGCTGGTGCTGCGGTATGAGGGCTTCCGGGTCGGCCGCAGCGCCCGTGTCTTCGAGGCCCTGGTGCCCGCCGTCCTGGAGCAGAAAGTGGTCAGCAACGAGGCCCATCGCGCCTGGCGGTTCCTGCTTACCCGGTACGGCGAGGCCGCGCCGGGCCCGGCCCCGGCCGGGATGCGGGTCGCCCCGTCCCCGCGGACCTGGGCCCGCATTCCGTCCTGGGACTGGCATCGGGCTGGCGTCGAGGGGGTCCGCGCCCGGACCATCATCAGCGCGGCCGCGGTCGCGGGCCGGCTCGAGGAGGCAGCGGCGCTCGACCCCGCCGAAGCGGACCGCCGCCTGCGCTCACTGCCCGGAATCGGCGTCTGGACCTCGGCCGAGATCAGGCAGCGGGCCATGGGTGACGCCGACGCGGTTTCCGTCGGCGACTACCACCTGCCGAACGCCGTCGGCTGGACCCTGGCCCGCCGCAAGACGGACGACGCGGGCATGCTCGAACTGCTCGCTCCCTACGCCGGCCACCGCTACCGCGTCACCCGCCTCATCGAGCTCGGCGGCACCCGTCCCGAACGCCACGGCCCCCGCATGTCCATCCGCGACTACCGCTCCTTCTAGGACTCCCGGGTTCCTCGCATCAGCTCAGGGTTCCTGGCCTCAGCATCCCCATCCGCACCACAGCCCGCTCCCGTTACCCGGCCCGGCCCACACACCGCCTCCGGTAACGACATCGATGCCCCATCAATGTCGTGCCAGCGGCATCGATGTTCCATCCATGCCGTTAACCGGGGCCTCGGGCATACGGGGCTGACGCCAGGGGCACCATCGGCATCACCCGCCCCTGAGCCGGGTGGCCGCGGCGGAAAGGGCATCCGCCCGCCGCGGCATGAACCCGCTCGTCACGGTGTTCACACGCCTTGAGAGCCAGGTTCCACGCTCGCTCGCGTCCGGCTGCCGCCCGAAGCGGGGGCCGCGCGAGCGGGACAAGCTAGCCACGTAAGGTGCGAACATGACTGTTTTCCGCGGCGACTCTGGTAACGACGAGGCCACTGGGCCGGGGGAGGGCAGACAAGCCAGCGGAACCACGCAGGTCAACGAGGCACCCGGGACCGAAGCGCCCACGGCGTCGGCCATGCGGCGCGCGCTGGCCCGGGCCCGGGACGGCAAGCCGCTGGACGCCGCCGAGGCAACGGTCCTGCTGCACGCCCGCGGCGAGGACCTCGGCACCCTGCTGGGCTATGCCGGCCGCACCCGGGACGCCGGCCTGGAGGCCGCCGGGCGGCCCGGGGTCATCACCTACTCGCGCAAGGTCTTCATCCCGCTGACCCGGCTGTGCCGGGACCGCTGCGGCTACTGCACGTTCGCCACCGTCCCGCACCGCCTGGAGCACCTGTACCTGGAACCGGACCAGGTCCTGGAGATCGCCCGCCAGGGCGCCGCCCTCGGCTGCAAGGAAGCCCTGTTCACCCTGGGCGACCGGCCCGAGGACCGCTGGCACCAGGCGCAGGAGTGGCTGGACGCGCACGGCTACGACGACACCCTGTCCTACGTGCGGGCCATGGCCATCCGCGTGCTGGAGGAGACCGGCCTGCTCCCGCACCTGAACCCCGGCGTGCTGACCTGGCAGGACTTTCAGCGGCTGAAGCCGGTCGCCCCGTCCATGGGCATGATGCTGGAGACGACCGCCAGCCGCCTGTTCACCGAAAAGGGCGCCCCGCACTTCGGCAGCCCGGACAAGGACCCGGCGGTGCGGCTGCGCGTCCTGGAGGACGCCGGCCGCAGCAACGTCCCGTTCACCACCGGCATCCTCATCGGCATCGGCGAGACGCTGGCCGAGCGGGCCGAGTCGGTCTTCGCCATCAGGAAGGTCGCCCGCGAGTACCGCGGCATCCAGGAAGTCATCGTGCAGAACTTCCGGGCCAAGCCGGACACCAAGATGCGCGACACCCCGGACGCCGAGCTCGACGACCTGGCCGCCACGATCGCCGTGACCCGGCTCGTCCTCGGGTCCAAGGCCCGCATCCAGGCGCCCCCCAACCTGGTCGGCGCGCAGTACGGCCTGATCCTGCGGGCCGGCATCGACGACTGGGGCGGCGTCTCCCCGCTGACCCCGGATCACGTCAACCCCGAGCGCCCGTGGCCGGCCATCGACGAGCTCGCCGGCCGCACCGCGAGCGCGGGCTTCACGCTGCGCGAGCGGCTCACCGTCTACCCGCCGTACCTCGGCGAGCCGTGGCTGGATCCCCGGCTGGCCCGGCACGTGGCCGCGCTGGCCGACCCGGCGACCGGGCTGGCCGCCGACGGCGCCCTGCCGCACGGCCTGCCGTGGCAGGAGCCGGACGGCGGCTGGGGCGAGGCGGACGGGACGGGCCGTACCGACCTGCACACCTCGATCGACACCACCGGCCGTACCCATGACCGCCGGGAGGACTTCGCTGAGGTCTACGGCGACTGGAAAGAAATTGCCGAACGGAGTGGCGTCCCCGCCCCGGCCACCCCCGCGAGCCCCGCGCCCGCGGGTGCCCCGGCCGTGCTGAGCGCGGGTGAAGTCGCCGCCGCGCTCCGGCAAGCCGAACGGGACCCGGCCGCCCTCACCGACAGCCAGGCCGTCGCCCTCCTCTCCGCCGACGGCGCGGACCTGGAGGAGCTGGCCCGGATCGCCGACGGCCTGCGCCGCGAGGTCAACGGGGACGACGTCACCTACGTGGTCACCCGCAATATCAACTTCACCAACGTCTGCTACACCGGCTGCCGGTTCTGCGCGTTCGCCCAGCGCCGCACCGATGCCGACGCGTACACCCTGTCGCTGAAGCAGATCGGCGACCGGGCCGCTGAAGCCTGGGACGCCGGCGCCACGGAAGTGTGCATGCAAGGCGGCATCCATCCCGATCTGCCGGGAACAGCCTATTTCGAAATCGCTTCCGAAGTCAAGCGCCGCCGCCCGGACCTTCACGTTCACGCGTTCTCCCCGATGGAGGTGGTGAACGGGGCGTCCCGGACCGGCCTGCCGATCCGGGAGTGGCTCATCCGGGCCAAGGAGGCGGGGGTCAACTCGATGCCGGGGACGGCCGCGGAGATCCTCGACGACGACGTGCGCTGGGTGCTGACCAAGGGCAAGCTGCCGGCCTCGGTGTGGATCGAGGTGATCAGCTCGGCGCACGAACTCGGCCTGCGGACCTCCGCCACGATGATGTACGGCCACGTCGACACGCCCGCGCACTGGGTCGGGCACCTGCGGGTGATCCGGTCGATCCAGGAGCGCACCGGCGGCTTCACCGAGTTCGTGCTGCTGCCGTTCATCCACGAGAACGCGCCGATCTACCTGGCCGGCCTGGCCCGGCCGGGACCGACCCGGCGGGAGAACCGGGCCGTGCACGCGGTGTCCCGGCTGCTGCTGCACGGGGCGATCGACTCGATCCAGTGCTCCTGGGTCAAGCTCGGCGAGGAAGGGTGCCGGGACGTCCTCCAGGGCGGCTGCAACGACCTGGGCGGCACCCTGATGGAGGAGACGATCAGCAGGATGGCCGGAGCCGACCACGGCTCCTACAAGACGATCAGCGGGCTCCGCGCGATCACCGGGCCGCTCGGCCGCCCGCTGCGGCAGCGCACCACCACCTACGGCGAGGTCCCGGCCGAGCGGCAGGCCGCCGCGGCGGCCAGCGACGGGGTCTGCGCGTCGGTGCGCTCGCTGCCGCTGCTCGCTACCCGGTAATCAGCGCAGCCAGCTGATCAGCGCGTCACGATGAAGTCGGCCGGGTCCCGGGGCGGCCGGGGCCTGGCCTGCCCGGCCGGGCGGCCGACGGCGATCGAGCCCATCGGCCGCCAGTCGTCCGGCAGGTCCATCGCCCGGGCCGCGACGTCCTGGCAGAACAGCGTGCTGGAGATCCAGGCCGAGCCGAGCCCGTCGACGGCCAGCGCGACGAGCAGGTTCTGCACCGCCGCGCCCATCGACACGGTGAACATGGCCTGCTCCGACCGGCGGCGCGGTTCGTCCGGGTAGTCGTGTGCCGCGTCGGTGACCAGGCACGGCACGATGATCAGCGGGGCCGCCCGGAGCACGTCCCCGCGGCGCAGCCGGCGGGTGATCTGCTCCTCGGCGAACCCGTCGGCGCGCAGGTCGGCCGTCCAGGCCGCGCGCATCGCGTCGAGCAGCCGGGTCCGGGCCGCCACCGTCTCCAGCAGCACGAACCGCCACGGCTCGCTGTGGTGCGGGGCGGGTGCGGTCAGCGCGGTGGCGACCGCCCGGCGGACCGCCGCGGCGTCCACCGGCTCGGCGGTGAACTCCCGGATGGTGCGGCGGGCCAGCGGCACGTCGGCCGAGCCGAACCGGAACATGTCCTCGTCGGCCGGCCGGATGAGGGCGCGCGCGCCGGGGCCGTCCGGCTCGGTGACCAGGTGGGCGAGGCCGCGCACCAGCGCCACCGGAACGTGCCGGGATTTGCCCTTGACCAGGTCCGCGGCGGCGGCGAGCTCGTCCGCGACCGCGGCCACGGTGACCTCGAGGAGGTTGCCGAAGGTGTCGGTCTCGCCCCGGTGGTCGACCACCGGGAGCACCCCGGCCGCGCCGATGGCGTTATCGGTCTGCCCGGCCCGCCACGGCCGGCCCATGGTGTCGGTGACGATCACGCCCACGCGGCGGCGGGTGCGCTGGTGCAGCGCCTTGCGCAGCCGCCGGGCCGAATCGTCCGGGTCCTGCGGCAGCAGCACGATGGTCCCCGGGGCGGTGTTCGACTCGTCCACCCCGGCCGCGGCCAGCACCAGTCCGTGCCGGGTCTGCGCGATCGTGGTGGGCCCCCGCCGGGCCACCACCCGTACCGTCTCCGCCTCGATGGCCTCGTCCCGGGAAGCGGTGACCACCCGGCCCTCGGCCTTGCTCACGATCTTGGAGGTGATCACCAGGATGTCGCCGTCGCGCAGGCCGGGGACGGCCGCGGCGATCAGCGCGGCCAGGTCCGCGCCCGCGGTGACCTCGGGCAGCCCGGTGACGGGCAGGACGGTGACCTCAGGGACGGCGACGTCAGGGACGGTGGCCTTAGGAGCGGTCATCAGCTGAGCTCCTGGGCCAGGTCGAGCGTGGCGCGGGCGATCGCCGTGGTGGCCGGCCGGTCGCGCATGAGCAGCGGCAGCGCGCGGACCGCGATCCCGGCCAGCGCCGGGTCGTCCCCCATAATGTCAACTGTCGCCTTGTCCTGGTCGTCGACGAGCCAGCCGTCGATCAGCTCCGGCCCGTAGTGCGCGGCCACCGCGGCGGCCGAGGTCTCGACCCCGATCGCGGTCAGGCAGGCGTCGGCCATCCCGCGCACCGGCGCGCCGCCGATGATGGGCGACACCCCGACCACGGTCTTGGCCGCGACCGCCGCCCTGATGCCCGGTACGGCCAGGATGGTGCCGATGCTGACCACCGGGTTGGACGGCGGGAACACGACTACGTCGGCGTCGCCGATGGCCTCGAGCACACCGGGGGCGGGCCGGGCCCGGTCCGCGCCGGACGCGATGATCCGCGCGGCCGGGGTCGCGGCGTGCAGGCGCACCCACCACTCCTGGAAGTGGATCTCGCGCCCGCCCGGCCCGGCCAGCGTCACGTGGGTCTCCACCGGGTCGTCGGACATCGGCAGCAGCCGCACCCCTGGCTGCCACCGGGCGCAGAGCACCTCGGTGACGGCGGACAGCGGCTGCCCGGCCGCCAGCAGCTGGCTGCGCAGGATGTGGGTGGCGAAGTCCCGGTCGCCCAGCGTGAACCAGTCCGGACTGGCCCCGTAGGCGGCGAACTCGGCCCGGATGCTGAAGGTCTCGTCCTCCCGGCCCCAGCCCTGGTCCTCGTTGATGCCGCCGCCGAGGGTGTACATGACGGTGTCCAGGTCCGGGCAGACCCGCAGGCCGAACAGGGTGATGTCGTCGCCGGTGTTCCCCACGACGGTGATCTCGGCGTCGGGCGCGGCTCGCTTCAGGCCCCGGAGATAACGGGCGGCCCCCACGCCGCCCGCGAGCACGGTGATGCGCATAACTGTAAAGTGTGGCAGGTCCGTCAGGGCACCTCGGCCCGGCGCGGCTCGAGACGCCGGCCTCGCCGGCGGACTGACGGCCGCAGCCAGTCAAACTGGGACAGGGTAAGCCAAGAGTGACCACCGATTACGCCGCGCCACGTGTGGCGATGACACTAGGTAGTCAGATAATTACTCTGAGTTATTTATCTCGCAACTCGGGCAATGGGGCGGCCTCTATCACCTTTTCCGCTTGACTTGAAGCAAGACACGCGGGTGTAATTTCATTGGTGTGATTCTCGCCGCCGGGGGGAGTTGGTGGCGAGAACCGGGGGCTCGAGTGGGGAGGGAGGAATGCGCTATGACTGAGGTCGTCGTCCCACTGGCGCAAGTCTTCGTCAGTCCGGAAGAGATCGATGAACTGGGCTGGCAGGATGAGGCGCTGTGCGCGCAGACGGATCCGGAGGCGTTCTTCCCTGAAAAGGGCGGATCGACCCGGGAGGCCAAGCGCGTGTGCCGTAGCTGCGAGGTCAGGTCCGAGTGCCTGGAGTACGCACTCGAGCACGACGAGCGGTTCGGCATCTGGGGTGGCATGTCGGAACGCGAGCGCCGCAGGCTGAAGCGCGCGGCCGTCTAGCTGGGCACACCGTCTAGCCGGGCGCACATCCCGCGTTCTCCTCACTAGGTGAGTTCGGGCTGTGTATCTTTAGTCCTGCGCGAGCGTGGCGGGTAGCCGTTCGCGCTGTCCACGCGCTCTTGCCGGGCAGGTAGCCGTGCGAGGCGCCCTCGCCCAGGCAGCCAGACAGGACCCTTGTCTCAGAACGCAGCGCACCCTCGTCACGTCGTCACCGCCGTAGTGGTGGCCCACGACGCCGCCCGGCTGCTGCCGGGGCTGGTCAAGGCGGTGCGCGAGCAGACCTATCCGGCCGGGCGGGTCGTCGGGGTCGACACCGGCAGCCAGGACCGCAGCGGTGCGGTGCTGACCGAGTTGCTCGGCCCGGACGCGGTCTTCGGGATGGACGCGGATACCGGCTACGGCGCCGCCGTCAGCAGCGCCCTGCAGCACCCCGCGGCCCGGTCCCCGCAGCCCCGGTCCCCGCAGCCCCGGTCCCCGGATAGCGCGGGGGCCGGGACCGAGTGGGTCTGGCTGCTGCACGACGACTGCGAGCCGGCTCTCGATGCCCTCGAGCAGCTGCTCGTCGTGGCCAGCCGCAGCCGGACCGTGGCGATCGTCGGCCCGAAGCTGATGGACCTGTCCAGCCGGCGGGTGGTGCGCGAGGCGGGCATCACCACCGACCGGGCGGGGCGGCGGCTGACCGGGGTCGAGCCGGGGGAGATCGACCAGGGCCAGCACGACGGCACCCGGGCCGTGCTGGCGGTCAGCTCGGCGGGGATGCTGGTCCGCCGGGACGTCTGGGATCAGCTCGGCGGCTTCGACCCTAACCTGCCGCTGTTCCGCGACGACATCGACTTCTGCTGGCGGGCGTACGCGGCCGGCTACGAGGTTCGGGTGGTCACCGACGCGGTGGTCTACCACCGCGAGCTGTCCGCCCGGCAGGTCCGCCGGACGCCCGCGACCGGCGGCCATCCGCGGATGCTCGACCGGCGCAGCGCGCTCTACGTCTTCGCGGTCAACCTGCCGCTGTGGCCCATGCTCACGATCCTGACCGGCTGCGCCGCCGGGTCGCTGGTGCGCGCGGCCTACCTCCTCCTCACCAAGCAGCAGCGCAAGGCGGCCGCCCACCTCGGCGCGGTGGCCTGGCTGCTGCGGCACCCGCTGCTGCTGGCGCGCGAGCGGCGCCGCCGGGCCGCCGACCGCAAGCACGGCTACGCGGTCCTGCGCGGCCAGCTGCCGCGCGGCCGGCCGATCGGCCGGCTGCTGGAATCGATCCTGGGCGTGCTGACCAGCGGCTCGGGCTACAACAGCGGGGGCTCGCACCACGCGATGGTCGACGAGCCCGAAGATGACCTGCCGCTGCCCGCCGCCGATTCCGCCGCCCGGCGCGTCTTCACTCACCCGGCCGTCCTGCTGTTCGCCGGCCTCGTCGTGGTCGCGCTGATCGCGGAGCGGTCGCTGACCGGCTCGGTGCTCTCCGGAACGGCCACGCTCGGCGGCGGTGCGCTCGTGCCGGCCTGGAGCGGGGCGGGCGGCCTGTGGCATGAGTACCTGGCCGGCTACCACGACATCGGCATCGGCTCGGCCGCCAGCACGCCGGCCTACGTCGGCGTGCTGGCCGTGCTCGCGACCCTGTTCGGCGGCAAGCCGTGGCTGGCCACGGACGTGCTGCTGCTCGGCGGGGTGCCGCTGGCCGGGCTGACGGCGTTCATCGCCACCCGGCGGCTGACCTCCGTGCTGGCCGCGCGGATATGGCTCGCGGCCAGCTACGCGCTGCTCCCGGTCGCGACCGGGGCGGTGGCGGCCGGCCGGATCGGCACCGTGGTGGCGATGGTCCTGCTCCCCCCGATCGCCACCATGGCCGGCCGGGTGGTAGCCGGGCAGTTGCGGCCGCCGATGGCGCGGGCGGCCCGCCGGGCGGCCTGGGCGGCCGGGCTGCTGACCGGCATCGTCGCCGCCTTCGTGCCGCTGGCCTGGCCGGTCGTGGTGATCGCCGCGATCGCGGCCGCGGCGGCGTGGTCCTGGCTCTCCCCGCGGACCGTCATCAATGCGGCCATCATCGCCGTGGTGCCGGGCGTCGTCCTCATCCCCTGGACCTTCCACCTGCTCACCAGCCCGTCCGCGTTCTTCGGCGAGGCAGGCCTGGTCCAGCCTGGCCTGGCTGCCGCCGACCTGCGGCCGGCCTCGCTGCTGCTACTCAGCCCGGGCGGTCCCGGGCTGCCGCCGATCTGGGTCACGGCCGGCCTGGTGCTGCCCGCGCTCGGCGCGCTGCTGCTCCGCCGGCGGGCCGGGCTGGTCCGGGCCGGCTGGGGCGTCGCGCTGGCCGGGCTGGTCCTGGGCCTGGTGGTGAGCCGGACCCGGATCACGCCGCCGCAGGGCGGCACCGCCGTCCCCGCCTGGCCCGGCCTGGCGATCGTGATCGCCGCGGCCGGCCTGCTGCTGGCCGCCACGCCCCTGCTCGAGCTGGCCGGCCAGGCCCTGGCCGGCCGCGGGGCCGGTCGCCGCGGGCACCGGCTCGGGGCCGGCTGGCGTTTCCTCGCCACCCTGGCCGGCCTGGCGGCCGCGGTCTCGGCGCCCGCCCTGGCGGCCGGCTACTGGCTGGCCGACGGGCTGAACGGCCCGGTGGCGGCGGTGAGCACGCCGTTCCTGCCCGCCTTCGTGGCCGCCGCCGCGACCGGGCCCGACCAGCCCCGGACGCTGGTGATCCGCCAGGACGGCACCGGGATGACCTACACCGTTCTGCGCGACGCCGATCCGGTGCCCGGCGAGCCCGAGCTGGCCGAGACCGGTTCCTCCGTGACCGCGCTGGAAGCCGTGGTGGCCTCGCTGGCCGCCGCGGGCAGCGGCGACGCGGGCGACACCGGGCGGGCGCTGAGCCAGTTCGGCATCGGCTACGTGCTGCTGCCCGGCCCGGTCGACCAGACGCTGGCCGGCCAGCTCAACGCGGCCGCCGGGCTCCAGCCGCTGACCCGGTCGAACGCGTACGACCTGTGGCAGGTCTCCGGGACGGTGGCGCGCGCCCGTGTCCTCACCCCGGCCGGCCCCGCGGTCGCCGTCCCCTCCGGATCGCGCGGCGTGAACGCGACCGTCGCCCCGGGCACCTCGGGCACGCTGGTGCTGGCGGAGGCCGCGGGCGGCTGGTCCGCCACCTTGAACGGCAAGGCGCTGACGCCGCTGAGGGCGCCGGTCGACGGGTGGGCTCAGGGCTTCCGGCTCCCCGCGGGCGGCGGCCGCCTGGTCATCGCGCGCAACCAGACGGCGCGGGACCTCGGCCTCGGCGCCGAGGCCGCCGCCCTGCTCGCCGCCTTCGTGCTCGCCCTGCCCGGCAGCCGGTCATCGGCCGTGACGCCCGCCGCCGGCCGGCCCACCGAGCCCGCGACGGCTGGTCCCGGGACCAGGGCCGGCGCCGGCGCGGGTACCGCGACCGGGGGTGGCCGGCGCCAGGACCGGGCCGATCGCACCCGGTCGGGCCGCCGCCGGCCGCGGCCACTGCCGGCGCCGGGCGATGTCACGGTCGGCGCCGCTCCCGCCGACGGCCGGACCCGGACCGACATCGCCGGCCGCCCCGAGGTTCCCGTTGGCGCCGGGGCCAGCACCGGGGCCAGTGCCGGGACCGGTGCCAGGGGCGGGGACGACGACATAAGGGTCGGCGTGGGGCCGTCCGCCGGAGCCGCCGGAAGCCCGTTCGGTTCCTATGATTCTGGCTACGCTGCCCCCGCTGCCCCCTGGCAGAGCTCCGGCGCGGACCGGCCGGGTCCCGGCGGGCACCGGCTAGGTCCCAGCGGGGACCGGCAGAGCCTCAGCGCGGAGTGGGAGAGTTCCGGCGCGGACTGGCAGAGCCCGGACTCGGACTG
Organism: Streptosporangiaceae bacterium; assembly: GCA_025934635.1. The sequence continues at coordinate 9,598 of JAICWX010000148.1, read as the reverse complement.
GCAGAGCCCCGGCGCGGACCCCGGCTACGGCACTGCGGCGGGCTTTGGGTCCGGGCGGGCGGTCCCGGCCGGAGCGCCGCGCGCCACCGGCCCTCAGCCCGCGCTGGGCGTCACCCCGCCCGACGAGACGCCGGCGCCCTGGGCCGGCCTGGTCCCGGATAACTCCGGAACAGGCGGCACCGCACCCTGGCCCGACCAGGCCGAACCCCCGGCCACCCCCCGCCCGGCCGACCCGGCGCCGGCCGCGGCGCGGCGGGCCCGCGGCGGCCAGCACGCGGCGAAGCACGGGAAGCCGTCACGCCGCTCGCGGGGCGGTGACAGCTGATGAAGGCCGTCCAGCTGGTGCCCGCCGGGGCGGTCCTGGTGACGCTGGCCGCCATCGGCGGCGTCGCCCAGCTCGATCACCCAGCCGCCCCCCGGCCGGCCGCCACGGTGGCCCAGCAGGTCGCGGTCACCTCCGCGGCCCGCGCCTGCCCGCCCGCCCCGGGCAGCGGCTCGGCCCCGGTCGCCCTGCTGGGCGGCCGCGCGGGCGACGGTGCACCGGGCCCGGGGGACCGCGTCGACCTGACCGCGCTGCCGCCCGCCGGGCTGACGCTGAAGGCCGCCAGCCCGGTCCGGGCGCAGAGTCCCGGCGCGGTCTCCGTGCTGACGCTGCCCGCCGGGACCGTCACCGGGAAGAAGTCCGGCCCGGTCGCCCCGGGCTGGTCGGTGACCGGCAGCGGCTCGATGGCACAGTCCATGGAGGCCGAACTAGCCGACACCGCCGGCCTGGCCAGCGTCCGCTGCAGCGCGCCCGGATCCGACCTGTGGTTCGTCGGCCCCGGGCAGCAGAACGGCGCGTCGAAGATCTCACTCGACCTGATGAACGTCGACTCGCTGGCCGCGAGCGTGGACGTCAGCGTCATCACCGACGCCGGCCAGTCCCAGGCGGGTAACGACACCGGGATCACGGTCCCGCCCCAGCAGACCGTCACCGAATCCCTGAACTCGGTGGCCAGCGGGTCCAGCGTGGTCGCGATCGAGGTGCACACCAGCATCGGCCGGGTCGCGGCCGACGTATCGGAAAGCTCCTCCGGCGGCCCGGCCAGCTGGCTGCCCGGCACCGCCGCGCCGTCCACCCGGCTGGTGATCCCGGGGGTGCCGCCGTCCGGCAGCGCCGCTGAGCTGTTCGTCGCCGACCCGGGGGACTCGAGCGCCAGGGTGACCGTGACCGCGATCACGCCGCAGCAGAAGTTCCAGCCGTTCGGCCAGCAGTCGGTCGACCTGCCCGGCCAGTCGGCCTCCTCGGTGGCCCTGTCGCCGCTCGGCGGCACCACGGCCGCCCTTGAGATCACCTCGAACGTCCCGGTCGTGGCCGGGGTGGTGGTGCCCGGCAGCGCCGCCACCGAGGCCACCGCGACCGCCGCCGCGACCGCGGCCACCGCGCCGACCGGCACCGCGGCCACCGCGGCGATCAGCCAGCAGGCCGTCATCGCCGGGAACATCAGCGGCTCCGGCCTGTCCGCCTCGGTCGTGCTCTCGGCGCCGGGGGCCGCGGCCCGGGCCCGGCTGACCGAGATCGCCCCGGCCAGCCACGGCGGCGGCAGCGTGACCGCCAGCCAGGTCGTTCCGGTCAAGGCGGGCCGGACACTGGTCCAGGCGGTCACCGCGCCGCACGGGGCCAAGCACGGCGCGGCGTTCGCGGTCGTCATCACGCCGCTGGCCGGCTCCGGGCCCCTCTACGCGGCCCGGGTGGAGACGCACGGGCAGAACTCCGTCGTCTCGATCATCCCGGCCGCCAGCGCGCTGACCACGCTCAGCCTCCCCCCGGTGCGCGACTCCTACAACGCGATCAGGCCCTGAGAAGGGGGCCTGGGGGGTCTCCCCCAGTCGCGGAGGTCCGGGGGCCGCCCCCCGGGTTAGCACTGTCTAGCCCAGCTCGCCGAAGGTGGGGTCGATGACCTCGGGATCCACGCCGAGGATCTCGGCGAACTCCTCGACCACGACGTCGTAGAGCAGCTCGCTGAGCTCGTCCTCGTCTTCGGCCCGGGCCAGCAGCGGCCGCCGGAACAGCACGATGCGCGGCCCGGTGGCCGGGTGCTCCGGGTCGCTGATGTCGGGCACGGCGCGGACGATGCGGGCCAGCGGCACGCCCTCGCCGTCCATGATGTCGGTGTCGGGGACTTCCTGCACCGCGAATTCCACGTCGGACAGCTCGGTCTCCCAGCGCGGCTCGAGCCGCGCCACCGCCTCGAGCACCAGGTCGTCGAACTGCTGGGACCGGGTCCGGTACAGCGGCACGCCGGGCGGCACCAGCAGGCCGCGCAGCCCGCGCCCGTGCCGGTCACGCCGCTTCGGCCGGACGCCGGAACCAGGCCCGGAACCAGGCCCGGAACCAGGTCCGGGTCCCGAGCCCGGATTCGGGCCGGAACCGGAATCTGGCCTGGAACCGCCGTCACCGGTCTGCATAGTCACCGAGCGTATCTGATCAGCCCATATACTCGGTAGCCACGCCAGCCGGGCGGTTCGCCCGGGGGAGCGGCCCGACTCGGGCAAGCCGCGCAAAGCGCGACACGACCGCGACCTCATGCGCCCGGTGATGGCTTTACCGGCCGCAGACAGATACCGTCACGGTTGTATCGTCACCGTCCCGGATCCGGGACGTGGGTCCGTTGGTGATGTGAGCGAGGTGGACTGGTGGGTTCTCGTTCCCGTTGCTGCTCACGCACCGCATGCAAGCATCCTCCTGTGTACACGCTGACCTACGTGTACCGCGACTCGACGGCGGTCCTCGGGCCGCTCGCCGCCTACGTGGAGCCGCACAGTTATGACCTGTGCGAGAAGCATGCGGCCCGGCTCGTCGCGCCGCGCGGCTGGGATGTCGTGCGGCTGCCCATCGAGCCGGTCCAGGACCGCGCCGATGACCTGGAAGCGCTGGCCAACGCGGTGATGGACAACCCGCCGCGGCCCCGGCCTGACAGCCGGCTCGATCCCGAGCCGGTCGGCCAGGGCGTCGAGATCGGCCGCCGGGGCCACCTGCGGGTACTGCGCTCGGGTCCTCCGCCGGACCGATAGGCTCGGCAGTGCCGCCCGCACGGAGCGGGGGCAGCAGTCGGGTCACGGGAGGCAGGTCTCGCATTGGGTGATCTTGCGGGCATCGTCAAGGCGTACGACATCAGGGGAGTCGTGCCCGATCAGCTCGACGAGGACGTGGCCGAGGCGATCGGCGCGGCGTTCGCCCGGGTCACCGGCGCTGAGACGATCGTGACCATGCACGACATGCGCACGTCCTCGGGCCCGCTGGCGGACGCGTTCGGCCGCGGCGTGGCGTCGCAGGGCGCCGACGTGATAGCCGGCGGCCTCGGCTCGACCGACATGATCTACTACGCCAGCGGCGACCTCGGCATCCCCGGCGCGATGATCACCGCCAGCCACAACCCGGCCCGCTACAACGGCATCAAGCTCTGCCGGGCCGGGGCTAAGCCGGTCGGCATCCAGACCGGCCTGCTAGAGATCAAAGATCTGGCCGAACGGGGTTTGGATCCTGCCCCGGTCCCCGGCACCGTCACCTCGCGCGACCTGCTCGCCGGGTACGCCGATCACCTGCACAAGCTCGTCGACATCTCCGCGATCCGCCCCCTCACGGTGGCCGTGGACGCCGGCAACGGGATGGCGGGCCATACCGTGCCGAAGGTCTTCGAGGGCCTGCCCATCACCGTGGTCCCGCTCTACTTCGACCTCGACGGCACGTTCCCGAACCACGAGGCCAATCCCATCGACCCGGCGAACCTGCGCGACCTGCAGCGCGCGGTGACCGAGCACGGGGCCGACATCGGGCTCGCCTTCGACGGCGACGCCGACCGCTGCTTCGTGGTGGACGAGCGCGGCGAACTCGTCTCGCCCTCGGTGCTCACCGCCCTGATCGCGACCAGGGAACTGGCCCGCGATCCGGGCGCGCCGGTCATCCACAACCTGATCACGTCGCGCGCGGTGCCGGAAATCATCACCGAGGCCGGCGGCATCCCGGTGCGCACCCGGGTCGGCCATTCCTTCATCAAGGCCAAGATGGCGGAGAACGGCGCGGTGTTCGGCGGCGAGCACTCGGGGCACTTCTATTTCCGGGACTTCTGGTTCGCCGACTCCGGGCTGCTCGCCGCGCTGCACACGCTGGCCGCCCTGGGGGAGCAGCCGCTGCCGCTGTCCCAGCTGCTCGCCCGGTACTCCCGGTACGTCGCCAGCGGAGAGATCAACTCCGACGTGGCGGACCAGGCCGCCTCGACCGAGCAGGTCAGGCAGGCGTTCGCTGGCCGGCCCGGGGTCAGCACCGACGAGCTGGACGGGCTCACCGTCAACACGAGCACCTGGTGGTTCAACCTGCGGCCGTCCAACACCGAGCCGCTGCTCCGGCTCAACGTCGAGGCGGAAGACGCCGCCACCATGGCCGCCGTGCGAGACGAAGTGCTCGGCGTGGTCAGGGATACCACCGACCATTCCGGATAGGGAGAACCCATGCAGATCGACGGCTGGCTGCTCGACATCCTGGCCTGCCCCGAATGTCACTCGCCGCTGCGCGTCGACGAGGACGCCAGCGAGCTCGTGTGCACCAGCGACACCTGCGGCCTGGCCTACCCGGTGCGCGACGACATCCCCGTCCTCCTGGTCGAAGAAGCCAGGCGCCCGAGTACCTCGTGAGTGACGACTTGGATGGGTGGGGCGGGGCGGACTTCGTCCTCGCCGCGGACCGGCTCGACACGCCCGACGTCGTCGAGGCGGCCGACCCCTCGGACATGCTGCGGCAGGTGGCCTCGGCCGCGGCCCAGGTCCGCACCGCGCTGCGGTCGTGCGCGGAGACGGACCTGTCGGCCTTCACCCCGGACGCCCGGCCACGGGCCATCGTGGTGGCCGGCATGGGCGGCTCGGGCCTGGCCGGCGACATGCTCGGCGCCATCACCGGCTCCAGCAGCCCGGTCCAGGTGCTGACCATGCAGGCCGAGCGGCTGCCCGGCTGGGTCGGGGCCGCCGACGCGGTCATCGCGGTGTCCTGCTCGGGTACCACCCCGGAGACGCTGGCCGTCGCGGCCGAGGCGGCCCGGCGCGGCTGCCGGCTGGCCGGCGTCGGCGCCGCCGGATCCCCGCTGCACCGGATCGCGGAGCAAACCCGGGCCCCGTTCGTCCCGGTCACGGGCGATGGCTGGCCGCGGGGGGGCTCGGGGGGGTCATCCCCCCCGGGGCTGATGCTCCGCCGGTCGATGCTGTGGGCGACCGCCATCCCGCTGCTGGTGATCGCCGGCCGGGTGGGCATGACCCGGATCGAGCCGGATGTCTACGAGCTGGCGGCCAGCCGCCTGGAAGAGATATCGCACCAGTGCCGCCCGGCTAGCGAGTCGTTCGTCAACCCGGGCAAGTCGCTGGCCCTGGACCTGGTCGGCACGGTGCCGATGGTCTGGGGGACCACCCCGCTGAGCGGGGTCGCGGCGCGGCGGTTCGCCAGCCAGCTGCAGGAGAACGCCAAGTACCCGGCGCTCGCGGGGGTGCTTCCCGCGGCGGCGTATCACCAGGTCGCCGCGTTCGACGGCCCGTTCGCCCCGCGCTCGTCCCGGCTGAATCCGGGCGGATCCGCGGAGCCGGTCTCGCCGCTGGCCGCCCCGGATGACCTGACCGGCTGGGACCTCGACTTCGAGGAAGAAGAAGCCGGGCAGTCCTCCGGCTTCACCCCGCTGCGGCTGATCCTGATCGCCGATCCCAGCGAGGACCAGCGGGTCGGCGCGCAGCGGGCGGCGGTCACCGAGCTCGCCGAGCAGCGCGGGGTCGGGATGTCCGAGCTGGGCATGGACGGTGAGCACCCGCTGGTGCGGCTGGCCGGCGTCATCCAGCTGACCGACTACGCGAGCGTCTACCTGGCCATCGCGTCCGGGATCGACCCCGGCCAGACCATCGCGATCCGGGACCTGAAGACCAGGATCGAGTGACGCGGATGAAACTCGACTGGCGCGAGATGCGGGCGGTGGTCGCCGCCTTCGCCGCTAACCTCGGCATCGCCGTCATCAAGTTCATCGCCTTCCTGCTCACCGGGTCCGCGTCGATGCTGGCCGAGTCCGTGCACTCGGTCGCGGACACCGGTAACCAGGTGCTGCTGGTGGTGGGACGCGGCCGGTCCAGCCGGCCGGCCTCCGAAGAGCATCCCTTCGGCTTCGGCCGCGAGCGCTACTTCTACGGCTTCGTGGTGTCGGTCATGCTGTTCACGATCGGTGCGGCCTTCTCCATCTACGACGGCATCCACAAGATCCTCAAGCCGGAGGAGATCCGTTCCTCGCTGATCGCGTTCATCGTGCTCGCCCTGTCCGCCGTGCTTGAGGGGTTCTCGCTGCGTACAGCCATCGGGGAGGCGAACGAGGTACGCGGCGACCGCAACTGGGGCACGTTCATCCGGCGGACCAAGTCGCCGGAGCTCCCGGTGGTCCTGCTGGAGGACACGGCCGCCCTGATCGGCTTGGCGCTGGCGTTCGCCGGGGTGGGGCTTTCCGTGCTGACCGGCAACGGCCGCTGGGACGGCGTGGGCTCGCTGGGTATCGGCCTGCTGCTCGGGACGGCCGCCGCCATCCTGGCGGTGGAGATGAAGAGCCTGCTGATCGGCGAGTCGGCCAGCGGCGACGTGCAGCGGCGGATCGTCGCCGCCCTCGAGGACGGCCCGGAGCTCGTCCAGGTCATCCACCTGCGCACCGTCCACATCGGCCCGGATTCCGTCCTGGTCACCGCCAAGGTGGCCGTCCGCGAGACCGACTCCGCCGCCCAGCTCGCGGCGGGCATCAACGCCGCCGAGGAGCGGGTGCGCGCCGCCGTCCCCACCGCCAAGACCATCTACCTGGAGCCGGACATCTACCAGGCGGCCAAGGCCGACCAGGCCCACCCCTCCATCCGCACCGTCCAGCGCACCCACTCACCCGACTCGCCCGACGACAGCGGCCCCATGAAACCCGACAACCCCGAAAACCCCGCCCCCGCCACCACCTCCGCGACCCCCGCCCCCGCCGACGCCGCCGCCCCCGCCGACGCCGCCGCGGATCCTGGATCTCAGCCGCCACAATAAGCCCACTGTTCACGGCATTGGCACTCCCAGCACTGGTCCTAACGACATCGATGGAACATCAATGTCGTGGGAGCAGCATCGATGTTCCATCGATGTCGTTGGCCTAGTCCGGCGACGATGAGGACGCGGTGCGGGGGAGGCGGACGATACTCGCGGTGCGTGCCGCCGCCTCAACTCAGCGGCGGCCGAGCAGGCGCAGGGCGCGCTCCTTCTCGAAGTCGAGCGCGCGGTCGGGGGTGGGTGCGATGCGCCCGAGGCGGCGGCCAAGATCCGCCACCGCCGCCCGCACGGGCGGTTCGGCCAGCACGCGCAGGCCGAAGGCCAGCGACGCGGGACTGATGTCGTACCGCCGCTCGAGTTCGAGCGCCGCGGCGACCGCCTCCAGGTCGGCCTCACTGAACTGCCGGTGCGTCGGCCCATGCCCCGCCCCACCCTCGGCTGTCCGCCCGCTCGCCTCGGCTGTCCGGCCGCCCGCCTCGGCTGTCCGGCCGCCCGCCTCAGCTAGTCGCCCGCCCGTCACCGCATCCGCCTCAACTGGCCGCCCAGACACTCCACTTGGCCGCCCAGGCACCTCAACTGGCCGTCCAGTCGCAGGAGCGCGCCAGGAGAGCCCCGCCAGCGGGTCCCGGACCCGGGGCAGCAGGCCGAGTTCCTCCCGGTAGCGGAGCATGCGAGCCGACGTGCCGAGCCGCCGGGCGGCCTCCGAGATGCGCATAACCACCGATCTTAACAATTCCTCGTCAAGAACACCCCTTTAAAAGTGCGTCGACCGCCCACGGTCCCGTAAGTTGTGAGCAGACAAACGAGTGACGCCACCCGTTCGGCCGAAATGCCGGAAGGCCGGAAAGCCGAAAGAACTGAGGAGAACGAATGTCCGCGGATCAGCTTCCGTATCAGGTTGCCGACCTGTCCCTGGCCGCCTTCGGGCGCAAGGAGATTCAACTGGCCGAGCACGAGATGCCCGGGCTGATGGCCGTGCGCGAGGAGTACGCGCCGAGCCAGCCGCTGCGCGGCGCCAAGATCACCGGCTCCCTGCACATGACCATCCAGACGGCGGTGCTGATCGAGACGCTGACCGCGCTGGGGGCCGACGTCCGCTGGGCCAGCTGCAACATCTTCTCCACCCAGGACCACGCCGCTGCCGCGATCGCGGTGGGCCCGGACGGCACCCCGGACGACCCGAAGGGCATCCCGGTCTTCGCCTGGAAGGGCGAGACCCTCGAGGAGTACTGGGACTGCACCGTACACGCGCTGACCTGGCCCGACGGTGACGGGCCGAACATGATCCTGGACGACGGCGGGGACGCCACCTTGTTCGTCCACAAGGGCGCCGAGTACGAGAAGGCCGGCGGCGTGCCCACGCCGGCCGAAGACGACGCCGAGGAGTGGGTGATCATCCTCGACCACCTGCGCAACTCCCTCGCCGACCACCCGGGCAAGTGGACGCGCGCAGCAAGCAACATCAAGGGCGTGACCGAGGAGACCACCACCGGCGTCCACCGGCTGTACGAGATGGCCAAGGGCGGCTCCCTGCTGTTTCCGGCCATCAACGTGAACGACTCGGTGACCAAGTCCAAGTTCGACAACAAGTACGGCTGCCGCCACTCACTCATCGACGGCATCAAGCGCGGCACCGACGTGCTCATCGGCGGCAAGGTCGCGCTCGTCTGCGGCTACGGCGACGTCGGCAAGGGCTGCGCCGAGAGCCTGCGCGGCCAGGGCGCCCGGGTGATCATCACCGAGGTCGACCCGATCTGCGCGCTGCAGGCGGCGATGGACGGCTACCAGGTGGCCACCCTCGAGGACGTGGTGGGCACGGTGGACATCTTCGTCACCGCCACCGGCAACCGCGACGTGATCACCGCCGACCACATGAGCCGGATGAAGCACCAGGCGATCGTGGGCAACATCGGCCACTTCGACAACGAGATCGACATGGCCGGCCTGGCCAGGCTCCCGGGTGTCAAGCGGACGGTCATCAAGCCGCAGGTCGACGAGTGGGTTTTCCCACCGGCCAACGGCGCCGCCGGACGTTCGATTCTCGTGCTCTCCGAGGGACGGTTGCTCAACCTCGGCAACGCGACCGGTCACCCGTCGTTCGTCATGTCGAACAGCTTCACCAACCAGACGATCGCCCAGGTTGAGCTGTTCACGAAGACAGACGACTACCCCATCGGCGTCTACGTGCTGCCCAAGCACCTGGACGAGAAGGTCGCCCGGCTTCACCTCGACGCCCTCGGGGTCAAACTGACCACCCTCACGCCGGAGCAGGCCGGCTACATAGGTGTGGCGGTCGACGGACCCTACAAGTCGGACAGTTACCGGTACTAACCGCAATCCAGTGTCACCATGGACGTTGTGACACGGGGACGGATTCTGGTCGTCGATGACGACCCGGCGCTGGCCGAGATGCTCGGCATCGTGCTGCGCACGGAAGGCTTCGAGCCGTCCTTCGTGGCCGACGGGTCGCGCGCCTTGAACGCATTTCGTACGACGAAGCCCGACCTGGTCCTGCTCGACCTCATGCTCCCG
>JAICWX010000204.1 GCA_025934635.1 Streptosporangiaceae bacterium | reverse complement strand
GTGAACCGCTCGCGCCGTTCGGGGGGGGCTCCCGCTTGGTGCGTCCGCCCGCCGCGTGTCGTGTTTACCGGGACGGGGGATGGGGTGGTTGCGGCGCCGGGCCGGGGTGTGGTCGGGTGGGAGGGGCGCAAGCGCCGGAGGAGGCCTGGAATGAAGGTCAGCCTGTTCGAGCAGGTGCCCTACCGCTACCTGCCCGAAGGCTTCGAGGACCAGCACAGCTCGGTGGTGACGGCGCCCTACGACGTCGTCGACCCGGCGCGGATGACCGAATCGCTGTTCTCCGCCTACGCCGAGCTCATGGCCGGGGCGCGGGCCGGCTTCGACGGGGTCTGCGTGACCGAGCACGGCCAGTCCGCGTACGACGTCTCGCCCAACCCGGACCTGCTGGCCTCGGCGGTCGCCTACGCCGCGCGGGCCGAGGGCCTGGACGTGGCCATCACCGTGCTGGGCCGCTCGCTCGGCAAGACCCGCGAGCCGCTGAAGATCGCCGAGGAGTACGCGCTGCTGGACTGCGTCAGCGGCGGCCGGCTGATCGCCGGCTTCCCGCTCGGGCTCAGCTACGACGCGAACCTCAACGCGGCGCTGCCCGCGGTGGAGACCCGGGAGCGCTACCGCGAGCACCGGGAGCTGATCCTGAAGGCGTGGTCGGAGCCGCGGCCGTTCGCCTGGAACGGCCGCTTCGAGAAGTACGGCCAGGTCAACATCTGGCCGCGGCCGGTCCAGCAGCCGCACCCGCCGATCTGGGTCCCGGGCACCGGCTCGGCCGGGACGCTGCGGGACATCATCGCCAACGACTACGCCTTCGTGTACCTGAGCTGGGACGGCCCCAAGCTGGCGGGGCGGCAGGTCTTCGACCGGTACTGGGACCTCGCGGCGGAGATGGGCCGCGACCGCAACCCCTACCGGCTGGCCTTCCTGCAGGTCGTGGCCGTCTCCGAGACCGACGAACGGGCCGAACGGGAGTACGCCGCGCATCTGGTGGCGCATTACCGGTCCGGGGTCGGCGCGATCCCGGCGACCGCCATGGCGGTACCGGGCTACGCCGAGCCGGCCGCGATCGAGGGCATGCTGCGGGCGACGGGACAGCGCGGGATGCTCTCCCGGATGAAGACGGCGACCTACAAAGAACTCGTCGACAACCAGGTGGCGATCGTGGGCAGCCCGGCCACGGTCGCGGACCAGATCGAGGCGTTCGTGCGCGAGTTCCGGATCGGCAACCTGATGGTGATGCTGCAGAACGGGTCGATGCCGCGGGACCTGACCGAGAAGAACATCGCGCTGTTCGCCTCGGAGGTGCTGCCGCGGCTGCGACCGGTCTGGGACGCGGACGGCTGGGAGAACCACTGGTGGCCGCGGGCGGCCGGAGGGCAGGCGTGATGGCCTGGATGCGCGACGAGGCGGTCGAGGTCTGGGACGGGCGGCTGAAGCTGCACGTCAAGGTGGCCGGGTCCGGGCCGCCGGTGCTGTTCTTCCACCCGCTGCCCGGGCTGGCCTGGTCACCGCTGCTCGACCGGCTGGCCGAGACCCGCACCGTGTACGCGCCGGAGCATCCCGGTACCTCACCCGGCGACCCGCAGGCGATCCGGGAGGTGCAGACGTTCTGGGAGCTATTGCTGATCTACGAGGAGGTGATCGGCCGGCTCGGCGTGGACCGCCCGGCCGCGGTCGGCCAGTCGTTCGGCGGCATGGTCGCGGCTGACCTGGCCGCGAGCTTCCCGCGGCTGTTCTCGAAGCTGGTGCTGGTGGCGCCCCTGGGCCTGTGGCGCGACGACGCCCCGATCCCGCTGGTGGAGATGGTGTCCGGGCCGCCGGAGGAGGTCCCCGGGTACCTGTACCGGCACCCGGATCGCCCGGCCGCGCTGGCCCCGCCCGCCGATCCTGAGCAGCTTCCGGCGATGATCGCGCAGAGCACCTGGAACACCGGCTGCACCACCAAGTTCGCCTGGCCGATCGCGGATCACGGCCTCGGCCGGCGGCTGCACCGGATCGGGGTGCCGACCCTGGTGATCTGGGGGCGCGAGGACGCGCTCGTTCCGGTCGCCTACGCCGCGGAGTTCGGCCGGGGCATCGCGGGCAGTCAGGTCGAGGTGATCGAGGACTGCGGCCACGCCGTGGCGGCCGAGCAGCCGGAGCGTGCATGGGCCGCCATCAGTACGTTCCTTGACGCGCCGCGGGTGGTGCGGGCCAGCCGGGAGATCGCGGCCGGGCCGGAGCGGATCTTCGAGCTGATCGCGGACCCGGCGTCCCAGCCGGGCTGGGACGGCAACGACAACCTGGCCGTCGCGGACGCCGGGCAGCGCGTCCGGCGGGCCGGCGACGTGTTCACGATGACGCTGACCCGCGGTGACGTCCGGGAGAACCACGTCACCGAGTTCGAGGAGGGCCGCCGGATCGCGTGGACGCCGTCCGAGGTCGGGCAGCGGCCGCCGGGGCACCTGTGGCGCTGGGAACTCGAGCCGTCCGGCGGGTCGGCCACCCGGGTCACCTGCACCTACGACTGGACCGGGCTGACCGATGCGAAGCGGCTCGGACGGGCCCGGGCGACCACAGCCGACCGGCTGCGGGCCTCGCTCGACCGGCTGGCCGCCCTGGCCGAGGGATCCTTACCGCCCGGATAACGCGGTGACCAGCCGCTCGAGCTCGCGTTCGAGCTGGGTGAGCCCGGTCTCGACGACGGTGAGCGGCAGGCCGAACCGGGCCGCGACGCGCTCCGCCTCGGCTTCCAGTTCCGCGGTCCGGTCCTGGGCGAGCCAGACCACCCGGCGGTAGTGACCGAAGTAGTCGGGCCACAGTTCCGGGTACCGGTCCAGGCCGAGCCCGGCCAGCACGGTCCGGTCGAAGCTGCGCACCAGGAAGTCGGTCAGCAGGTAGGTGCCCGGTTCGGCCTCGAACAGCTCGCGCACCCGGTCGGGGCCGGCGAACACGTCGTAGCAGTGCAGGCCCGGCAGCCGCCGCAGGCCCAGCCGGGCGCACACGTCGTCGAGGGCGCCGTAGGTGCCGCAGTCGGCGTAGGCGACCGCGACGCGCTGGCCGCGGGCGAGCGCTTCGGCCGCCAGCCGCTCGGCCCAGGGCGCGATCTGCTGCGGGTGGTTGTGCAACGGCGCGGGCAGGGTGTGCAGCTCGACCGGCCACTGGCGGCGCGCGGTGATCTCCCGCAGGTGCGCGCCCAGCGCACCGCACGCGATCACCGTCACGGGTCCCACATCTCCCAGCGTACGGGACTGCTAGTTTGCCGCTATGGCACGATGCGCGCTGATCACCGGGATCACCGGACAAGACGGCTCCTACCTGGCGGAGCACCTGCTGGGCGAGGGTTACGAGGTATGGGGGCTGGTCCGCGGGCAGGCCGACCCGTGGGTGCGGGGCCGCAGCGAGCTCGCGGGCGAGATCCGGCTGATCCGGGGTGACCTGCTCGACCAGGGCAGCCTCATCGCGGCGGTTGAGCGGATCCACCCCGATGAGGTGTACAACCTCGGGGCGATCTCCTACGTGCCGATGTCCTGGCAGCAGGCCGAGCTCACCAGCGAGGTGACCGGCGTGGGCGTGCTGCGGATGCTGGAGGCCATCAGGACCTGCAGCGGGATCAGCGGCTCGCGCACGCCCGGCCCCAGCCAGATCCGGTTTTACCAGGCGTCCTCGTCGGAGATGTTCGGTCAGGTGGAGGAGTCGCCGCAGACCGAGCGGACGCCCTTCCACCCGCGCAGCCCGTACGGCGTGGCCAAGGCGTACGGGCATTTCCTGACCCAGAACTACCGCGAGTCCTACGGCATGTTCGCCGTCTCCGGGATCTTGTTCAACCACGAGTCGCCGCGGCGCGGGCCGGAGTTCGTCACCCGCAAGGTGTCGCTGGCGGTGGCCCGGATCAAGCTCGGGCTCGAGCGCGAGCTGCGGCTCGGGAACCTGGCGGCGCGGCGCGACTGGGGGTTCGCCGGCGACTACGTCCGCGCCATGCACCTCATGCTGACCCAGGACGAGCCCGAGGACTTCGTGATCGGCACCGGCGTCACCCGCAGCGTCGAGGAACTGGTCGAGCTGGCCTTCAGCCTGGCCGGCCTGGACTGGCAGGAGCACGTGGTGTGCGACACCGCGTTCGTCCGGCCGGCCGACGTGAACCAGCTGTGCGCCGACCCGGGCAAGGCCGCGACCAAGCTCGGCTGGAAGCCGAAGACCAGCTTCGAGGAGCTGGTCGGACTCATGGTCGAGTCCGACCTCGAGCTCCTCTCGGCGCCGGGTGACCGGCGGCCGCCGTCCTTCAGCAGCGACGTCTGGTAACGAACGCCACCTGCTTAGCAGCGCGCCTGCCCTAGTTGTTGATGAGCGGGTCGCGCGGGAGACGGCCGATCCGTTCGGCTATCTGGTTTCGCTTGATCTCTGACGTGCCGCCCGCGATCGACAGGGCCCGGTTCATCAGCATCAGCATCGGTCCCACGGCGCCGCGGCCCTCGAGGAACGCGCCGTCCGGGCCGGCCAGCTCGAGCATGATCGCGGCCGACTCGTGACCGTTCTCGGAGAGCAGCAGCTTGGTGATGTTGCCCTCCGGGCCGGGACCGCCGCCGGCCACCGCCCGGTAGGCGGCGCGCTGGTTCAGCACGCCCATCACCTGGGTGCGGGCGATGTGCCGGCCGACCCGGCCGGCCCCGCCCGCCAGCCGCTCCGGGTGCGCGTCGAGCGGGGCGATGAACGACTCGGCGGGCATCGAGTAACCGCCGTCACCGCCGCCGATGCTGACGCTCTCGTTGCCCAGCGTGGCCCGGGCGACGGTCCAGCCGCCGTTGACCGGCCCGACCACGTCGGGGTCGGGGACGAAGACGTCGTCGAAGAAGACCTCGTTGAAGTCCGAGCCACCGTTCGGCATCTTCAGCGGGCGGACGGTGACACCGGGGGCGTGCATGTCGATCACCATCATGGTGATGCCCTCGTGCTTGCGCGCGTCCGGGTCGGTCCGCACGGTCGCCAGGCCGTACGACGCCACGTGCGCGCCGCTGGTCCACACCTTCTGGCCGTTGACCTTCCAGCCGCCGTCGACCTTGGTGGCCTTGGTCCTGATGCCGGCCGCGTCGGATCCGGCGCCGGGCTCGCTGAACAGCTGGCACCAGATCACGTCCTGGCGCAGCGCCGGGGGAACATAGCGATCCACCTGGTCGGGGGTAGCGTACTGGATCAGGGTCAGGATGATCCAGCTGGTGATGCCGAGGCTGGGCCGCTTGATCCCGGCCGCGCGGAGCTCCTGCTCGATGACGAGCTGCTCGACGGCCTTGGCGTCCCGGCCCCAGGGCTTGGGCCAGTGCGGCATGGCGTAGCCGGCCTCGATCAGCGCCTGCTTGCGCTCGTCGCCGGTCAGCGCGGCCAGCCGGTCGATGTCCGGCCTGATCGCCGCCCGGATCGGCTCGGCCTCCGGCGGCAGGTCGATGGCGGCGGCCCGGCGCAGGCCGCCGCGGATGAGGTCGGTGACCTCGATGGCAGCCTGCTCGGCGCCCAGTACCGCCTCGATGGCGGTGGCCCGGCGCATGTACAGGTGCGCGTCATGCTCCCAGGTCATCCCGATCCCGCCGAGCACCTGGGTGTTCAGGTTGGCGTTCCCGAGCGCGGCCGGCCCGGCCAGCACCGCGGCGACGGCCGCGGTGTAGCTGAACTGGTCGCCGCCGCCGGTCCCGGCCCGGCCGGCGTCCCACGTGGCGGCGGTCGCCATCTCCCGGGCGACCAGCATGTTGGCGACGTGGTGCTTGACCGCCTGGAAGGTCGCGATCGGGCGGCCGAACTGCTGGCGGACCTTGGCGTACTCGGCCGCCAGCTCGGTGGTCTCGGCGGCGACGCCGGTCGCCTCCGCCGCGAGCACGGCCCGGGCCACGTCGGTCAGCAGCCGGGCGGCGCCCGGCAGCACCGTGGCGGGCGCCCCGTCGAGCGTCACCTTGGCCGCGCGACGGCTCTGGTCCACGTTGGCGGGCACGTCGGCGGAGAATCCGCCGGCCGACTTCTCGATCACCAGCACGTCGTCGCCGGACGGGACCAGCAGCACGTCCGCCAGGTGGCCGCTGAGCACGACGCCGGCCTGGCCGCTGGCGGTGCCGCCATCGCTGGTGACGTCGCCGCCGAGGGCGGCCGCGCCGATCACGCTGCCGTCGGCCAGGCCGGGCAGCAGCTTCTTCTTGAGGTCATCGGGCCCGGCGGCGGCCAGCACGGCGCTGGCGATCACGGTCGGGACGAACGGGCCCGGCGCCAGGAAGCGGCCCATCTGCTCGGCCACGACCAGCGTTTCGGCCAGTCCGAAGCCCTCGCCGCCGAGGTCTTCCGGGATGTGCAGGCCGAGCACGCCGAGGGCGGCCAGCTCGGACCAGAAGTCAGGGAGTCCCTCGGTCTCGGCCGTGAGCAGGGCGCGGGCGGCCGCGCGGGACTGGTGGTCGGTCAGGAAGCCGGCCACGGATTCGGCCAGGGCGCGGTGCTCTTCAGAGATGGCGATCGACATGTATAAATAATTACCCGTTTTACCGGCCGGCGGCACCTGTCCCGGGGTTCCGACCTGTGGGGTTTCCCAGGCCGTCATGCGGCCCGGTGTACCGCGAGGGGCCCGGGATGCGTCATGATCTTGGCAATGCCCGGAGCCGCGGAGGTGCGATGAGGGACCAGACGGTCGGTCAGCCGGACGTGGAGTCGCTGGCGCTGGCCGAGCCGACCGAGCATGTCCGACGCCGCTGGGTCTTCGGGCTCACCCTGGCCAGCCTGGGCATGTGGATGGCCACCCAGACTCCGCAGCAGGTCATCCTGGCGCTCCAGCTGCAGGACATCACGCCCAGGCACAAGGTCGTCGCGCTCGGGGTGGCGACCGGCGTCGGCGCCATCTCCTCGGCGCTGGCCACCCCGGTCGTCGGCATGCTGTCCGACCGGACCGCGCACGGCACCCGGATCGGGCGCTTCAGCGGCCGGCGGCACCGCTGGACGCTGATCATGGCGGTGCTGTCCGCGGTCTGCATGGTGCTGCTCGCCGAGCAGAACACGGTCTTCGGCGTAGCCGCGCTGTGGTTCCTGTTCAGCGCGTTCCAGAACGGCGAGTACGCCAGCTTGAGCGCGGCCATCCCCGACCACGTGCCGGTGCGGCAGCGCGCCACGGTGTCCGGCTGGGTGGGCATGCCGATCGCGCTCGGCCTGGTCCTCGGCACTGTCCTGGTCGTGGACGTCCTCGACCAGCACATCGTCGTCAGCTACGTCACGCTCGCAGTGGCGATGGTGGTGCTGGCCCTGCCGTTCGTCCTGTTCACCCCGGACCACCCGCTGGCGCCGCACCACCGGGAGCCGTTCTCGTGGCGCCGGCTGGCCGGCTCGTACTGGCTCAGCCCTCGGCAGTATCCCGATTTCGGCTGGGCCTGGCTGACCCGCTTCCTGAGCAGCCTGGCCATCGCCATGGGCACCTTGTACCTGCTCTACTTCCTGCGCGACGAGGTGCACTACGCGAAGCAGTTCCCCGGCCAGACGGCCGCGGACGGCCTGCTCATCCTGATCCTGATCTACACCGTGTGCGTGGTGATCGCGTCGATCGTGGGCGGGATGATCTCCGATCGCAGCGGCCGCCGCAAGCGGATGGTCGTCGTGTCCAGCATGCTGATCGCCGCGGCCGCGCTGGTGCTGACGTTCTCCCCCACGTGGACGTCGTCCATGATCGCGGCGGTGCTGTTCGGCCTGGGCTACGGCGCGTACATCGCCGTCGACCAGGCGCTGATCACGCAGGTGCTGCCCGCCGCCCGGGACCGGGCCAAGGACCTCGGCATCATCAACATCGCCATCGTCTGCCCCGGCGCCATCGGTGCGCTGATCGCCGCTCCCCTGGTCTCCCTGGCGGGCTACAAGGCCCTGTTCGGCGCCACCACGGTCGTGGCCATCGCGGCCGGCCTCGGCGTCTGGAAGATCAAGAGCGTCAGCTGAGGACGTCGCCTGTTCATGCATCCGGCTGGAAATTAACGCGGTGGATTCGGCTTACGCGGAGGATTTAGACCCCTATGGGGTACCGGATCCACCGGATAACCCGGATCCACCGAGATAAACGGAGAGCAGCCTCCGGTAAGGGCGGGGCGTGCGACGGGGGGTGGCAGGCGGGCTGACGTTGCAGAGGTGGCCGGTCGCGGGCGGGTGGTTCGCGGCCCGGGCCGCCTGACGGTCGGCCCGGGCCGCGGGACTGGGCGGGTGCGATCAGAGGATGGGCCACTGGGGGAGGGGGGCGATTCCGATTTCGCCGAGGACGCGGCGGTTGATGGCTTCGACGTCGCGGCGCAGCTGTTGCTCGTCGAGGGAGGTCAGCTGCTGGTGGCGCAGGACGATCTCGCCGCCGATGAGGACCGTGTCGACGGAGTGGCCGGTGGAGCCGTAGACGATGTTGGCGACCGGGTTGTGCAGGGGGCGCAGGTCGAAGTTGTCGGTGTCGAAGACGACGATGTCGGCCTGCTTGCCGGGCTCCAGCGAGCCGACCTGGTCCTGCATGCGCAGGGCGGTGGCGCCGCCGAGGGTGGCCATCTCCAGGGCCTGCTCGGCGGAGATCGCGTTCGGGTCGCGGGTGGCGTCGCGCGGCAGCAGGGCGGCGAGCTGCATGGCCCGGCAGATGTCGGTGTGGTTGGAGACGTTCTCGGCGTCGGTGCCGAGCGCCATCGGGACGCCCGCGGCGGCCAGTTCCTTCCACTTGCCGGTCTGGGTGGTGCCCTTGGCCAGCTTCAGGGCCGACGTCGGGTTCTGCGAGATGCGCGCGCCGGAGGCAATGATGATTTCCACGTCGTGCTCGTCCAGGCTCGTCATGTGGTTGAGCAGCACCCGGTCGTGCAGCGCGCCGATGGTGTCCATGTGCGCGACCGGGCGCTCGCCGAATACCCGCAGCTCGAGCTCGACCTCGGCCTGGCTGGTGGACTTGTGCAGTACGAACAGGCTGTCGTACTCGCGGGCCAGGTCGGCGGCGCCCCGGTTGAGGGCGTCCGAGCAGGTGCCCACGCCCTCGATCGTGACGGCGTCGAGGATCCGCGGGTGGCCGAACTTGCGGACGGTCTGGATGCCTTCGCGCAGCCGCTCCAGCGCCGCGTCGGCGTCCATCGCCAGCCAGTCGGGCAGCCCGTCGGCGCCGGCCGGGCCCGCCTGGTCCCACGTCCAGGGCCCGGTCCGGGCCCGGATGCCCGAGGCGGCGAGCGCCTCGAGCACGGCGTCGAGGTGGTTGCAGCCCGGCTCCTCGAACAGCGTGGTGCCGAACCGGATCATCTCGGCGGCCGCGTGCCGCGCGTAGACACCCATGTCGTCCTCGGTGAGGGCGGCAAACGAGGGGTAGATGAACTGGCGCAGCGCGGACAGCGTCTGGCCGCCCTCCGGCATGGCCCCCTTGGCGCAGCACAGCAGGTGCCGGTGCCCGTTGACCAGGCCGGGGATGACGATGCTGTCCGGCTCGTCGATCAGGGTGGCCGGCCGGTACCGGGCCAGGATCGCGTCGCGCTTGCCGACGTCGGTGATGATCCCGCCGGTCACCGCGATGGCGCCGCCGGAGTAGATCTCGCGGTCCGCGTTGAGCGTGATGATCCACTCACCGGTGACGATCGTGTCGACGGAGACCGGTCCGGTTGGCCCGTGCCCGGTCGCCGGCGCCGTCACCGGCCGCTCCCGAGGGTCTGGGCCGGCGTCCCGACCGCGGCGGCGGGGGCGGCCGCGCGGTGCCGCCAGACCCGGTAGCCGCCGTAGATGATGGCCGCGACACCGAAGTTGACGAAGTAGGCGACGTCGGCGCCGTGCCAGGCCTTGGCGACCGGGCCGACGATGATGGAGGTGTCCATGAACGGGACGGAGACACCGAACGCGACCACGAACGTGACGATGGCGGCGATCGCGTCGGCCTGCGGGGTGCTCTCACGGGCGGGATTGATCGTGTGGCGGCCCCGCGCGCGGTAGTACCAGTCGATGGTGACGATCGCGACGAAGGCGGGGATCCAGTAGCCCACGAACAGCAGCACGTTCTCGAACCGGGAGGCGGTGTTCCCGCCGTGCATCCACAGGATCAGGAAGAAGGCGATGACCGTGACCACCACCGCCGACACCGGCCGGCGGACCCGGACGCCGACGGTCTGCAGGGCGAGCGAGCCGCTGTAGTCGTTCATGACGTTCGAGCCGACCGAGGCGAGGGCGATCACGATCAGGGCCAGGGCGCCGAGGAAGCCGCCACCCATGATGTCGCGGACGCCCGCGGCGGTCTCGGCGCCGAGCGCCTTGGCCCCGGCGATCCCGATGGCCTGGATGGCGATGTAGCCGAGCACGATGCCGCCCATGCTGTACCAGAAGACCGGCTTGCGCGGGGTGGACGGCGGCAGGTAGCGGCTGTAGTCCGAGGCGTAGCTGGCCCAGGAGATGGCCAGGCTCAGCGCGACGGTGACCTCCAGGATGAACGAGCCGACGAGATCGCCGTGGTGGACGGTCGGCGGCGTCACGATCTGGTGATTGCCGCTGAGCAGCTTGATGGTCAGCACGGCGAACGTGATGACGAGCACGACGGTCATCACGGCCTCGACCCGGTGGATGAGCTCGTAGCCGAAGATGCCCACCGCCCCCTGCAGGGCCAGGACGATCAGCACCCCCACCCAGAACGGGACGTGGAGCAGGGTCGACAGCGCCTCGCCGCCGAACAGGCCGACCAGGCCGTCCCAGGCGATCGAGGAGAGCCACTGGACGATGGCCGGCAGGACCACGGTCGCGCCGAAGGCCATCCGCGAGGCGGGCAGCTGGCCGGTGCCGGTGCGCGGGCCCCAGGTCGACAGGTAGGCGACCGGCAGCGAGCCCAGCAGCGTGCCGATGACCATGGCGAGCAGGCCGAGCCAGAAGCCGAGGCCGAACACGATGGCCAGTGAGCCGGTGAACACGCCGGTCATGTTCATCTGCGGGGCGAACCACACGGTGAACAGGCGCCGGGGGGTGCCGTAGCGGTTGTCTTCGGGTACGGGGGTGATGCCGTGCGTCTCGATCGCCAGGTCGCCCGAGCCGGAGGGCATGCGGCCACCGAAGGTCGAGGCTTCCAGCGCGCTCGACCCGGCGTCTGATTTGTGGACCATTCGGTGCCTCCGTCGGTCGGGGACGCGCCTCAGGTAAAGATCTGAGATCTAAGATCTGAGATTAGAGAGGAGTAACCGCCGGGGTCAATGCCTGCATGTTACTTTTCTGTTTCTTGCTGCCAGCGGGGTTAGGCTGGGCGAACTCACGCTGAGATCTCATGACGCGCCAACGTCGGCGGAGCGGTAGCCGATCATCATCGAGGCCAGGTTGGTGTTCGCGCGCGGGATGACCGGCATGACGGACGAGTCGGCCACCGCGAGACCGCTCGTGCCGAGCACGGCCAGGTCAGGCCCCACGACAATGCCCGCCGCATCGGGGCCCGCCGCGGCGGGGTCGCCCATCCGGCAGGTGCCGCTGTGGTGGTGGTAGCTGCTCACCGCCGCGCGGGAGGCGGCAGCCAGGTCGCCCTGGCGCCACCACGCGTCCTCCGGGATTACGACCACGCCGTCCTTAGCCAGGGATTCCAGCAGCGCCGCGGTCGTGGCCACGATCTCGGCCAGGCCGGCGGCGTCGGCGTCCTCGGCCAGGTGACCCACGTGCAGTTCGGGCCCGTCGGGGCCGAGCTCGAACCGGCCGCGGCTACGCGGCGCCATGAGGGCCGCGGTGAACGACACCCGGGTGGGCGGGGAGGCCAGATCGTACGGCCGGGTCTGCCACGGGAAGATCTCGGCTTCGACGTGCTCGCCGCGGGCGGCGTCGAGCTCGTAGCGGAGCAGTGCCCCGCTGACCGGCCGGGCCTCGATCAGCGCCGGGTCGGTGACGTCGACGTCGAGCAGGCACCAGGGATGATCCATCAGGTTCGCGCCGACGCCCGGCAGAACCGAGACCGGCTCGGCGCCCAGCCGGCCCAGCACCGCCTCCGGGCCGATGCCGGAGCGCATCAGCAGCGCCGGGGAGCCGTAGGCGCCCGCGCAGACGATGA
Organism: Streptosporangiaceae bacterium; assembly: GCA_025934635.1. The sequence continues at coordinate 4,136 of JAICWX010000204.1, read as the reverse complement.
CCCGGCCGGCCGTGATCCGCTCGGGACCGTCCGGCCCGGTGACGTCGGCGCCGGTGCAGCGGGTGCCGTCGAAGACCAGGCGCCCGGCCGCCGTGTCCGGGCGGATCCGCACCCCGGCCTGCCGGGCGGCCGGGACCACGCCGGCCCAGGCGCCCCACCGGCCGCCGTCGCGCCGGTTGGTGGTCCAGACGCCGTAGCCGAGCGCGCCGGGGGCGTTGTGGTCGTCGGTGGCCGGGTGCCCGGCGCGGCGGCACCAGTCGAACACCGCCGTATCCAGCGGTCCCGGTTCGAGGCGGGTCACCGGGATAAGGCCGTCGGCGCCGTGGTAGGCGGCGTCCGGGTACTGCTGGTCCGACTCGATCCCCCGGAACCCCTCCAGGCAGTCGGCCCAGCTCCAGCCGGGGACCTGCCAGCCGTCGTAGCACCAGGGCTGGCCGCGCAGCGCGGCCGCGGAGTTGACCGTCGACCCGCCGCCCAGGCCCCGGCCCTGCGGGATGGCCTTGCCGGTGCCGGCGTCGGTGTAGCGGTAATAGTGCGCCTCGGGCAGGACGTAGTCGTACAGCCCCCAGCGCGGCGGCGGGTTCCCGGCGTCCGGGCCGGCCTCGACGACGGTCACCGAGCCGCGCTCCGCCCAGCGCAGGGCGCAGAACAGGCCGGCCGCGCCGGCCCCGATGACCAGCGTGTCGGTTCGGGTGGGCATGGTCGGACCGTCCTTCCTGCGCGCCTAGCCGACGCTGGGCGTTTCGGCGATGCTGGTCAGCTGGTCGGCCATCACGGACAGGATGTGCCGGCGCATCAGCGACTCGGCGGCGGCGCCGTCCCGCTGCACGATCGCCTCGTAGATGGCCTGGTGCTCACGGACCGACTTGGCCAGGCGGCCGGGGATCCCGGTGGTCAGCCGGCCGATGCGCTGGATGTGGCCGCGGATGTTGCCGACCATCTCGTCGATCCGGCCGTTGCGCGACTGGGCGTACATGACGAGGTCGAACTGATCGTGCAGCCCGGTCAGCTCGTCCTCCCGGCCGGGGATCACCTCGTCCCCGTGCACGCACTCGGCGCTGGCCCGGACGATCCGGGACAGCTCGGCCAGCGCGTCCGCGCTGATGTGGAAGGCCGCCTGCCGGGCGCACGCCCCTTCGAGCAGCTCGCGCAGCTCGTAGATCTCGCGCAGGTCGGTGCGGCTGTAGCCGACCACCACCGCGCTGCGGTACGGCGGGATCTCGACGAAACCGTCCTTGGACAGCCGGACGAGCGCGTCGCGCAGCGGGGTCTTGCTCACGCCGAAGCGAGCGGCCAGCTCGGCCTCCCGTAGCACCGCACCCGGCGGCAGGGCGCCGGTGACGATGTCGTCCCGCAACTGCAGGTACACGGTGTCCTTGAGCTGCCGGTGCCCTCCGTCGTCCAGCGCGTACGTCATTACGATCGCGGCATAAAGACCCTGGACTGTAGCCCGGGGAGGAAACGCCGCGTCACCTCCCTCAAAATGCCAGTGCCAGTCGATAGTGTGTTCGCATGTCCCGCTACCGCTTGTTCCCAACGCTCACCCAAGAGGCATTGCTGCGGGACCATTGCGGGCACGCCCGCTTCGTGTGGAATCTCGCAGTCGAGCAGCATGCACACTGGCGCCCAGGCCGCGCGAGCGTACCGGGCTACCTGGAGCAGTCCCGGCAGCTCACCGCAGCGCGCGCTGAGCATCCGTGGCTGGCCTCCGGATCTTATATGGTGCAGCAGCAGGCGCTGCGAGACTTCGCCCAGGCGGTGGCCGCGTTCTTTGACCGAGGCAACCCAGCCGGGCGTCCGTCCTGGCGCAAGGCCGGCCGCGACGAGGGATTCCGGATCGTCGACGTCAAGCTCGGGCAAGTGCGCCGACTCAACCGCAACACCGGCGTGATCCGGGTGCCAAAGACGGGGTGGGTCCGGTTCCGCTGGTCCCGCGCCGTCCCCGCGGGGGCGAAGTCCTACCGGGTCACAATGGACCGTGCCGGCCGCTGGCATGTCGCATTCGCCGCAATCCCACCAGCGGTTCCCGCCCCCGGCAACGGCCGGGTCGTGGGTATCGACCGGGGCGTCAAGGTCGCCGCGGCCCTGTCCACTGGGGAGCGGCTGCGCGTCCCGGGCCTGACCTGGCGGGAGAAAACGAGGTTGCGGCGGCTGGAACGCAAGCTCGCCCGAGCCAAGCGGGGCTCGGCCCGCCGCGGGAAGGTACGGCTGGCCGTCGCGCGGGTCAAAGCGCGGGAGACGGACCGGCGCAAGGACTGGGCAGAGCAGAGGTCCACGGAGATCGTGCGGCGGTTCGACCTGATCAGAGTCGAAGACCTCCAGATCAATCCCGCGTTCACGAGCCAGCGGTGCTCGGCGTGCGGGCACGTGGACAGGAAATCGCGCAAGAGCCAAGCGCGGTTCGCGTGCACGGCCTGCGGTTACGCCTGCCATGCTGACGTGAACGCGGCCAGGAACATCGCGGCGGGGCACGCCGTGACTGTGCGGGGAGGCTTCCGGAGTGCCGGGCCCGTGAACCGCGAACCTCAACTGCCTCCCTCCTTCACCGGGTTGTGAGCAGCTGGAATCTCCGCCTTCAGGTGGGGAGGATGTCAACCTAGATGCGGGCCAGGACGCGCTGGAACGCGGCATTTGCCTGCCGCAGGATCTCCGGTTCGTCCATGGTGAGCAGCCGCCGGTTCCGCATCAGCACCCGGCCGTCCACGATGGTGGTGTCGACCGCGCTGCCGTTGGCGGCGAACACCAGGTGCGAGTACAGCTGCTCGGGGTTGCCGGGGACCAGCGGGGTGAACATGACGTTGCGGGTGTCGACCAGGATCACGTCGGCCTTGCGGCCGGCGCTGAGCTGGCCGGTCTGGTGCCCGAGGGCGGCGGCGCCGTTGCGGGTCGCCATGGCCAGCACGTCCGGCGCCTGCTGGAGGCTGGCGTCGACCCGGGCGGCCCGGTGCATGAGCGAGGCGAACTTCATCACCTCGAACATGTCCAGGCTGTTGTTGCACTCGGCGGCGTCGTGGCCGAGCCCGACGTTCAGGCCCGCGGCGAGCATCTCCGGCAGCCGGGCGATGCCGTTGCCGAGCTTGGCGTTCGAGCTCGGGTTATGCGAGATCTGCGTGCCGGTCTCCCGCATCAGGGCGATCTCGGTGTCGGAGAGCCAGACGCAGTGGGCGGCGATGGTGTTGCGGCCGAGCAGGCCGGCGTCGTAGGCGACCTCGGTGGGGCGCTGGCCGAACCGCTCCTTGCTGTTCTCCACCTCGGTCAGCGACTCGTTGAGGTGCACGTGGATGCCGGTGCCGAGCTCGTCGGCCAGGGTCCGGGCGTCCCGCAGCAGTTCCGGGGAAGCCAGCGGCAGCCACTCGATGCCGACGTAGACCTCGACCCGGCCGTCACCGGTCCCGTGCGCGGCGTCGTGGGCGTCCTTGTTGTCCTGCAGCGTGTCCAGGTTGTGCTCGTCCAGCGCCACGTCGTTGGACAGCACCGCCCGGATGCCGATGTCGACGGCCGCCCGGGCCAGGTCGGGGACCCGGCGGTACATGTCGTTGACGGTGGTGACCCCGCACTTGACGGACTCCAGGTAGCTCGCGGCCGCCGCCCAGTAGGCGGCGTCGGCGTCCAGGTTGCGGATGAGCGGGTACCAGCAGGTGTCGAGGTACTCCCACAGCGGCAGGTGGTCGCTGAATCCCTTGCCGATCGCGGTGTGGTAGTGCAGGTCGATCAGGCCGGGCAGGACCACCATCCCGGCCGCGTCGATCACTTCGGCGTCCCCGTTGCCCTGGTAACGGCCCTCCCCCACGGCGGTGATGCGGTCGCCGTCGATCACGACGTGGCCGCCGAAGTGGACGGTGCGGGCGTCGTCCATGGTCAGGATGGCCCCGTTGTCGATGACGATCATGGCTGTTCCTCCTGAGCAACACAGGCGCGGAAGCGCTCGACGGTGTGCATCCGCCGGGCACCGAGCGGGAAGACGGTGATGGAGTCGATGCCGGGCCCGGCCCGGGTGCGGATGTGCTGGCGGGCCTCGGCCGAGCCGCCGGCCAGCGCCATCCGGTGCACGAAGTCGTCCGGGAGGGCCTCGGCCGCCCGGGCCGCCTCCTGGAATTCGCCGCCGGAGTAGCTGGTGCGCACCTGCTCGACCAGCG
>JAICWX010000534.1 GCA_025934635.1 Streptosporangiaceae bacterium | reverse complement strand
CGGCCCACGCGCCGCCGTAGGCGCGCTGGGGGAACTTGCGGCCGGCGAACGCCGCCACGACGCCGTAGGCGGACCCGGCGGCGGCGAAGCAGGCGAAGACGTCAGCGACAGCGGCCCGGACCTCGGCATCGGGGTCGACCGCGACCGTGCCGTCGTCGTCGTAGACCAGCCCGACCGGCAGCGGGGCGCGCAGCTCGCCGCGCTCGGCGGCGGCCAGCTTGGCCGCCTGCAGCCGTCCGGCCATGATGTGCAGCTCCGCCTGGCTCATCGTGGACTTCAGGCCCAGCACCAGCCAGTCGTTGAAGTCCGACAGGTCGTAGACACCGTCGCTGTCGATCAGCAGCGTGCCGGTCAGCCGGGCCATCTCCGCCAGCCGGGCCAGGTCCGCGCTGGAGCGGGCCAGGCGGGAGACCTCCAGGCCGAGCACCGCCCCGACCTCGCCCAGGCAGACCCGCGACATCAGGTCGCGGAACCCCTGCCGGCGCGCCGCCGACGTCCCGGACAGGCCCAGGTCCCGGTCGATGACCTCCACGTCCCGCGGCGCCCAGCCCAGCCTGACCGCAACATCGGCCAGCGCGTACTGCCGCATCGTCGACTCGGTGTGCTCGCGGACCTGGACCAGGGTCGACTGGCGCAGGTAGACCAGGGCGGTCCGCGCCCGGTGCCCGCTGGTGATCTTGTGCTCGCCGTTCACCGCCGCCGCCTCTCAGCGCGCAGGACGTCATGCCGGCCACGGCCGCCACGGCCTCGGCCCGCGCTGCCCCGGTCAGCAGGACGGCGGCCACCGGCTACTCCAGCTCCCTCCGGGCCAGCAGCTCGGCGTTGATCGCCGAGATCTCCGCCAGCACAGCCTCGACTTCCGTGCCGCGCTGCAGGTAGCGGCGCACCGCCTCCGCCAGGCCCGCCGGCACGTACCGTGCCCGGCCGCGCCCTCCCGGCCGCGGGGTGAAGTAGGCATACGGGCCGTGCGGCTCGCCGTCCACGCACCGGCACCCGGGCCGCCCGCACCGGCGCGACTGCCCGGCCAGCGTCCCGGCCAGCACGTGCTCCACGTTGCCGAGCCGCTCCGCCAGCACCCGCCGCCGCGCCCGGAGCTGCTCCGCCGGCATCCGCGCACCCCGAGGATTCGCACCCCGCCATGCGGCTTGGGGATCTCCACCGCGCGCACCGGGGGCGGGAAATAGGTCCCAGACGACATCCGGTTCCAGATCTTATAGGGGTTGTTCCTCAGATCGGCCTCGAAGTCGTCCAGGGACTGCCTGTCCACCCCCGGCGCACCCTTATTCGCCTTGACCCGCCTATACGCCTCCCACACGAGCTGCTTCGGTATCCCAAACGGGCTTTTCCTGCGCCCCTGACCTGCTCACGCGTCTCCTCCCAGGCCATAGGGCCCGGTTGCCCATGCGAACAAATCCAGATGAGCCGGCCCCTTCGCTCCGCCCCCATTACAGGAGCCTCAGCACTACTACGAGCCGGTCCGCCAGCCGGTGCCGTGACGGTACTCAGCGCCTCGCAGTTTCCGCTGCCCGGCGCGCTCCCTCTCGCACCCGGAACAATCCGGGCGCAGTACCGGCACCCGCCTTCCCGCGTTCCGTGCGACAGCCGCAGACCGGGCTCGCGCCGCCTTCATGCCGGGCACCGCCGGCCAGTAAACGGGTATCCGCCAGGCTCATCCCGGAGCTACTGGGATGCCCCGGTTCTGATGCCATCTTCCTGGTCTCGGCACGTCCTCAGCGATTCGCTCACGCTCGCCTTCCCGGTCCCCGCCTGACCCGTCAACCAGGCCTTTTCCCCATCGCTCACCACGACGGTTTTCAGCCAACGCAGCATGAGGCGGCTTGACGCCTCCCCCCGCAGGGCGACGCCAGGGAGCCAGCAATTCCCCATCTCCCGCACAGCACCGCAAATCAATCGCCTTACTACCCCAGGCGACCTCCTCGCGTTCGCGGCACACCCCAGTTCCCCAAGGTCCCCTCGTTAATACCGAGATCCCTGGCGACCTGCGCGACCGGGCGGCCGGTCTCCCGCACCAGCCGCACCGCGCCCTCCCTGAAGTCCCGATCGAACTTCCTGCGCGTCTCTGCCATCGCCCTGTCCTTCCTTTAAGGCGATGTGTCCACGGTACGAGGGAAACCCAGACGGCCGATACGCCGTGCGATGGTTGTGCCCGTGGCGTCCACGTGCTCAGCGGCGCCCAGTCTGGGCCTGGACGCCAGTGCAGCGCTGCTGGACGATGGCCGTCCCGGCCCCTCCGGCCGGGTTAGCGGGCTGCAGGCACATGACGGGAGCGGACACGGCGACCTGAACGGCGATCTGGTAATAGAAATCATGAGCCACTGCGTGGTTCTGCCGTGGGTGACGGGAACTGGGTCCCTTGCCGCCGCGGGCGGGCACGGGCCGTGACGGGCGGGGGTCTTTTGCGGTGCCCGGGCTGCGGGGCGGGGGCGGAAGGTGCATGCTCGTGGTGGCTGCCGCCGGTCGTGACCGTTCCGGCTTGGACCGTTCGTGGCCGTGTAATAGACAGGTTCTGAGAGCCCCCTTGCGGGTAACCCCTGCTGCTGCTGCGTGCGCGTGTGTCAGTCTCCTGTACTGGCCCGGGGGCTCTGGCCGGCGGCGTGCCATCCCAGTCCAGATGAAGCTGCTGCAGGAGGTGGCCGCAGGTGAGAGTGGCGCATGAGCATGTCGCCGGGATCGACGTGCACAAGGACATGATCAAGGTCGCGATCCGGTCCCCGGGTGAGAAGCCGTGGACCCGCAAGACCGAGATCTTCGAGTACCGGACGTTTTACGGGGTGCTGCAGGCGGTGGCCCGCGACCTGCGCGCCCGGGGCGTCACCCACGTGGTGATGGAGGCGTCCGGGATCTACACCGACCCGGTGTATTACGCCCTGTGCGAGCAGGACTTCGACGAGGTCGCGGTGGTCAACCCGGCGCACGTCAGGGCACTGAAGGGTCATAAGACCGACGCGGCGGACTGCCGGCGGCTGGCCGAGCTGTTCGAGTGCGGGCTGCTGCGCGGGTCCTATATCCCGCCGGCGGAGCTTAAGGAGGTGCGGGACCTGACCAGGTACCGGATCAAGACCGTGCAGGCCCGCACCTCGGAGATCCAGCGGCTGGGCAAGGCGCTGGAATCGGCCGGCATCAAGCTCGGCTCGGTTGCCTCCGAGATTACCGGGGTCTCGGCCACCGCGATGATCGATGCGCTGATCGACGGGGAGCGCCGCGGCGCCGTGCTGGCGGACCTGGCGATCGGCCGGATGCGGACCGCGGGCAAGCTGGCGGACCTGTCGATGGCGCTGGCCGGGCGGTTCACCGGGCACCACGCGCTGCTGTGCCGGCTGCACCGGGACCGGATCACCGTCTTTGACCAGGCCATCGCCGGGCTGGACGGGCAGATCGCGGACAAGGCCGGGCGCTGGCAGCGGGAGCTGGACCTGCTCAAGACCGTTCCCGGCGTCGGGGACGTGATCGCGCAGGGGTGGCTGGCCGAGATCGGCCCGGCCCCGCACCGGCACTTCGCCAGCCACGAGAAGCTGGCATCGTGGGTGAGCCTGTGCCCCGGCAACAACATCAGCGCCCGCAAGCGCAAGCACGGCCGCACTGGCGACGCCGGGGCCTACATCAAGCCGGTGCTGATCCAGGCCGCCTGGAACGCGATCCGGGTCCGGGGGCGGCTGCAGGCCCGGTACAGCCGGCTGGTCCGCCGGTTCGGCGGGGAGAAGAACCCGGGCGCGAAGAAGAAGGCGATCACCGCGATCGCGCACACCCTGCTCAAGATCGCCTACCAGGTCCTCAAGACCGGCACTCCCTACCAGGACCTGGGCGCGGACTTCTACACCCGCCGGGAATCCCCCGCCCAGCAGCGCGCCTACCTCGAACGGCGTCTCCAGAAGCTCTACCCCGGCCGCGCCATCACCATCACCATCAGCCCGCCGGAGGCCGCTTAGCATCCGCGGCCGGCAACGCACCCTGATCCCCGCAGCACCGGAGCCGCCGCCGGACCCAGACCCGGCCACCCGCCGGGCAGACCCCCCAGCACCGGCCCTGGCCGCCACACCGGCCAGGGTCCGCTGCCGCGCGCCCACCGGGACCCAGTTTCCGTGTCAGCCAAGTACATTCGGGCCGACCGGATCGGTGCGGGCGTAGACCTGTGTCCACTGGCCACCCGGGCGGGACGGCGGGTCGTAGGTGTGCGGTTCGTCGACCATGACGCCGTCGCCCGCGAAGATCCCGACGTGGCCGGGGAAGAACACGAGATCGCCGGGCTGGCGCTGGGCGGCGGGCACGTTGGCCAGGGCGGGCTGGGACTGCTGGGCGGCGCGCCGAGGATCCGCATGAAATCGG